>NZ_CP133111.1:3627500-3952500 GCF_033001325.1 Rhodopseudomonas sp. BAL398
ATTGCCGGCGCCGCTGTCGGATCTCGACTACGATGCCTACCGGGCGATCCGCTTCGATCCGGAGAAGGCGCTGTGGCGCAGCGATCATCTGCCGTTCGAGGTGCAATTCTTTCACCGCGGCTTTTTCTACAAGAACCGGGTGACGATCCACGAGGTCGCCGACGGCCAGTCGCGGCAGATCCCGTATCGTCCCGGCGATTTCTCGTTCGGCGCGACGCCTCCGCCGCCAACCGATGACGACCTCGGCTTTGCCGGATTTCGCATCCATACGCCGCTCAACCGGCCGGACTATTATGACGAGGTCTGCGTCTTTCTCGGCGCCAGCTATTTCCGCGCGGTGTCGAAGGGCGAGCATTACGGCCTGTCGGCGCGCGGGCTGTCGATCGACACCGGGCAGAGCAGCGGCGAGGAGTTTCCGCTGTTCAAGGCGTTTTGGCTGGAACGGCCGGCGCCGGGCGCCTCATCTATGGTCGTCCACGCCCTGCTCGACAGCAAAAGCGTTACCGGCGCCTATCGTTTCACCATCCGCCCAGGCGAACCCACGGTATTCGACGTGGAGATGGCGCTGTATCCGCGCGTCGATCTCGAACATGCCGGGTTGGCGCCGATGACCAGCATGTTCTTCTTCGGACCAAACGACCCCAGCGAGGTCCCGGATTTTCGCCCGGCGGTTCATGATTCCGACGGGCTCGCCATCTATAACGGGCGCGGCGAAGAATTATGGCGGCCGCTGTGCAACCCGCGCGATCTGCAGGTCAGCGTGTTCGCCGACCTCAACCCGCGCGGCTTCGGCCTGATGCAACGCGAGAAAAACTTCGTCGCCTATCAGGACCTCGAATCCCGCTTCGGATTACGACCCAGCCTGTGGGCCGAGCCGATCGGCGACTGGAGCGAAGGCGCGATTCAGCTGATCGAAATCCCCACCAAGGAAGAAGTCCACGACAATATCGCGGCGTTCTGGGCGCCGAAGACGGCGCTGAAGGCCAAGGGCGAACATATCTACACCTATCGCCTGCACTGGGGACCGGACAAGCCGAAGCCCTCGTCGCTGGCGCGGTTTTCGCGCACCGGGATCAGCGCACGCGGCGACGACCGGCTGTTTGTGCTCGACATCATCGGCGACAACCTCAAGGGCATCGACGCCAAGGCCGTCCGCGGCATGGTCTCGGCCAATACCGGCGAGATTCGCAATGTGGTGACGCAGCCGAATCCCGAGACCGGCGGCTGGCGGCTCAGCTTCGACATGAAGCCGGATACGCCCCCTGTCGAATTGCGGGCCTCACTGATGCAAGGCGAAACGGCGCTGTCCGAAGTGTGGGTCTATCGATGGACGCCTTGAACCGGCTGAATCTGGAAATCGAAACCAGCGCGCCGGCCGCGCGCGACCCGTTGCCGCCGGAAGCGCCGCTCGCCATGCCGGTCCAGTCATTGGGCACAGTCGCGCGCAATGACTCTGGCGAAGGCGTGGCGATCGGGACCCGCGTTCCCCATTGGCGGCGGGCATTGATCATGCTCGCCACCGCGGCGGTGACCTGCCCGGGCATCTACGAGATGTATCAGGTGCTGCAGGTCGGCGGCGTCACTATCCTGGAAGGCATCGTGCTGGCGCTGTTTGCCGCGCTGTTCGCCTGGGTGGCGCTGTCATTCGTCTCAGCGCTGGCCGGCTTCGCAGCACTGCTGAGCGGATGGCGCGACGATCTCGGCGTCGCCGGCGACGGCCCGCTGCCGGCGTTTTCCCTCCGCGTCGCGATGCTAATGCCGACTTATAACGAAGAGCCACAGGCGGTGTTTGCGCGGCTGCAGGCGACCCGCGAATCGGCCGACGCGACCGGCTTCGGCACGCAATTCGACTGGTTCATCCTGAGCGATACCACTGATCCGGCGGTGTGGGTGGCGGAGGAGAAATGCTATCTCGCGCTCGCCGCGGCGGGCGGCAATTTGTACTATCGCCACCGCAAGGACAATCACGCGCGCAAATCGGGCAATATCGAGGACTGGGTCAAACGCTTCGGCGGCCATTACGATTGCATGATCATCCTGGATGCCGACAGCGTGATGACCGGCGATGCCCTGGTCCGGCTGGCCGCGGCGATGCAGCGCAATCCGCATGTCGGGCTGATTCAGACCCTGCCGATCGTGGTCAATGCGCGGACGCTGTTCGCCCGGCTGCAGCAATTTGCCGGTCGGATGTACGGCCCGATGATCGCCGCCGGCATCGCCTGGTGGCACGGCTCCGAAAGCAATTACTGGGGCCACAACGCGATCATTCGGGTCGCGGCTTTCGCAACCGCCGCCGGCCTGCCGACGCTGCCCGGACGCAAGCCGTTCGGCGGCGATATTCTGAGCCATGATTTCGTCGAGGCGGCGCTGATGCGCCGCGCCGGCTGGCACATCCACATGGCGCCGACGCTGCGCGGCTCCTACGAGGAATGCCCGCCGTCGCTGCTCGATTTCGCCGCCCGCGACCGGCGCTGGTGTCAGGGCAATCTGCAGCACAGCAAGGTGCTGCCGGCGCGCGGCCTGCATTGGGTGTCGCGGCTGCATTTCCTCACCGGCATCGGCTCCTACATCACCGCCCCGATGTGGCTGGCCTTCCTGGTCGCCGGCATCCTGATTTCGTTGCAGGCGCAGTTCGTGCGGCCCGAATATTTCCCCAAGGGGTATTCGCTATTTCCGCACTGGCCGGCGCAGGACCCGGTGCGCGCCGCCTGGGTGTTCGCCGGCACCATGGGACTGCTGATCTTCCCGAAGCTGCTGGCGCTGTTTCTGGTCGTGATCCGGCGCGAGCAGCGGCTCGGTTTCGGCGGCGGCTGGCGGGCCACCGGCGGCCTGCTGTTTGAAACCCTGGTGTCGAGCCTGACCGCGCCGGTGATGATGGTGTTTCAATCTTCGGCGGTCGCCGGAATTCTGATGGGGCGTGATTCCGGCTGGAGCGTGCAGCATCGCGACGACGGCGCCATCCCGCTGCGCGAAATCGCCCGCCGCTACGCTGCGCCGTCCTGGCTCGGCGTCGGGATGACGGTCGCGGCCGTGCTGGTTTCGTGGCCACTGCTGCTGTGGATGACCCCCGTCATCGTCGGTCTTGTCCTGGCAATTCCCGTGGCGATGTGGACCGGCCGAACGGCGAGCAAGCCGAAAGGTACGGGACTTCTGGTGACTCCGGACGGCGCCGCGACGCTGCCGATCCTTGCCCGGGTGCACGACATCCGGGCAAGTCTCAGCGAAACCGAGTCCGCCGAGGATCCGCTCATCGCGTTGCGTCGCGATGACGCTCTACGCGAACTCCACCTCGCCGGCCTGGCACATCAACCCGCCCGCCAACGCGGCCGCGTCGACCCGGCGCTGGCGCTGGCCCGCGTCCGGATCGACGACGCCCATTGCATCGCCGAAATCGTCGAATGGCTGGACAAGCCCGAAATGCGCGCGACCCTGGGTGACCGCGACACCCTGCTGCAGGCGATCGGCATGCGTGACACCGCAAGCGATCCTTCGGCCAACTGACACAGGCCGACTCCGCCTCGGCCACGACGACAGCCGCGGCGACAGGATGTACCGCACCGGCCCAACCAGCAGCGTCAGCGTGGTCGACGACATGATGTTGCCGATCACTCAGCGCCCAAAGGCGGGCGCCGAGGATCTATCGCTTTCCCAACGCACTCTATGAGGTGAGTTGGCGTGGTGAGGTTAGTTCGATTCAATGGGCGTCTGTCGGCCGGATATGATCTCGCCGAACCTTTCCCAGCTCTGGCCCTTGAATCTGATCAGTTGCAGATCCTGAATGGGGCCGAAATCATTGGCGCTGGTGTTCATCTTGATGCCGGGCAGCAAGCCGTCGAGTTCGACATCCTTCAATGAGCCCGCCTGCTTCATGACGTTCTTGCGTGTCAGATCGTCGCCGCAGGCTTTCAGGACATAGACGAGGGATTGGGCAGCCGAATATCCGGTCAGGACCAGCACGTCATTACGATTCCCCTTGGGATAGTATTTGGCGAGGAATTCGTCGAAGCGACGGATACCAGGATCGTCCTTCCACTGGGGGTCGGTCGGGTCCTTCAAATAGGTGGCGGAAATAATGCCCTGGCCGTTCTCTATGCCGGCAGGCTTCATCACGCTCGCGACCGAGATCGAGACGCTGGTCATGACGTGCATCGGCTTCCAGCCGATTTCGGCCATTTTCTTGATGGCTTGCGCGGCGAATTTCGGGGTCGCAAAGTTGACGAGGACGTCGGCATTGGCCGAGCGCATTTTGACGATATGCGAATCGATCGTCGGCTCCGAGGTCTCGTAGCTTTCCTCGGCCACGATCATGGAGTTCGCCTTTTCACCCAACCCGTCCCTGAAGCCCTTTCTGAAATCTACGCCGGAATCGTCATTCTGGAAGAACACGGCGATCTTGGCGTCGGGCTTCTCCTTCAGGATGAATCTGGCGAAGATGCGGGCCTCGCTCTGGTAATTGGGCTGCCAGCCGGTAGTCCACGGGAAGTGCTTCGGGTCGTTCCATTTCGTAGCTCCGCTGGAGACGAAGAGCTGCGGCACCTTTTTCACATTCATGTATTTGTGGATGGCGCTGTTGGTGGGCGTTCCCAGGGCGTGGAAAATCAGCAGTACCTCATCGCTCTCGACCAGCTTGCGCGCCTGCTCGACAGTCTTTGGCGGGCTGTAGGCATCGTCATAGGAGATGAAATTGACCTTGCGCCCGTTGATGCCGCCTTGGTCGTTGATCATTTTCATGTAGGCGGCTTCGGTCTCGCCGATTACCCCATAGGCGGAAAGCGGGCCGCTATACGGCATGATGTTGCCGATCTTGATCTCGCTGTCGGTGGCGCCAACGTCGTATTTTTTCTGCGCCAAGACACTGGTGCTGGCGCCGACGGACAGCGCGATAGATAGCGGGATGACCCGCCAGAGAAGCTTGCTGAACGACATTCTATTCTCCTTGGGCTTTCGGGTCGCTTGAATGCGCCTCTGTTCGCTTTATCCCGGTCGACCGACAGGCGGGGCAGCCAGGATCAGCTTGACAACCAACCCTGTCATTAATGTACAGTGGATGCAATGTACATTTTAAAAGGGAGAGCAGGAATGCCCAAGGTTCTGTCGTCTGCGCAGATCGATGGTTTCTGGAAGGACGGATATGTGGCGCCGGTTCGAGCGATCTCGACGGACCGCGCCGCCGCCATGCGCAAGGAGCTCGAGGCGTTTGAGAGCAGCACTGGCGGACCGCTCAGCGGACCGTTCCGCAACCGCAGCCATCTGCTGTTCACCTGGCTCAATGAGCTGATCCGCGACGAACATATCGTCGATGCAATCGAAGATCTGTACGGCGAAAACCTGCTGTGCTGGGCCAGCAGTTTCTTCATCAAGGAGCCGGAGGATCCGTCTTTCGTATCGTGGCATCAGGACTCCACCTATTGGGGCCTGTCGAGCCCCGATGTGGTCACAGCCTGGATCGCGCTGTCCGAAAGCAACAAGGCGAACGGAGCGCTGGAGGTGGTGCCCGGCTCGCATTTGCAGGATCAGATTCCGCACCGTGACACGTTTTCCAAGAACAACATGCTGACGCGGGGGCAAGAGGTCGCCGTCGACGTCGACCCGAAATCGGCGGTGATGCTCGAACTCGAGCCGGGCGAGATGTCGCTGCATCATGTCCGGCTGATTCACGGATCGGCCCCCAATCCCTCGAAACGCCGCCGCATCGGCTTCGCGATCCGTTATATGCCGACATCGGTCCGTCAGCTCGAAGGAGAAGACAGCGCCTCGCTGGTTCGCGGCGTCGACGCCGAGGCGACCTTCGAGCACGAGCCGATCCCCACCCGCGACATGGATCCTGTGGCGGTCGACTTTCATCGCAGGCAGCACGAACGCTCGATGAAGATCCTCTACCGCGGCGCGCAGGTTCCCGCATAACCACGGAAGTTCTAGGCGACAATGGCATTTCAGGCCGCGGTACTGAGGACGTTCGACGCCCCGTTGTCGATCGAGACGTTGGACGTCAGAGGCCTGCGGGACAGCGATGTCGTTGTCAGGATTGCGGCCGCGAGCCTTTGCCATACCGATCTCGAAGCGGTCAGGGGACAGTTGGGAGGCCCGCTTCCCGTCGTCCCCGGCCATGAGGCGGCCGGCGTGGTGGAATGGACCGGCAGCGCCGTCCAGCGCTGCAGGCCGGGCGACCACGCCATCCTGTCGTGGAATCCAAATTGCGGTCACTGTTACTATTGCGCGAGGCGGCAGCCTATCCTGTGCCAGCAATATCGCGACAATGCGCCCGCCGCGTTTCACTTCGACGGTCAGCCCCGCCTGTTTGGCGATGACACGCCGATCCACCAATTGATGTACACCGGGGCGTTCGCCGAACTGGCCGTGCTGTCGGAGGACTGCGTCATCCCGGTTTCGAAGGATATCCCCTTCGACCGTGCCTGTCTGATCGGCTGCGGGCTGATGACCGGCGTCGGGGCGGTCCTCAATGTCGCCAAAGTAGTGAAGGGGTCGCGTGTCAGCGTCCTCGGTTGTGGCGCCGTTGGACTATCTGCAATCCAGGGTGCGCGACTGGCGGGAGCCGAGCGCATCATTGCGATCGACCGCGATCCGCGGAAGCTCACCTTGGCCGCCCTGCTCGGGGCTACCCACACCCTGACGGCGGATGACTCGCTATTGGCGCTACACGCCGATCACACCGACGGACGCGGCGCCGATTTCGTGTTCGAGGCCGCCGGAAGCCCCCAGGCATTCCAGTCGAGCCTCGACATCGTGCGCCCCGGCGGCAGCGTGGTCTGGCTTGGAAAATTGCCCGCGACTCAGCCGCTATCGCTGCGGTGGGGCTCTTTGATGGGCGAGAAGAACATCGTCCGGGCGAGCTATGGCGGCGCCGTTCCGGCGCGCGACTTTCCCTTGCTGGTCGACGCCTATCTGGCAGGAAACCTCAAGCTCGACGAATATATCACCAGCCGGATCCGTCTCGCCGACATCAATGACGCCCTGGACCGGCTCCACCGCGGCCTTGAAATACGCTCGGTCATTCAATTTTAGGAATTGCAGCTAATGCATCCCCCCATGCAAGCCGACTGGATCGATGCGCCGCATGACCGGCTTCGCGTAGCACGGCTGGATCTTGAGAGCGGCGAATCGATCGACGATTTCGAGCTTAGCTACGCCGTCCATGGAGATCCGGCCAGCCTCCTTCCGGTGACTGTTGCCCTCTGTGCCATCGGCAGCAGCCATCACCGCTTGGATTTCCTGATCGGAGACGGCAAGGCACTGGACCCTCGCCGCACCAGAATTCTGGCGATCGATGCGATCGGCAACGGGCTGAGCAGTTCGCCGTCGTTGTCGCAACGCCAGGCCAGGACGGATTTTCCCCGCTTCACCATTCGCGACATGGTCAACAGTCAGAAATTGCTGATCGACCATCTCGGCATCGATGTCGTCGACCTGGTGATCGGCGCCTCAATGGGCGGAATGCAAGCCCTGCAATGGGCGGTGTCCTATCCCGAGCGTGTCAACAAGGTCGTAGCTATGACGCCGATGGCCAAATCCACCGCTTGGTCGGGCGCCATCAACCACGCGGCGCGGCTCGCCCTGCAGAGCCATGCACCCGATCCGGTTACTTGCCCGGACGAGCTCGCGCGGCGATGGGAAAGCTGGTCGGTCATTCTCCAACTGCTGTGCGCACGCACGCCTGCCAGCGTCGATCGTCAGTTTGCGAGTCCCGACGAGGTTCGGTCATGGCTGACGTCGCGGTCCAATCTTTGGATCGACCAGGGATTTGATCCGCTCGATTGGATCTATCAGTCCTGGGCCTATGACGGGCACGATGTCGGCGGCACGCCCGGTTTTGCGGGCGATACGGCCGCCGCCTTGCGCGCGATTCGCGCCCGAACCTTGATTGTTCTGCCCTCGCTGGATCTCTACAATCCTGTCGAAGCAGGCCTCTGGGCGGCCGAGCAGATCCGCGATTGCGACTTGGTGCAGGTGGATACCGATGCCGGGCACATCATGGCCAGTGCGGCGGAGTCCGCGACCGCACGCCTGCTGAACCGACGAATTGCCGAGTTTTGCGCTAAGTGAGATTGCGGGACCAGCGTTGGCCGATTCTCGCCGCGAGTCCCGGACGGTGAACGAGCAAATGAAACCACAATCGACAGCCATGACCGACACGGTCGAAAAGACATCGATGCAGCAGAACACTTTTCTGTTGTTGAAGCGAATGATCGACGAGGGACGGATTCGTCCCGGCGAGAAGCTGCTCGAAGCGCAAGTCGCCAAGGCCTTCGGGATCAGCCGTTCTCCCGCCCGGCACGCACTACGGGCGCTGTGCGACGCAAAGATCGTTCTGGAGCTGGGCGGCCGCGGCTATCTGGTGGCGGGCTGTCCGGAAGCCGACGATGTCGGGCGGACGGCCTCGCTTGACGTATCTCGGATATTGCCCCTCCCGCAATGGGAGCGGGTCTATCAGAAACTCCAGCAGGAACTCTGCATCCGCGTGCTCTTTGATTCCGTACGGATTATTGAAGCACCGCTCGCCGAATGCTTCGGCGTGAGCCGCACCGTTGCGCGCGACGTTCTGGGGCGCATGCACAGCTTGGGCGAAGTGAACAAGGATGGGCTCGGCCGCTGGATCGCCCCCAGGGTATCGGCCGAAAAGATCCGTGAACTGTTCGAAATGCGCGCCATATTGGAACCGGAGGCTTTACTTCGTGCCGCACCGCTGGTCGCGCGCGGAGAGCTGGAGCGCATGCGAAGCAATGTTCAGTCGACGATATCCGGCGGGCAGGTCGAGATCGGTACAGTCGGGCAGCTCGAGACCGACCTGCATATCAATCTTCTGGCCCACTGTCCCAATCGAGAGATTGTCAAGGCGCTCGGCAGAACACACCTGCTGTTCGTACCAAGTCTGTACTTGCTCAATGCCAGCCTGCGCGTTCCCCGCGGCGACATGGACGACGCGCTTGATGAGCATCTCGAAATCATTGATCAATTGCTTGAACGAAACGTTCGCAAGGCGACGGCTTCGCTGCGAATCCACCTGAACGAGGCGACGTCGCGCTGGCTTCGGCGTTTCGAGATTTTCGCCAAAGTCGATCGTTCTCCCCTGCCCGACTATCTCGTATCTCTTGGCGACGAGATTGACGTCGGCTGACGCAACGACAGCGCCCTGCCAGCCGGCAATTCGAGGCAGCCCGAAGGCCTCCGACTTCGGACCCAATTCGATGTTCAAGCCCTTGCCGAGAGAAACCACAGGGAAACGGCAAGACGTTCCTTGATCGCAGATCGCAGCGCCTCGTTCGATCCCGATCGAGTTTCCGAAACAATGGCGGGCAGCGCTTAGAGCAATTCCGGTTCTGATAGGATCAGAACCGGAGCTCTAGATTCTTATTTTGACGCGTTTTCTTCACGCGAACCGGCGCCCACTTCGCTCGAAAACGCTCTAAGAAAATGAGACCGTTATCACTGGACACCCTGGTCTTGGCCAGCAAAGTCTGCGGCTGCGACCCGCCTGGTTTCGCGACGGAACAGGATGTAAAGCGCCGGCAGCACCAACAGCGTCAGGATGGTCGACGAGATGATGCCGCCGATGACGACGGTGGCCAGCGGGCGCTGCACCTCGGCGCCGGCGCCGGTCGCAATCGCCATCGGCACGAAGCCCAGTGCCGCCACCAATGCGGTCATCAACACCGGACGCAGCCGCGTCAGCGCCCCCTCCCGCACGGCATCCACGATCGCGTGGCCCTCGTCGCGCAATCGCTGAATGAAGGTGATGATGACCAGACCGTTGAGCACCGCGACCCCGGACAGTGCGATGAAGCCGATGCCGGCGCTGATCGACAGCGGAATATCGCGCAGGATCAGCGCAAAGATGCCGCCGGTCAACGCCAGCGGCACACCGCTGAACACCAGCATTGCATCCGCCACCGAGCCGAGACTGACGAACAGCAGCAGGAAAATCAGCAACAGCGCGATCGGCACCACGATGGTCAGACGTTGCGTCGCCGACACCAGCTGCTCGAACTGGCCGCCCCACCCGGTCCAATACCCCGCCGGGATCTTGACCTGTTCGGCGATCTGACGCTGGGCATCCGCCACGAAGGAGCCGAGATCGCGGCCCCGCACATTTGCCGACACCACGATCCGGCGCTTGCCGTCCTCGCGGCTGATCTGGTTCGGGCCGGGGGCGAGCTCGATCTGCGCCAGTTCGAACAGCGGCGCGTAGCGGATCTGGGCCAGCGGCGAGTTGCCCCATAGCGCCGAGGTCACCTTGGCCTCGCCTTCGAGCGGCGGCAATGGAATCGGCAAGGCCTTGATGGCTTCGACATTGGAGCGCAAATGCTCGGGCAATCGAACGATCAGTTCGAACCGCCGGTCGCCCTCGAACACCAGGCCCGCGCTCTTGCCGCCGACCGCGATCTCGACGAGGTTTTGCACATCGGCGACGCTGATGCCGTATCGGGTCAAGGCCTGGCGATCGAGCTTGACGGTCAGGACCGGAAGGCCGGAGATCTGCTCGGTCTTGACGTCGGCGGCACCCTGCACCTTTTGCAGGACCGCCTGGATTTCGCCGCCGACCCGCGCCAGTACATCGAGATCGTCGCCGAAGATCTTGACGCCGACATCGCTGCGCACCCCGGAAATCAGCTCGTTGAAGCGCAGCTGGATCGGCTGCGACAATTCATAGCTGCTGCCAGCGATTTCCTCGGCCGCTTTCTCGACCTCTTCGACAACCTCAGATTTGGCCCGCGTCGGATCCGGCCATTGCCCGCGCGGCTTCAGCATGACGTAGCCATCCGAGATCGAGGGCGGCATCGGGTCGGTGGCGACCTCCGCGGTCCCGGTGCGGGCGAACACCTCCTTCACTTCCGGGATCTTGAGAAGGCGCTTTTCGAGCAGTTTCTGCATTTCCAGCGCCTGCGTCAGGCTGGTGCCGGGAACGCGCAGCGCCTGGATTGCGATGTCGCCCTCGTCCAGGCTCGGGATGAATTCGCCCCCCATCCGCGACGCCGCAAAGCCGCTGACGACGACCAGCACGGCGGCCAACACCGCGACGGCGCCGCGATATCTGATCGATCGCGCCAGCAGCGGAACATAGCCGCGCAGCGCGGCGCGCATGAACCAGTTCTCCTTCTCTGACACTCGGCCGGTGACCAGCAGGGCTACGGCCGCAGGCACGAAGGTCATCGACAGGATGCTGGCGCCGAGCAGAGCGATCAGCACCGTGAGCGCCATCGGGGTGAACATCTTGCCTTCGACGCCGGTCAAGGTGAGCACCGGCAGATAGACCACGGCGATGATCAGGGTGCCGAACAGGCTCGGCCGGATCACCTCGCGCGAGCCGGCGAGAATCGTCTCGAAGCGTTCGTCGCGGGTCAGGATGCGCCCTCGGCGCGCCTGCTCATGCGCCAGCAGACGCAGGCAGTTCTCGACGATGATCACGGCGCCGTCGATGATGATGCCGAAATCGATCGCGCCGAGGCTCATGAGATTGGCGCTGACCTTGTTTTCGAACATCCCGGTGATGGTGAACAGCATCGACAGCGGGATCACGAAGGCGGTGGCGATCGCGGCCCTGAAGTTTCCGAGAATGAGAAACAGGATCGCGATGACCAGCAGCGCGCCCTCGACAAGGTTCTTCTGAACCGTCGCGATAGTGGCGTCGACCAGATGGGTGCGGTCATAGATCGCGCGCGCCACGACGCCGTCCGGAAGCGAGCGTCCGATCTCGTCGAGCCTGGTGGCGACGCGATGCGCCACGGTTCTGCTGTTCTCCCCGATGAGAAGCATCGCGGTGCCCATCACCATCTCGTTGCCATTGAGCGTCGCCGCCCCGGAGCGCAGATCCTTGCCTTCCCGCACATCGGCGACGTCGGAAATGCGAACCGGCACACCGTTGCGCGATCCGATGACGACCTGCTTGATCTGTTCGATATTGGCGATCTGCCCCGGCGTGCGGACCAGATATTGTTCGCCGTTGCGCTCGATATAGCCGGCGCCCACATTGGCGTTATTGGCTGCGAGCGCGGCCATCACGTCGCGGAAGCTGAGCCGATAGGCCATCAGCTGCGCCGGGTTCGGCAGCACGTGGAATTGCTTCTCGAAGCCCCCGATGGTGTTGACCTCGACCACGCCCGGCACGTTGCGTAGCTGCGGCTTGATGATCCAGTCCTGAATGGTGCGCAGATCGGTCGGGCTGTAGGCCTCGCCGTCGGACCGCGTAGCTCCGGCCTTGGCTTCCACGGTGAACAGATAGATCTCGCCGAGACCGGTCGAGACCGGCCCCATCGCGGTTTCGATGCCGGCCGGAAGCTGATCCTTCACCTGCTGGACCCGCTCATTGACAATCTGCCGGGCGAAATAGATGTCGGTCTTGTCCTTGAAGACGATCGTGACCTGGCTCAGCCCGTAGCGCGACAGCGAGCGCGTGCTCACTAGTTCGGGCAGGCCGCCCATCGCGGTTTCGATCGGAAAGGTGATGCGTTGCTCGACTTCGAGCGGCGTATAGCCCGGCGCGTTGGTGTTGATCTGGACCTGGACATTGGTGATGTCCGGCACCGCGTCGATCGGAAGCCGGGTGCTGTTCCAGACTCCCAGCGCAGCCATCAGCACCACGCCGATCATCACCAGCCAACGGTGGCGGACGGAAAACGAAACAACGGCGTCGATCATCGAAACTCTCCGCTAATGTTCATGGGATGCGGAGCCTTTGGACAACTCGGCCTTGACGATGAAACTGTTCTTGGCGGCGTATCTGTCGCCCTCGGACAGGCCGGAGACGATTTCCACTTGCTCGGGATCGCGCGCGCCGATTTCGACCTCGCGCGCCTCGAATTTGTCGCCATGCCTGACAAACACGACGCTGCGGTTCTCCAGCGTCTGCAAGGCTTCGGATCGCACCGCGACCGCGACGTCGTTGGCCGACAGAACCAGCCTGGCGGACACGAACAGGCCGGCCCGCAACCGCATCCCGGGATTGGGCAGCACGGCGCGGGCCAGAGCGCTCTGGGTATCGCTGCTACCGATCGGCGAGATGTAGGACAGCTGCGACTCGATCGGCTCGCCGCCGTCGCCGACATCGACGATGACGGTGTCGCCGAGCTTGACCCGCGGCAGATCGCGTCGATAGACCGACAGGTCGACCCAGACCGTCGAGAGGTCGGCGACGGTGAAGGCCGGCTTCTGTTCGGACGCGTATTCGCCGAGCGAGATCTGGCGGGCGATCACGGTGCCGGAGATCGGCGCCCGGATGTCGTAAACGGTCAGACTTTGATTGCTTTCGATCTTGGCCAGCAATTCGCCCTTCTCGACCTGATCGCCGATCCGCTTCCTGATATCGCGCACGACGCCCGCAAACCGCGGCGTGACCTGGACCAGCGTCTCCTGATTGGGCTGCAACACGCCGTTCAGCTTCAGCGCATCGCGTAGCGTCGCGCTGGATGCGGCGAGGATCTCGATGCCGGCGGCAGCGGCTTTGGCATCGCTCATCGCGACGCCGTCGGAATCGTGGTCGTCATGGTCCCTATGGCCTTCTTTGGCCTCGTGGCCGTGTTCACTCTCGGCATGCCCGGGCTTGGCTGGATTCGGCAAAGACCCGGACGGTGCGAATGCGTAAACCCCGGCGATAGCAGCCAATGCGGCCACCACAGCCACGATGGCTTTTGACGTCGTCTTCATCGTGTGTTGTTCCCGGCCAATGCAAAGGGGTTGCCGACCAGGCCTTCGATGGTCGCAACCGCGATATGAAAGTTCTGCTGCGCTTCCTGTTCGCGAAGCCGCGCCTGCGCCACGGTGGCCTCGGCATCGAGCACCTCGAGCAGCGTGTAGCGCCCCTGCCCGTAGCCCTCCAGGATCGCATCGGAGGCCTGGCGTGATCGCGGGATCGCGGTCTTGCGCAGAATCGCCAATTCGCGCCGCGCGCCTTGCAGCGAATCATAGGCGCGTCCCGCCATCACGATCAGCGTGTTGCGGTTGGCGTCGCGCTCGGCACGGGTCTTGGCCAGGTTCTCCTGGGCCGCAAGGATGTCGCCCTGGTTCTGGTCGAACAGCGGGATCGGAATCGAAACCGACAGCCGCACGGCGTCGTCATTGGTCTCGTTGAAATGCCGCCACCCCGCACCGACGCGGACGTCCGGATAGGGCTTCAGCCGCGCCCGCAGCAATTCGGCGTTGCGCTGGGCAAAGACGGCGGTCCAGCGCATCAATTGCGGATTGGCCTCGATCGCCGCGACGACGGCAGCGAAGGCCGGCGGCCGCCCGATCCGGTCGAGCCGGCCCGAGACCTTGCTGAACTTGGCCGCCGTGTCGCCCATCAACACCGCGAGATCACGCCGGGCGCTGGCAAGCGCGGCCGCGGCGCGCTCCCAATCGGCCTTCACCAGCGCCGACGCAACCTCGGCGCGGCCGGTTTCGGCGGGCGAGGATGCGCCCGCATCGACGCGTCGCTGCAGCATCGGCGTGATTTTGTCGATCGCGGCAATCTGCTCGTCCAGAATTGCGATCCGGTGCTGCAATCCGAGCACGTTGAGGAACGCGATCGCGGTCTCCGACAAGATCTCCAGGCGCACCGCCTTGCGCTGGATCGCCGCGGTTTCGACCGCGGCTCTGCCGGCGGCGATCCGTGCGTCGCGCTTGCCGAACAGCTCGAACAATTGGCTGATCTGCAGCGTCGTCTCGGCCGACCTGGTGCCGCGATAGCTTCGCGACCCGAACGCATTGTCCTGCTCGAAGGACAGCTCCGGATTGGCCAGCGTGCCGGACTGGATATGCGCGCCCTTGGCAAGGCCGATATCGCGCTCCGCCGCGGTCAACCGCGGATTGGCGACCAAGGCGCGCTGCAGAGCGGCGCGCATAGTCAAGGTCTGGGCCTCGACGGCGCCGCCATAGATCGGCCCCATCATAAGGCCGAAGGCGACGAGCGACGTCGCGACCGTCCGTATGAGCGCGGAGCGACCGATCGGGTCCATGATCGCGCTCATTCGCCTTCAACCCAGCATCTGGACACCCGACAGGCCTGCTTGTTCGCCGCCGAGACGTTGCACTTCGCCAAAGCCGATTTCTCGGCGCTCGGGCGCGACGACGTGTAGGCACTCCAGACCGTGGTGGCGGCGTGGGTGCCATGGTTGGATCGCGCAATGCATGCCCACTTCCCCGCGTTGTTGTACCAGGCTTTGCCCCGATCCAGGCCGAAGGCGTAGTTCCGCGTCGCAGCACCATCCTCGATCGATGTCTTCGCTCCGGGTCGGAATTGAGAGATTTCGTGATTGGTGCCGGCATAGGCGACCGAACTTCCCAACCACATCGCGACGATCAAAGGTCTCGCATATTTCATGACGTTGTTCCGTTCTTGACGAGTCCGCTCGACCCGTCATTGTCCGGCCGCCCGCATCCGCTGGCTTGGCGCGCCGGTGTTTCCATAGATTTGCTGGAGGGTCGGTCCAATGGGGCGGCCGGCGCGTCGATCGCCCAGGGATGATGCCGCGTCAGTCGACATGGCCATCAGGCTGGCCATCACCGACTGCGAAGCATCGCCTGCTGGGAGTAGCAACGCGGCGAGCCATGACGCGGCAGCGGCTGACCATGTGCACAAACGCAACATGTCACGCGCGCAGCCGGTTCAGCTGCAACCATCTGAGCGACCCGAACACCAATAGTCCGCGACACGGCAACGCCGCGCGCGAGACTAGGCCTTCAGATCAGAAGTTTGGGAGGGCGGGGATCGAGCCGATGATGGCCCGCAACCAATTTGGCCGGTACAGCCCAGGCGACCTTGCGCGGATCAAAGACCGGCGCCGTCACCGCGAATTGCGGTGCGGTCAAACTCGGCATCCAGACGTGGCATTCTTCCGAGAAGGAAGGCGACTTCTTCGAATCGCCGTCATGCGACGCGTCAACGGAACTGGTTCCGACATCCGACGACATCGCGAGTGCCGGGATCTCGTCCGCGCACGACACCGTGTGGGCAAAGCCCACGAAAATGTAGGTCAGGGCGAGAACCATCAATAACGCCCGACGCAAGCAAGGTGAAATCGATGGCATCTTGTGAGCGATCCGAAATTCCATTGGCGCAGCGATACCAGACTTGGATTCGCAACACTATCACATCGGCGCAGAAATCATCGGGAACCCAAAGATGCGGCGATTTGTCCCCGCGACTGTCGACCGCTTCGCCAAACGCGGCCGGTGCCGGCCTTCACGCGCAATCGCGCCGGCATCATCACGATGACGCCAGGCTGAAAGGCCAGGCGCCGGCTCCCTTGCATCCATCGGCCGAACGCTGGGACTCAGGCGCATCACAACCGCACCGCGGCGCAGTCAGGCAGTGGCGCTCGCCCGTTCGGCCTCCTGTCTTTCCGCTTCCTTCGCGGCCACGACGCTGGGGCGTGCTCCGATCCGCTTCAGATATGCCTGGAGGTGCGGCCAAGGCGATATGTCTATGTGCTGAAACTCGGTCCACATCGCAATCGTGTAGCAATGCGCATCGGCAATGGTGAACGTCGCGCCGGTCAGATAGTCCTGCGTCGCCAGATGATCGTTGAGCCATTTCAGGCGCGAAATCACCAATTGCCGGGCAATCGGCCGATAGTCATCCGGCGTCACCTTCTTGAGGAGCGGCATGAACCCGCCCTTGTGCAGATCGGATGCAATGAAACTCATCCACTCCATGATCCGGTATCGCTCGAGCGTGCCGGCCGGCGCGCAGAGCTCGCTTTCAGGGCACTGGTCCGCGAGGTATTGCATGATGACAGCCCCCTCCGTGAGGAATTGACCATCCGCCAACTCCAGCGCCGGAACCTGCCCCTTGGGATTGATAGCGTAGTAGTCCGACCCGTCCGGCAACAGCTTTCTCGGCACATCGACCCAGATGAGCTCGAGCGGAATTCCGAGTTCGCGCCTGACAATATCGACGGCAAGCGAACAGCCTCTGACTTCGTGATAGAGCTTCATTCGGTCCCCCTGGGGTCTTGATCGATGTCGAGATCGTGCCGCGTGCCGCACACCACCATGGCGCGGCACGAACCATCGGTATCAGCGCAATTTCTCACAATATAATAATTTTGTCAAAAGCCACCGAGGGTGTTTTCTGCACGGACTAACTCATTCAGACCGCAGATCGGCGCTGTTGCACGACGGCATTTGCCGTCATGATAGCGCTTGGCTGACCGAGGCCGCGGCGTCTTGCAGGAACTGGATCAGCACCTCTTCGCGCAGAAGGGACATCCTGTGGGCATCGCCAAGAAGCGTAAGGCTGCCGATCACGGCGCGGTCGCCCCCGAAGATCGGAGCGGACATGCCCTCGATGCCCGTGTTCAACTCGCCCTTCGAGAGGCAATATCCCGATTTTCGAATAGCCTGCATCGACTCGTAGAATTCATCCCAATCGTGCGCCAGCGCATCGGGGTCGCCGGCGGCGCGCCCCTCCTCGTGCAGACGCCGCAGCCTGGCGGCCGGCAGAAACGCGATGATCGCCTTGGAGCTCGAGCCGCGAAACATCGGCAGCGGCTTTCCTCTGCCGAAGTTCAGCACGCGGCCCGGCCCTGTCGATTCAATATGTACAGTGACGATGGATCGGTCGTAGATTTTCGTCAGCATGACATCGAGGCCGGACTGCAACGATAATTCGCGCATCGGACCCGCGGCCGCGATGATCGCGGGATCGCATTCCCTGATCTGCAGATCCAGTTCCATGATCCGCGGCCCAAGCGCAAAGCCGCCTTTCCAGCGAACCAGCAGGCCGGCCTTGGTCAGTTCCTTGACGTAACGATAGGCGGTACTGGTCGGCACGCCAGCCCCCTCGCCGATCTGCTCCGCCGACAGAACGGGCTTCTCGCGGCTGAATAGTCGCAACGTCCCCAGCATTCTGGATAGGCTGGTGCCATTCTCGTCTCGTGACGATTGAACTTTCGCATCCGGCCGAGGGGGCATTTTCTTCAGGCTGGATTTCTTGACGATACTCTTTGCCACCTTGGGCGACGCACTCCGTGGTGGTTTCGCGATCATCTGTCCCTTTTGGAACGCGGTCCGTGGTTTCTTCGCAACCATTCCTCAAGCCCCAGCCAATCAACCGACATCAATCGCGCGATGGCGACGCAGGAGATATACCCGACTAGACAGCATCGCACAGCGGGGAAATTCCCCACTGAACCGGCTGTTATCGTTACGGCCCGGCGCTATCGATGATCCAGGTCAAGCTTGGTCTTCTTCAGGATCGCGGCCGTTTGGCCAATGGTTTCTTGCCAAGCCTGAGTTCCTTTCCCGAACGTGTCGCTGGCATCCTGCAGGCCCAGGTCCCGCAGCTTCGCCTGAATCGCGGGCTCCGCCATGACGTCGTGCAGTTTGTTGCGCAGATAGCCGACAGTGACCTCCGGCACCCCGGCGGGCGCGAACACTGCGAACCAGCCGGCGTTGTCAAATCCCGCAACACCACGCTCCTTGAACGTCGGAACATCGGGCAGGGTCGCGACCCGTTGCGTGCCGGTCACCGCCAGGGCACGCGCTTGCCCAGCTTCGACAAAGCTGTTGATCGCCGCGACCGTCAGGAAGACGGAATCAATATTGCCGCTCAACAGATCCGTGACTGCGGGCGCCGATCCCTTATAGGGGACATGGACAAGCCGGAGACCGCGTTCGGCGCCGAGCAGCGAGCCCATCAGATGGGGTGACGAGTGGACGCCGTATGTCCCGAACGTCACCTCCTTATCGGTCTGTCCGAGAAATTGATCGAGGGTCTGGATTTTCGACGAACCGTTGACAGCCAGCACCAGAGGGGTCTTCGCAACGACCGATACCAACACGAACTTCTTCTGCACCGTCTCCATCGCGGTCTTGTCGGCCGACAGAAGCGGCTCGATCACATGAGTCGAACTGCTCCCCAACATCAGGGTCAGCCCATCCGGCTTGGCCCTGGCCACGAACTGGCTGGCGATCAGACCGTTCGCTCCGGCCTTGTTGTCGACCACTACCGTGGAATCCGTCAGCGCCTTGAACCTCTCGGCGATCAGACGCGCCAGCGTATCGGTGCCCCCTCCGGCGGAGAATGGCACCACCAATGCAACGCTGCGTCCGCCGAGAGGCGATGTGTTCGGCGCTGGAGCCTGCGCGTCGGCATAGCCGTTCAGCAGCATCAGGCAGGCCGCTGCTGCCGGCAAGGTCAGGTACTTCATTTCAATCTCCGATTGATCAGATCAACAATGATGGGACACGGCGGCGCGGACGGCGCACTCATCCGCGATTGTCGTCCGCCGATTTTCTGGACGGGTGCAGTGAAGTTGCGCGCCATCTAGGCGCGCCAACCCGCGGACGGGAGGGCACCATTGCGGCGATGCTAGGAGGTCACGGCCGGCCTCGCTTTTCCGCGATTGGCCAATGCGGTCGGAAACACCGCGCCCGAGACGGCCAACACGATAACCAGCAGCACCAAGCCGAGAAGCGTGGCGCTGATCGGTCGCGTCACGAAGACTTCGAAGCTGCCGCGGCTGAGAATCATGGTGCGACGGAAGTACTCTTCGAGCATCGGGCCGAGGATGAAGCCCAATATCAGCGGCGACGGGTCGAGCGACAGCCGCATCAGGATGTAACCGATCAATCCGAATACGGCGGTCACGAATATATCGTTCAAATTGTTGTTCACGCTGAACGTGCCGATGCAGCAGAAGAACAGAATGGTCGGAAACAGGACATTGTAGGGGATCTTGAAGACCGAGAGCCAGAGCCGGACCAGCGGCACGTTGAGCAACAGCAAGAAGCAGTTGCCGATCCACATGCTCGCCACCAGCCCCCAGAACAGATCCGGATGCGTCGCAATCATGTTGGGGCCGGGTTGAATGCCCTTGATGATGAAGGCTGCCATCATCAGCGCGGTCACGGCGTTCTCCGGGATGCCGATGCTCATCAGAGGAATGAAACTGGTGCGGGCCGCCGCTTCGTCGGCCGCCGCCGGCCCCGCTACGCCCTCGATCGCGCCGCTGCCGATCTGATTTCTGAATTTGCTGACCTTCTTCTCCAAAGCGTAGGACGCAAATTGCGCAACCGTCGCTCCGCCGCCTGGCAGAACGCCGAGGATCGATCCGATCACACTGCCGCGGAACGCGCTCGGAAGTATGCGCTTGAAATCCACCCAACTCGGGATGAGGTTAATCTCTCCGTTGAACGGCGAATGTCCCCCGCCCTTATCCAGGTTCTTGGTGATCTCCGCGATTCCAAAGCAGCCGAGCGCGATGCTGACCAGACTGATGCCGTCGTACAGCGAGTCCAGGTTCAGGGTGAAACGCTGAACTCCCGATTGGACGTCGGTGCCAACCTGAGCGAACAGCACGCCGACGAGACACATCGCCAGACCATTAAGAACGCTGCCGGTCGTGACGAAACTCACGCACATGAATCCGAACAGCATCAGCATGCAGTAATCGGGGGGCCCCAGCAGGAAGGCCGCCTTGCCCAGGATCGGCGTCAGCAAGGACAGCACTACGATCGCCACCGTGCCGCCGATGAAACTGGAGAAGCCGGCGGTGAAGAGCGCCAGACCGGTCTGGCGCTTCACCGTCATCTGATATCCGTCGATGCACATCACAATGCTGGTTGCGTGCGGTATCCTCATCGTTATGGCACTGACGCAATCGCCGTATTGGGCGCCATAATAGATGCCGGCAAGCATGATGAGCGCGCCGTTCACCGGAATCGAATAGGTCAGCGGCAGCAGCACGCTGATCGTGGCGAGCGGACCAAGCCCGGGCAGAAGCCCGACGAGGGTCCCGACGACACAGCCGATCGCGCAATACATCAGATTATCAATGGTCACCGCGTGACCGAATCCCATCGCAAGGTTTTGCCAGACTTCCATCAGTAGAGCCCCAGGTGAAGACCGAGCAGGCCTTGGAATGCGAAAGCCACCACGATGAGCGCGGCGGATATTTTGAGGTTGCTCCTCCAGGAATAGGACGAGCCAGCGAGGGCCGCGACAAAGACCAGGACGACGATGCCCACAATCATGCCGACGATTTTCGAGACCAGCACGAAGCCGACCAAGCCGGCCAGAACGGACGCGATACTCCTCACCTTGATCTCAAGCCGATCGGGCGCTTCGTAGCGCGCCCTGATCACGATCAGGATGGCAATCGCAAGCAGCATGCTGCTGACCAGCAGCGGGAATAGTCCGGGTCCGGTATTGTCCAGGCTTCCGATCGAATAGCGGAACGAGCCCAGGCCGAAGCCGAGGGCGACGAACGCAAGAACATATCCGCGGACAACATTCTTATTCAATTGTCGACCCTCTCGAATCCGGCGGGACGAATGCAGGCCCCGCGTGCTTTCGCCGGCGCCCGGCACGTAGTCCACTTCACGATCTTCACGGCGCTGGCGCCGCGATGGAAAGAACGGCGTTTGACCGGACGCCTGATGGGTAAGCCTCGAGCGTGTTCTCCACGCTCACGGTTCGAGGATGTCGCCGCGCCGCGAGCGTTTGCGGTGAGCGATGGCCTTGCTAACGCCGAGTGACAATCCCTGCATTGCAACCCCGTTGGGCTTTGTTGCGCCTGCATGTCATTTTTATCAGACTGTAATAATTTTCGCCCGTCAATAAGGAAATTGCACTCATCGCCGTTTGTTTGCGCGAAGTTTGGGCGCGAAGTTTGCGCGCGCACTCGGCAACCTGCTCGATGTCGCGCCAGGTACGCGCGCGCATCCAGCTCGACGAAATCGGGCGCGTGACGCCGGTCCGCAACCGCGACCGGCGTCGATAGCATGACGAATAGCATCTCACGCGGCGGGCTTCGACAGGCCGCTACACCGTCGCGATCGGCGTCACCGGCGAGCCGACGGCGCCAGGCAGGGCAAGCGGCGGAGCGGTCAATAGAAACCTGCTGCGCTTCTGCTCCCGGAGCCACAAGGCGAGCGTCCCCAGGCGCCACAATTCGCCGAGGTGAATGCCGTTCTTGAACAGACAATGGTGGTGAAGCGGCAACATCGCGTGTCGCACGTCGCTTGGTGCCGATTTGGGCATCAGTTCGACGGCGAAATTGTCTGATATCAGCGCCGCAATGCCCGTCTCGGAGATCCATCGCAACAGCTTCTGGTCGCCGCCATCCAACCCAGGACACGAATTGAGCAGCACCTCCGCTACCGGCTTCTTCTTCATGTCCAGGATGAGGGAATCCAGACCGGTGTAGAAACAGACCATGTCGCCTTTCTCGATGACGACATCGTCCTGCTTCAGGATATCCATCAGCTCATTGTAGGTCACGGCGTGATTGGACTGGCCGAAATGTCGGTTCAAGTCCACCATGACGGCGCGTCCCTGGACGCCGTGACTGGCGAGGTTCTCGATGCCTAGCTTTTCGGCGCGCGGATTTTCGTAGCTGTCCCAGCTGACGGCACCGCTCGCCGGCTCCGCCGCGATGACATCACGATCCGCGCTGAAGCCGTTGTAGAAGACCACCTCCTCCTTGCCGTCGCCGTCGGCGTCGAATTCGGCGCCAATATGGGCAAGCCCGTCCCATTGGGTCGAATACTGGGTGTGGATCAAAGCGACATCGTCGGAGACAACATCGCAAAACATCGGGTTGTCTCGCGACAGAGCGAAGCAAAAGCACTGCGCTCCTTCGTTCTTGCCGCCGCGCAGCGTGGCAAAGCGGCGAGGCGGATGCCGTCGCGGGTGAAGGGCGTTTCCGCCCGGGTAATCGAGCGGCAATGACAGGCTGAAGGCCTTTCCGGCCTTGACCTCGGCTATGCCTTTCTTGACCTGCTCGACCCCGACCAGATTCATCGATCCGAGCTGATCGTCGTCGCCGAAATCGCCCCAATTGGAATCGATCGGCCGCTTCTTCCATCTATGTTGCATGATCATTCCGTTCTCAGGCGCTGCGACGACGCAGCTCGGCGGCCTCGGCTTCGCGCGCGGCCTTCACACTGTCTCTGGTCTCGATCCGGCCGATGTAATCGACCAGCCGCGGCCACGGAGACAGATCGATGTGGTGAATCCGATTCCAGGTGACGATGGTGTAGCAATAGGCATCGGCCACGGTGAATTCGTCGCCCGTCAGATAGGGGCGGGACGTCAGGACCTCGTTCAGCCAGCCGAATCGCTTCGAGAGATTCTCGATCGCGACCTCGCGGTAGGCGGGCGGCGTGGTCGGCCTGAACAGCGGGGTGAACCCCTTGTGCAATTCCGCGCTGACGAAGCTCAGCCATTCCAGCACGCGATACCTGGCGAGATCGAAGCTCTTCGGCAGCAGGGAGTTCGCCGGCTGCATGTCGGCGAGGCATTGCACGATGACCGTGCCTTCTGTCAGCAACTGGCCATCGTCGAGCTGCAATGTCGGCACCTGCCCCTTCGGGTTGATGGCGAAATAGTCACTGCCATCCGGGTTCTTCTTGGCGCGAACATCGACCCATTCAAGGGTGAGCGGGACCTTGAGTTCGCGGGCGACGATGTCGACCGCCAGCGAACAGGCGTGTGGCGCGAGGTAAAGTTTCATCAGGTTCTTTCGAAGCTATGGGTAAGGGAATGGTAGGTCGGGGCAGCACGCTTAGTTGATCTTGATCTTGCGCCGCACGACGATGTCGCCGTAGCGCGCCCGGCCCTGTTCGATCCGCCGCTGGAGGTCTTCGGGCGAACTGTAGGCGGGATCAAACCCGGCGCGATCGAGCGCGGTACGCAGGCTAGGCTCGTCAAGCGCCTTCTTCATCGCAACGTTCAAGGTGCGCACAATGTCGGGCGGCGTCTTGGCGGGCGCGAGCAGCGCAAAGAAGCCCACCATGGCCAGATCCGGCACCCCGGCTTCCGCCGCCGTTGGGACGTTGGGAAAGAGCGGATGGCGGGTGTCGCTGGTAATGAGGAGAGGCTGGAGCTGTCCGGCCTTGATGCTGCCGATCAAGGGCGACAGGACCTCGTCCATCAGCTGCGCTTCGTTCTTTGCAACGGCATCGCGCGCCGACGCGCCTCCCTTATAGGGAATGTGCCGAAGCTCAGTGCCGGTCGCGGCCATGAATATCTCGCCCAGAAGATGGTTGCTCGAGCCGACGCCGGCCGATGCGAAATTGAGCTTCCCGGGCTCGGCCTTCGCAAGCGCGATGAAGTCCTTCAACGTCTTGGCGCCCGTTGCGGTGGAGGCGGCGAATAGGAATGGTTGCGTCACCCCCAGACTGACCGGCGTCAGCTCCTTCACATATTGCTGATCGTCATACAGCACCGGCGAGACCGTGAGCGTGCTGCCGCTGCCCCACAAAAGCGTGTAACCGTCAGGCTCCGCCTCGGAGAATCGGCGCGTGCCCAATCGGCCGCCGGCACCGGGTCGGTTGTCCACGACCACCTGTTGTCCCAAGACTTCGGACAGCTGCCGCGCGACCAGCCGCGCCGAGATATCCGTCGACCCTCCGGCCTCGAAGGCGACGATCAATGTAATTGGACGGTTAGGAAACGGCGCGGCGGCGAACGTTGGCGTAGCGTCTACGCCCAAAAGGCAGGCCAAGGCCGTGATTACCACGACCAGAGACCGACCGCATGTTTCGGTGAATCTGCGCCAGGCAGCACAATCAATGTAAGTCATTCTCGCTCCCGTTTGGTTGATTTTGTAATTTTCGATGTCTTTTTTCTTACATTATGATAATGATTATAACTGTCAACAAACTTCTGACCCGCGTATCAGGCGGATCAGGCAACACCAACACGGAGGACGTCATGCGTATTATCGGGATAGCCGCAGTGATTGCGGTGTTTGCAGCCGGTGCGGCTCAGGCGGAGGTCAAGTATCCGTCGCGGCCGATCACCATGGTGGTCGCGTTTTCGGCGGGGGGAGGCACCGACACCGCCGCGCGCATGATCGCGAAGGATCTGTCGGTCGAGCTGGGCCAACCCATCGTCATCGAGAACCGGCCCGGCGCCGGGGGCGCGATCGGCGCGGAGACCGTCGTCCGCGCGGCACCAGACGGATACACGTTGCTGTTCGGCTCGGGATCAGAGCTCGACGTGTTGCCGGCCGTCAAAGCCGTCGCGCCCTACGATACGCTGAAGGATTTCACGCCGATCGCACAGATCGGAACCGTCGCGTTCCTGCTTGCTGTCAACCCGGCCGTGAAGGCCAACACGGTAAAGGAGCTGATCGATCTGGCGAAGCCGCCTCATGACATCACCTACGCATCCTATGGTGTCGGCTCGACCAACCACCTGATCGGCGCGGCATTCGCGCACAAGACCGGCGCGAAGCTGGTCCATGTGCCTTATAAAGGCAGCGCGGCGGCCGCCACCGATCTGCTCTCCGGACAGGTCCAGATCGCTTTCGATACCGTCTCCTCGATGATGCCTTATGTGAAAGACGGCAAATTGAGAGCATTGGCGACGCTGTCTCCCACGCGCTCGACCCTGGCGCCTGACCTGCCGACGATGGCGGAGAGCGGTGTTTCGGACTTCGTCTTCGAAGGATCGCTCGGCATGCTGGCGCCGCGCAACACGCCTCCGGAGATCGTCGAACGGATCCATGCGGCGGTTTCGAAAGTGCTGCGATCGCCGGCTCTGGTCGAGGCCTTCCGTCAGCGCGGCGTTACGATCGTCGATCGCGGGCCGAAGCAGTTCGGCGACTTCCTGAAAGCCGACATTCAGAAGTGGAAGCGGATCGCCCACACCGCGCAAATCCAGCTCAAATGAATCGAAAGGCGCCCGAGATATTCGATCTCGGGCGCCTTAATGGTTTGGCTTCAACTATCTTGCTTCGGGCGGCCCCAGCCCGTTCACCGGTTGAGAAACTCCTGTAGCACCGCGTTAAAACCGGTCAGATTGTCATCGTGGACGTAGTGGGTAGCGCCGGGCACATCGATCGTCTCAATGAGCGGATTGCGGCGGCGCATCTCCGCGGCAGTGGCGGATGACAGAAAATCCGAATTGGCGCCGCGGATCAGTAAGGTCGGCATGGCGAGAGCTTCGACGTGCGGCCACAGATCCACGGATGGCGTTGCGTCGCTCAATCGGGCTCGGGCAATGCCTTCGGCGTCGTGGCACCAAGAGAATCTGCCGTCATCCTCCCGCTTCAACGAATGCGCGACGCGCGACTGAAGGGCCTCCGCGGAAACTGCGGGACGCAGCTTGCGCCAGAACGCGGTGGCCTCCTCGATATTCGCGAAGGACGACGGCGTCTGTTGCAGTTCTTGCCTGATGCGATCCGACCCGTTTGAGCTGGCTGACGCGCCGGGGCCCATATCCGCGATAATCAGCGCGGACAGTCGTTCGGGATGCCGCGCCGCGTAGACGATCGCATTGGCCCCTCCCATGGAGTGGCCCAGCAGAACGAAATTCTTGAGCGACAGCCGATCGACCAGCGCCTCGAGATCGCGAACATAGGCGGCCGTGTGATAGTTTCCTTGCGGATCCCAATCGCTGGATCCGCGACCGCGCTGATCCAGCGCAATCACGCGCCAGTCCGGCAACAGCGGCAACGCGACCGGCTCCCAGGTGTATCCATAGCTGCGCAAGCCGTGCAACATCACGATAGCGGGCGCCTGCTCCACGCCCCATTCCAGGAAGCGCAGCTTGAGGCCTTCGCTTTGCACCCAGCCTTCGCGGGGCAGATCCGTCATTGTGCCTGTCATGTCTGGTCAGCCATCAATTGAGACCGTCTTCGCCGCGAATCTCCTCGGCGCGCAGGCCGCCGAGACGCGCGTGGAGGCGCCCTCTGCTGGCTACGGCAAAGGCAACGATCACTTCGTCGCTCGACGGCCCGTCGGGAAACTGCGCGGTGATCGTATCGTAGTGTGAGCGGACATAGAGCGCATCCTTGTGCGCCAGCGGAATGTCGATCGAGGTGCCGGGCCCGCCGCGCTTGCCGCTGGATGGGATCCAGGCCTTGCCACCGCCGACGGATTCGCGGACCGGCTCGGCAAAGATACTCGTCAGGAACGCATTGCCATGTTCATACTCGCCATCGGCGCCGACGATGGCCGCCTTGCCGTAACTCTCGACCTGGTTGGACCCGAGAAGCGCCCGCATCCTGCGTCCGAATTCCGCACCCAATGCAGGCGAGTCCGCAACGATCAGGTCGAGGTTTTCGCTGAACACGCCGGCATAGGGGTTCGCGATCGCAGCCGCCAACACATACTTCAGAAGCGGGGCGCCGTCCGCCAATTGTCCGCTCTCATTGGCAAGGCTCTCATCGACCTGCGTGTACCATTTGCGGATATGATACTCGGCAAAGTTCTTTGGCTTTTTCAAGAACAGCTCCTTTGAATTCAAATCCGGCAGCCGTCATTGGCAAACCGCAAGAAGGGGGGCAATTTTGCATTGCCCCCCTGAGGTCCGGGGACGGGTCCGTTACACGTCGGATTTTGCATGCGCCTTGAGCGGCGCGGCGACCGGCGTCCAGGCAACCGCGGTGATCTCGCTGAAGTCACGCCATTCCTTTTCCCAGGTCCGGCCGGCATCGCGGGAGACGAAGAGATTGCCGTATTTCGTGCCGGCGTAGATCAAGTTCGCATCCGCGGCGTGCGCGCCGAACGCCCACACGGTTGAGTTCGGGGTCTGCTTGAAATTGGTCAGTTCCCAGCTTTCACCCCGATCGGCCGATCGATAGATCCGCGTCTGGATGCCCGGCGTGCCGTCTCCGATCGCCAGCAACAGGTCGTTGCCATTGCCCGGCAGCGGCAGGATCGTGCGCGTGTAGTACAAGCCTTCAAACCGCTCCTTGGACGGCTCACCGGACCAGGTCTGGCCGTCATCGACGCTGCGATAGGCCGTATTCACGGTGAGGACGAAAGTCGTCTTGGGCGCCGACGGCGTGGCCGAAGCGATGGCGATCGCATGAATATCGGAATGCCGGATGGTTTGGTCGGCGCCGTCAAGGCGCACCCAGGTCGCGCCCGCATCGTTGCTACGCCACACACCGCCCTCTTCGAGCCCGAACCAGACTTGGCGGCCATCATCGGGATCGACACAGATCGTCAGCAGTCTCGGCCGATTGACGCCCGCGCAGAACTCGGGGAACTCCTCGACGACACGCGTGAAGGTCTCGCCCGAATCGGTCGACTTGAACAGCGCCGCCCGCGACGGCGCGCCGGTTCCGGCATACAGCACGGTCGGGTCATTGGGATCGACGGCGAGGGACCAGACCGTCATTCCCTGGATCGGCCCGTTGGCGCGCCGCCAATGCGCCCCCGCATTCTCGCTGATACAGACGCCGCAATCGGCCCCGGCATAGATACGCTGCGGATTCTTGGGATCGACCGCGAGCGAGCGGACGATGCCGTCGAACTCGATCGGTTCGCCCAAGCCCAAGCGGTGCCACGTGGCCCCATTGTCATTGCTGCGCAACATGCCCTGGCCCGCCGTTGCGACGATAATCGTACTCTTCATCAACGCTCCCCTTAGATATTCATTTTCTCATATTGCAATAAAATCTCAATCTCAACTGGAAGTAAAGCGAACTTTTGCGAAGGCCCGTCGCGGCGGGCGGCCCCTTTTCGCCGCGGCCACCGATGCCATTCGCCGCTCGAGTCACGGCGTTGGGCCAAGTTCTTTGCTCGTCGGCGTCTGTCGAATGAGAGGTGGCCGGGCTTCGCGCAGACGGCCCGGTTGGCAAGGTCGAGATTGCCACGCGAGAGCCCCCCTCTGAGGCAGCGCTTTGGGAGACCTGACCGGACTGGGGATGGATTATTGGGTTTGGCTCGCTCGAGAGCGTCGGACTGAAGCGTCCTCGTCACCCGCGCCGAAGCCTTCGGCCGGCCTCGGCGGCAGAAACCTCATCGTTCAGCCGGCCGGAATTGAGCCTTGCCGAGCGAGAATGATGATGATGTACCGCAGGCTGTCGATGCCGGAAATTCGTGCCGATCTCATCGACGCGAGGGAGGCCGGACGGATCCTCCTTAAAATCGCACTTACGTGTACCACCGTCAGAGACGCCGAGATTTGAAGAAAGCGGCGTGAGGACGAGCAATCCTGAGCAGCGGAAACCTTGCCTAAAATCTTTCCGCTGGCTTCTCGAAGCAGCGCTAAGTGAGCAGATCGCCCTGAGCCCCTCCAGGCAGCGTGGTCAGTTGTCGAGAGTTTTCCACTTTAGTATTTTCATGGTCGGCCGACCGATATGGCGGTGCCGGCGCGGCAAGGTAAAAACGCCAGCTTTTCGGCGTCGTGAGGGCTTCCGAGATCCCAGGAACCGACGATGACGTCACCCGCATTGCGCGGTTTTACCAGGTAGATGGACGGCGCTGATCGGCAGGAAGGCTCTGAACCCGCGCGCCGGTCGATCGCCGCCTATTAGGTCATTCCGACACTCGGGAAGCGCATTGGGGGCGGTGTGCCGATCCCGGCCGGCCGCCCCCACTCATTCAACGCCGCATCGATCTCACATGGACGGGCGGCCGGCTACCCGGATTCTATTTCGCTCTTTCACGAGCGGCGGCCTGAGCAATGGGCAGGAAGCGATTGGTGACGAACTCCTCGATCGGCGGCGCTTTGGTGATCAGCCCCTGGTCCAGGAAGGTCTTGATGTAGGCGTCCAGGCTCGGCACATCGATTTCCGACGGAACACCGCTCATATCGAACGACCGGCCCAGCACTTCGAGCTCCTTCAAACCGATCTTATGGGCTTCGGCTTCGGACCCCTTGGGTTTGGCGGACGGATTGACCTGCCAATAGACATCCAGCGCTTGAGTGGGGTTATCGTGAATCGCCTCCAGGGACTTTTGGATCGCACGCGTAAAATGGGCGAGCGCGTTTGGCATCTTCTGGATCGTGTCCCATGTCGTGAAATAGCCGCCGTCTCCCACCTTGCTGAGGCTCGGGGGCCGCCAGTAGGTGAGCTTCATGTCCGGGGCGGCGGTCTCGATCTGCGCATAGGCTGCGTCCCACAGCGACAACGCGTCCACCTGACCTTCCTTCAGAGCGCTGATCGCCCGCTGCCCGGTGCCGACCGGCAGGAATTTGAGGCTGGCGGGATCGATGCCGGCGTCTTTTGCTACAATCTTAGCGATGATGAGGCCCGTGCTGCCCATGCTGGAGACGCCGATCGTCTTGCCCGCGAGGTTCGCGGGTGAACTGATCTTGCCACCCCCGGGGACCGCCACCGAGTAGATCAGACTGCGATAGATCTGATAGAAGAGGACGCCGTTGAGTCCCTTCTCGTAACTATGGATGAGCGCCTCCGGCGTCCCACTCATGACCTGCGCTTGCCCGGTGTTGATCGCCTGGATGGTGACGGAGTCGCCGTGGGAATAGTTGATCTCGACGTTCAACCCCTCTTGGTCGAAGAACCCCATTTTCTGGCCAACGTACAACGGCAGATATCCGATGTTCGGCACCGGGCTGGCCCCTTGCACCACGAGATTCTTCTGCTCGGGCGCCTTGATCTCATTCGGAGCTGGAATCGCGCTGGCCGCAGCCGGTGCGCCGATCGCGCTGCTGCTGTAGCCTCCGACGCCGAGGCAAGCGATCAACAACATCGTCCGCGCGCTGAAAGAATTGTACCGATTCATCTGCATAAATCCCTTTCTACTATCAGAGCCTGTGGGCAGGATTGCATCGTTATCGTTGGGCGGTCTTGCTGTCTGAGCTTTGAGACCAAAACGCGAACTTCCTCCCCATGGCATTGATGAGGAAATGCAGCGCCGAACCCATCGCAGCCAGGAAGAACAGAACAGAGAACAGTCCCGGCGTATCGAAATTTGTCTGGCGAATGATCACCAGGCTGCCGAGACCGTTTGGCGAGCCGAGAAACTCAGCGACGACGGCTCCGATCACGGCGAATACCGCAGCGACATCGAGCCCGGCGAAAATGTAGGGCATCGCGTTCGGAATTCGGACCCTGACCAGCCGCGTCCACCAGTTTGCGCGGAGTGCACGCATCAGGATGAGCTGCCTCTCGTCACCGGCCTTGAGCCCCGCGATCACGTTGACGACCACTGGAAAGAACGCCACCAGCGCGGTGATCATGAACTTCGATGTATGCCCGTATCCAAACCAGACCAGGATGAGGGGCGCCATCGCGATCTTCGGCATCGCCTGAAACGCCACCACGAAGGGATACACGGACCGCTCGACCAGCGGATGCACGATGAGGAGAGGCCCGATCAAAATGCCCATCACCGCCGCGATGAGAAAGCCGACCACCACCACGTAAAGCGTCTGCAGGAACTGGCCGGACCAGAAGTGCGGATCCGTCATATCGCGCCAGATGGCATGCGCGGTCGCTGCGGGGGTCGGAACGAGGTAGGCAGGCAGCAGGCCCAGGGCCGTGATCATCTGCCAGACGATCACGCACAAAATGAACAGACCGAAGGACAGCGATGCGGAGACCGCAAGATCGAGCAATCTTTCGGTGCGATCCGATGAGCCGGATTTAGTGGACATGGCGACCGAGCTCCCGATGAATTTTACGAACGATGCTGTCGAACTCGGGTGACTCGATCATTTCCGGCCCGCGCTCAGCCGGCAGATCGATGTCGATGATGGATCGGATTTGGCTGGGCCGGGCGCTCATGACCACAACGCGATCGGAAAGGAAGACGGCTTCCGCAATGGAATGCGTGACAAAGAGCACCGACTTGCGCGCCACGGTGCGGATCCTCTGCAACTCGATATTGAGGGTTTCGCGTGTGATCGCGTCGACCGCGCCGAACGGCTCGTCCATCAGCAGAAGTTCGGGGTCGTGGATCAGCGAACGGGCGATCGCAGCTCGCTGCTGCATACCGCCCGAGAGTTCGCGCGGATAGGCGTCGCCGAAATTGCCCAGCCCGACCAACTCCAGCAATTGGGCTGATCGTGGCCGATAAACGCTCTTGGGAACGCGCAAGACCTGCGCTGGCATCTCGACATTCTGCCGGATGGTCAGCCACGGAAACAGAACGGCATCCTGGAAGACCATTCCGAACTCCTCGGCTCGGATCGGACGATCCTCACCTCGCACAAGCACATGCCCGGTCGTCGGCTTTAGTAGGCCGCCGGTGACATGCAGAAGAGTCGACTTGCCGCACCCCGAGGGGCCTATCAGCGAAACGAACTCTTGCTCCGCGAGCTCAAGATTGACTTCACCGATTGCCAGCACGTTTCCGCCCCGACGCGTCGCGTAGGTCTTCGAGACGCCCTTCACCGAAATGAGCGGCTCGCGGCCGGGCGATGCCTGGATCGCCACACAGCTGGCAGTATTGCCGACGTTCATCTGGACGCTCCCGTCGATCGCGGCGCGCGCTGGCCGATCGCCGCCGTCGAGGCCGCCACCTTGTCGCTTAGCTGGGCAGGCCGATGGAAGAGCAGCCAGTCGGCAGGGCAGCCGGCAGGAGGGGGACCGGAGCAGGAGATTCCTGTAATTCTGCGCATCGTGAACTACTCCTTCGAGCCGACGGACGGCAATCGGCGGCCGGGCACATCCCGACGCATCGGCCTGCGGACGCAGGGATTGTCCGCGGCAAGACGTTTCCGCCATTATTCTAAGAACACGATATTTTGACATTCACTCGCATGCAAGCATAAAACTCGTTCGCAAGTGCAAAACTTGTAAGCAAGCGGATCGAGAAGCAAAGAATGCCGCGGCGCCGTGCGCTTACCGAAACCAAAAATGGCGCGAGGTCGGCGTCGGAGCCCAGATCCTTCGGGATCTGAAGATCACGTCGATCCGTCACCTCACGTCCTCGACGCATCACTTCATGGACCGGCAGGCTTTGGCATCGAGATCACCCGAAACGAAGCGCTCTCATCCAGCCAGCGGCGATTCGAAAGCCCATTGATTGCGTCACGCACGTCAGGCATCCGGCGAAGTCTACAAATCCATCTCTGGACCCCGGACTGGCTGGGGCACAGACGTCGGTGTGGAAGCCCCCGTTCCCCGGCCGAATTGCAAATCGGCCTCGATCTGCTCGCGTTGAGGCAATCCTCCGCTCACGACGACCCAGCGAGCGGGCCTGAACTTCAAGAGCTTCTGCCACTGCTCTCGCGGCATTCCGCTGGCTGGCGCGTGGTAACGAGAAGCTTAAACCTCACGACGCTCACGTCCTTCTGGCGGCGATCGACAGGGGTTATGGACGCCTTCAGGCGGCCGTCCACGCTATCCTTGAGAAGCCGCTGCTGCTGAGAGAGATCGAAATCCCTTTTCCTATTCTCACTGATTCTCCATGGACGCATTCCGGGCTTGCGGGCAAATCCCGGCCGCGTCCTCGGTCTCATGTCCCAGGAGCCTCCGCAGCAGCTGGACCACTTCGGGATTTCGCGTCAGCCGCGCGCACGCACGCACGTGAATGATGTCGGCTGCTAGATCAAAGCCCCAGCACGGCCTTGGCGATGATGTTGCGCTGGATTTCGTTCGACCCGCCATAGATCGACACCTTGCGGTAGTTGAAATAGGCCGACGCTATCGGGGAGGCCCAATCGGCCTCGTCGTCCGGCAGGAAGGGTAGCGCGAACGGGCCCGTTACTTCGAGCAGCAGTTCGGTGAGTGTCTGCTGAATTTCCGAACCCTTGATCTTGAGAATCGAGGACGCCGGATCCGGCTTGCCCTTGCCACGCTTGCCCTCCGCGGCAACGACGCGCATCTGCGTCAGTTCGAGCGCCTTCAACTCGATCTCGGTGGCGGCCAGCTTCTGGCGGAATTGCGGATCCTCGATCAACGGACGACCACCGGAGATGGTCTGCAAAGCCAGCTCCTTGATGCGGGCTACCCGCGCCAAGGAAATGCCGACACGTGCAATATTGACGCGTTCAAGACCAAGCAGGAGCTTGGCGTAGTCCCAGCCCTTGTTTTCCTCTCCGACGAGGTTCTCCACCGGGACCGCGACATCGTCGAAGAAGACCTCGTTGATCTCGACCCCACCATCGATCATCCGAATGGGCCGGCAGGTGATGCCCTTCGATTTCATGTCGATCAGGATGAAGGAGATGCCGGCCTGCTTCTTTGCAGCCGGATCGGTGCGGCAAAGGCAGAAGATCCAGTCCGCATGCTGCGCGAGGGTGGTCCAGGCCTTCTGGCCGTTGACAATATAGGCGTCACCCACCCTTTTTGCCGTTGTCTTAAGTGAGGCGAGGTCCGAGCCGGCGCCCGGCTCGGAGAAGCCCTGGCACCACCAATCGTCCATGTTGGCGATACGCGGCAAGAAACGCTTCTGCTGCTGCTCGTTGCCAAAGGTGTAGATCACCGGGCCAACCATGTTGGCGCCGAACGGCAGCGGCGACGGCGCAGGATGTTTTTGCAGCTCCTCTAGAAAGATGTACTGTTTCGACGCTCCCCAGCCGGTGCCGCCATGCTCTACTGGCCAATGCGGCACGCTCCAGCCCTTCCTGTTGAGGGTGCGTTGCCAGGCCACCAATTCGTCCTTGGTGATGTGCCGCGTTTCCACCAGCTTACGGCGCACCACCGGATCCACATTATCCCGAAGGAATGCACGTACTTCATCGCGGAACGCGAGTTCCTCCGGGGTAAAGTTCAGGTCCATCGCTAAAACGATCTCCAATATGGCGTGAACGGATTGCGGCGTCGGGCAACAGGACATTCGTCCTGTCGCCACGCAACGGCGACAGGACGATGAGTTGCAGATGTGGTCGGGGGACGAGGCTCGCCTAGTGCGGCATCACCGCCGCCGGCTCCCGCCTGATCCAGAAGATGTATCGCCTGCCCGCAAAGCGTGTGATGCCGTGCAAGGTCATGCCGATCGCGGACAGGATGATCAGGATGGCGAATACGCCGGCCATATCCAGATTGAAATTGTAGCTCATGATCAGGTAACCGAGACCGGCCTGCGCGCCGACAAACTCGCCAACGATGGTTCCGATCACTGCCAGCACAGACGCGATTTCAAGGCCGGCAAAGATCAGCACGAGCGCGGAAGGTATGCGTAGACGCAGCAGGGTCTGTAGGGGCGTGGCCCCGTAGGCCTTCATCATGTCCAACTGGTCGCGATCCGTGGAATGAAACCCGGAGATCACGCTCACCAAGATTGGGAAGAAGCAGATCAATGCGGTGATTACGATCTTCGACGTCAGCCCATATCCGAACCAGATGACGAGAAGCGGCGCAACCGCCACCTTGGGCACCGTCTGCAGGGCGACGAGATATGGATAGACCAATCTTTCCACCGTCGGCACCAATGACACCAGCGCGCCGACCACGAGCCCGGAGATGATTCCCACGAAGAATCCGATCAGTATCTCGCTCAAGGTAACCCCGAGATGCGGCCAGATCGCGCCTTCGGCGAACATGCGATACAGCCGAATGACGACGCCGCTCGGCGCCGGCAGCACCAGCGGGGAGACTTCAAAAATGCGACAGACGCCTTCCCAGATCGCCAGCAGGACAATGGCGAGGCCCGTGACTTGGAGGTTTTGCAGAAGTTTCGCCACCCGCGCGTTTTTCATAGCGCCGTCACCATTGGTGCTTCCGAGCCAAATATCGTGCGGATCTGATCGCAGATTTCGCCGAACCGCTTGTTCGCCATCGTTTTCAGACTTCTCGGCCGCTCGATATCGACGTCGATGATTTCGGATATCCGCCCGGGCCGCGGCGACATGACGACGACCCGGTCGCCAAGCAAAACAGCCTCGGGAATGCTGTGCGTGATGAACAGAACGGTTTTCTTTTGTTCGGAACACACCCGCATCAGTTCGACATTGAGGGATTCGCGAGTCATGGCATCGAGCGCGCCGAACGGTTCGTCCATGAGCAGGACCTTCGGCTCGCGCATCAATGCGCGACAGATCGCGACACGTTGCTGCATCCCCCCCGACAATTCGAATGGATATTTTCTCACAAAGTCGGAGAGTCCCATGAACGCCAGCAGGCCCTCTGCCCTGCGTCTGGTCGCCTCGGAACGATCTTTCTTGAGGTGAGGCGATAACAGCACGTTGTCGAGCACCGTGATCCAAGGCAAGAGAAGTGCTTGCTGGAAGACGATGCCGACATCGGAACGCGGACCTCGAAGGATTTCGCCGTCAAAATCGACGACCCCCGATGTAACAGACGTCAATCCCGCGAGAATACGCAGCAAGGTCGTCTTGCCGCATCCGCTCGGCCCGACTACGGAGATGAATTCGTCTTCCTTGATATCGAGATTGACTTTGGCCAGGGCCGTCACGACATCGCCGGAATGCGAGGCGAACTTCTTCTCGATGTTCTCGATCTTGATAAGTGCTCGACGTTGGTCCGGCGTCGAATGATCGGGCGCTCTGAGGGGCGAAAGCTGCATGAATGGATCTCGTTCACTAAAGGGCGACCCGTCATTGTTCTTCCGGGCCGGCGGTTATGAGCGGCAGGTCACTGTAGCGACTTGAGGTCAAAATCCTTTGCTTGCTTCACGATCTTCGCGTGATCGTAATTATTGATCTCATCCACGAATTCGCGTGTGAACATCCGTGACGCCGGAACCGGCTTGCTGATCTGTCCGCCCTGCAACAGAAAGTCACTGAGTTCACTCCAGCGGGATTCGATGAACTCCGCGCGCTTGTCCCCGAGTTGCTCATCGGTCCACCCGTCCAGGGTCGAGATCATCTTCAGGCCGCGCTCGAGCTTTTGCTCCGGCGTGCCTTCCGTCGGCTTGCTCTCGGGGTGAACCTTCCAGGTCAGCAATACGCAAGCCGGGCGATTGGCCAGACAGAAGTCGAGGCCCTTTGCCAGGGCGCGGCCGAAGCCGATCAGGAGTTTCGGCTGTTTCTTGATCGTATCCCTCGTGGCCAGCAATGATACATCCGGCAGCAGGGCGAGCTTCTTGTCGATCGGCAACTGACGGACCGGTGTCCCCGCAATCGCGAAGGTGACATTCGCGGTCTCCCAGAACACGATGGCGTCCACCACCTTCTGCTTGATCGCGGCCATCGCCTGGGCGCCCGCCCCGATCGGCACGAAGGTCACGTCGCGGTCGGGATCGAGACCGGCCTCACGCAGATAGGCCTTCCCGTAGTTCATGCCGGCGCTTCCGAGCGCGGTGACGCCGATCCGCTTCCCCTTGAGTTCGGCCACGGCATGGATTGCGCTGTTCGCGGGCACCGAGATCGACCAGATATTGCGATATTCGACGCTGGAAAAGTACTGCAGATCGAGCGACGCGGCTGCGCCCTCCTGCATGGCGATGACAGCCTGGGCCGGGCTGGCCCATCCGATAAGCGCGTTGCCGCTGGCTACCTGGATGGCGACCTCGTTGGAGCCCGCGACCAGAAGGTAGGTGACGTCGATTCCTTCCTGATCGAGATAGCCCAGATACTTGGCTGCTAGGAATGGAGCGATCGCCTCATTGGCGTTTCGCTGCGGCAGCAGAACATTAATTTTGTCTGCTGCAACGGCGTTTCCCGCCACCAACGTCGTCGAGATGGCGAGCAAGAGCGTGAAAACCTTGTTCATCGTCGGCCTCCCCCAGTCACTATTTAATGATATCTCGCAGGCTAGTTGGATTATCACTCGTCTACAAGCTATATGTTTGTACACGAGCGATGAAGCTTTGATCAAATCGACGCAATATTTGGGCAAAGATTGCATCTAGCGTGCATTCACCGGCTCGCCTCACCCAGACGAGCCGGCACGAAAAGCCTCGACCGCAGGAATGGGTCAGCTAACCGTCGTCACGCGATTGATCGACGCGAAGGAGGCGCCTTCTCTTGCAAGACGCCCAAGTAGCGTGGTCGGCTTCAGCGCCGGTTCGGCGAAGCTCTGCGCGTAGAATTCAAGCCGCTCGACAATCGTCTTCAGAACTTGGTCCGCATAGAATATCGGTCCGCCGCGATGGGTCGCCATCCATAGCCATTCAGCCAGATCACATCGATATCGCACCGGGGGAGCCGCAATGTTCGCTTCGAGCGATACGTGCACCTTCGTTAATCGCGTAGCGCTGTGCCTTGGATTGGTCGTCGGAATGCAGCTTCAAGAAGCACTCGCGCTCTTTCTTCAACGCTTCCTCAAACGGCATGTCGAGCGACCAGCTCACGGCCTTTGCGCAAGCCAGCGGCGCAATCAACCCTGGCGACTTCCGGGTGGCTGCTGCCGCAGCCGCCGTGAAGAGCGTACGATCGGCTCTGTCGCTCGGGCTCGCTCGAAGGCAACACATTCCCCTCTGTTCAGTCGATGATCTCGAACAGGCTGGCGGCGCCCATGCCACCTCCGACGCACATCGTGGCGACGCCGTACTTGGCCTTCCGGCGGCGTCCTTCAATCAACAGATGCCCTGCCAGGCGCGCACCGCTCATGCCATAAGGATGCCCCATGGAAATCGCGCCGCCATTGACATTCAGCTTGCGCGGATCGATCCCCAGCTTGTCCCTGCAATACAGGACCTGGACCGCAAAGGCTTCGTTCAGCTCCCACAGATCTATGTCGTCGACGCGCAGACCATGACGTTCGAGCAGGCGCGGCACTGCGTAGACCGGACCGATCCCCATCTCGTCGGGCTCACAGCCGGCAGAGACAAAGCCGCGAAAGATGCCGAGCGGCTTCAGGCCACGCTTCGCCGCTTCCTTGTCGCTCATGATCACCATAGCGCTGGCGCCGTCCGACAACTGGCTCGCATTGCCCGCCGTGATACTTCCGCCCTCGCGCACGGGCTTCAGCTTGGCGAGCCCTTCTTGCGTGGTGTCGGGGCGAGGCCCCTCGTCCTGGACAAGCTCGACGTCCTTCAGGCTTGTTTCCTTCGTCTGTTTGTCGGTGATCGACATGGAGGTCGATAGCGGCACGATCTCCTCGTCGAACTTTCCGCTCTCCCGAGCCGACGCCGTCCGCATCTGGCTATCGAAGGAATATTCGTCCTGCAGCTCACGCGAGATCCCGTAGCGTTTTGCGACGACCTCGGCGGTGTCGAGCATCGGCATATAGACGTCTGGCTTCATCGCCATCAGCACGGGATCGACGGCACGATACGTATTGGCATGTTCATTCTGCACCAGGCTGATCGATTGGCCGCCGCCACCGACGGCGATTCCTACGCCATCGTGAATCACCGACCGAGCCGCGATGGCGATCGCCTGCAGTCCAGATGCGCACAGGCGGTCGACCGTCGTACCCGACACCGAAGCCGGGAGGCCCGCGCGCAGCAACGCCTTGCGGGCGATATTTCCGCCAGTCGTCCCTTGTTGCATCGCCGCGCCCATCACGACATCTTCGACGTCGTTGGGATCCACGGCCGCGCGCGCGACGGCCGCCTTGATGGCTTCACCCAACAGCGTGGCGCCGTCCGTATTGTTAAGGGCACCGCGATAGGCTTTTCCGATCGGTGTGCGCGCGGTCGAAACGATAACAGCGTCAATCATTCCATGGTTTCCAATTTATGCCGAGCGAGATGAGAGTCGGTCACGCAACGCCTGCCGCGACAATTTTCCGACATTGGTGCGGGGCAGATCTTCGACAAAATCGAGCGCCGATGGCAATTCGTGCTTGCCAATCTTGCCGGAGAGGAAAGTGCGCAGATCGTCGATCTCGAAGGGCGCGGCTCCCGGCCGCAGGGTGATGTATGCCTTGGCTGCCTCACCGCGATATTGGTCAGGAATACCGATGACCATCACTTCATGGACATCGGGATGGGTGTAGATCGCCTGCTCGATCAGTTGCGGATAGACGTTGAAACCGCCCGAGATGATGAGGTCCTTCTTTCGATCGACGAGATAGAACCAGCCGTCGGCGTCCATGTAGCCGATGTCGCCGGTGAGGAAGCGATCGCCAATGAACCACTCCGATCTTTCTGCCTCGCGCTTCCAATAGCCGCGGGTGACGTTCGGCCCGCGAATGATCAGCTCGCCGACCTCGCCAATCGGCAGGACGCGGTGCGGATCGTCCTGCGCGACGATCGCGATCTCGATGCCGGGCAGCATCAGTCCTATCGATGCCGGCTTGTCGGGCCCGTCCGAGGGATGGGTCGTGCCGGGCGACGATGTTTCCGTCATGCCCCAGCCACTACGCAGCCGAAGCCCCGTCTTCCGTTCGAGGATTGCGGCGACCTCGACCGGAAGTGGCGCTCCGCCCGAGCTGCAAAGAGCTAACGAGGACAGGTCACGGCGATCCAGATCGCGAAGACTGGTGACGGCTATCCACATGGTCGGAACGCCCGGAAATACGGTTGCGCGATTGACCTCGATGTCCCTCATGATCTCATCGAGATCGAAGCGCTGGTGGAGGGAAATCAGATCGCCGTAGCGCAGTCGCTTCATCAAGATGAGCGTCAACGCATAGATGTGGAACAGGGGTAGCGCGCAGATGACGCGCTCGGGAGCCTTGCGTTTGGCGCGAAATGATCGCGTCCAAATTTCGCGGATCGAGACTGCGGCGGTTAGATTGCGGTGCGTGAGCATCGCGCCTTTCGGCAAGCCTGTAGTGCCTCCGGTATACTGCAGCAGCGCGACGTCATCGCGGTCCAGCGCCGGCCACGCCGCGGGCAATGAGGCCCCTGCGGTGAAATCGGAGTAGGTGACGATCTCCGGTCGCCTCGCATATGAGACCAGCTTGTTCTCCGACTCACCCCATACGTCGTCCTCACAGACGATAATGCGATCGATGACGCCTGCGTCGAGAAATGCGAGTGCGCGCGGAAAAATCGAAGACAGATTGCTCGTCACCACGACGCGAGCATCGCTGTCGGTCAGCTTGTGCTTTAAGGTGATCTCGCCGTCCAGCGGGCTGAGATGGACGATGCGCGCGCCTGCCTTGAGGGCCCCGAAGAAGTTGATCGGATGATCTGGCGTGTTTCCGAGAAACAACCCGATGGTCGTATCGCGCCCTAGGCCATCCCTAAGATAGGCGGCTGCCGCCTGAGCGGCCTTGTCGCTCAAGTCTCGGTAACTGATCCGGCCTGCGCGAAACTCGATCGCCGGACGGTCGCCGAATCTGCGGGCGGCTTCCTCCAACAGCTCTGGCACGAGACCCGTCTCGATCGGCTCATCCCACCGGACTCCTTCCGGATAAAATCTTTCACCTGGGTAGTGCACTGAAAATTCTCCGTGAAACGTGGCCCGGTGGGCGGAGCCGTGAAGGAAAATGCCGCGTCACACCTGCTGCGCTACGACGGTCCTCTTCGCAGAAGCGGCCGCGATCGTCGGGCCGCGACCGCCAAGACGCACGGCGTGCGCGGAGCGACAGAATCACAAGGGTCGAAAGATCGATCCAATAAGCGGCACCAGTGGCGAACCCAATTGACGTTTCTCCGCGAGGTTAGCCCAGCTGCTACTTGTACGCAAGTGCAACACCGGCCTACAAGCAAATTTTGGTGAGCGAGCGACTCACCCGGGAGCAGCCGCCAAAGGCGATAATTGTTCGGTCGGCGGGCCGCAGGCCGCCGCTCCGCCTGAGGCTGCGGTCGTCCGCATTGTGGGCGGGAGAGCCGGCCCATACGACAGCGGACGACGTGGACGGCGAAGGCACGGATTGCAAGCGACCCGGCTTCCAGCGGCTAACCGCAGGCTCCGCGGGCATCTGCGACGAGCGTTATCGCAAACGAGACGCGGATCACGAGCGCGCCCCAGCGAACGGCCCGCCCGGATTGCTCCGAGCCGGCCGAACGCCGTTGAGAAAGCGTTATCGACGGGACGCCCTCAGCTCCGGCAACGCGAATTCACCCTTGTCGAGGATGTGGATGTCATCCAGCCAAAGGCTGCATCCCTGCAGGGGGATGTCGAGGTGGCACGGCGTATCGTTCGTCCCTCCGAGTTCGGTATTCGGCCCGGTGGAAAACAGCACGTTGCCGTAGAAGGCCAGCGCATTCATGATGTGCTCGGACGCGAGCTGCGAGGTCGATGCGATATGATGCCATTTGGCTCGCTCGTTGGATCCCCAGCCGATGTGAGAGATCGCCCAGCCTCGCGGATCACCGAAGCTGTCGATATACTTCTTGATGAGAAGCGCGTCCGGGCCGTCACCCTGAATGTCGACGATGTAGCCCTTCTTGATCTCGAGCGTCACGGGTGCCTGGACGTAACGCTTGAATGCGCAAAGGATGTCGCCCGGCATCAGCACAACGGTTCCGTTGACCTCGCCGTCTGTTGCCTGCGTGAACGCGAATCCTGATGGCCAATGATCCCAGCGGCCCGGCTCGTCGGTGTAGCCATATTCGGAGATTACCGGATATTGGCTCAGGCCGTACGTCACGTCGGTTCCGCCGGGTGACGTGATCCTCATCGTCTTCGCCGCCTGCAGCATCGTTCGCGACAGCTCGGTCCGACGGCGGAGGTCTTCCGTCGGGAACATCTGTTTCAGAATATGGAAGGGCTCCATCACGCGCAGGATCCGAGCCCCGGCAGCCTGGATCTCCGCCTGCTCGGCCGAGAACAGAAGACCGAGCAGGTCGATCACGAGATCGGCCCGCTTAAGGGTGTCGATCGCGGGCTGGTTGCCCGTCAGCGCGTGGCGGCCCTGAACGCCGGCGATCTTCTGCTGGCCATATTTCGGCACGTTGACGTGGAACGTCGTCGCGCCGAGGCTCTGCGCCGCAAGCATGAAGGTCTGAGCGTATTCCGGATGATCGTCACCGCCGCTCAGAACCGCGACCACTTCGCCCTTTTTCACTTTGCACAGTTCAAGCTCGGCCTTGAAAACATCGAGCATCTCAACATCGACTACGGTTTTCGCCACTCATCTCTCCTGTTCATCGCTCACGATGTGCTCGCCTGGCGGGCGCCCGCAATGCATCGCACGGGGCAGATGCATCACTGTGCGACGGCCGGCTCGGCGAATTGTCTGAACGTCCCTCGGCAGTAGACCTTCCGTTAGGAACAGACCCGAAGTCCGTCGGACACGAGCCGGATTGCGACGCCTTGACCACGACCGAACACGGCCAGCTACTCGGCGCGAAGGGCGCCAAGGCCGACCAGGCCATGCTCCTATGGCTTCGGCAGATGGCCATCTGCGCAACCTCTCCAGGCGCCGCACCCCACGATATTGGCGAAATAACTCGTGTGCAAGCAATAAACTTGCCCGCAAGCGATAAACTTGCAAGCAAGTGCAACGGCGGTGTATTGTCGAGATTGCCCCGGCTGTTAGTGCACGTGGTTCATGTTGATGGACCCGGGCCGCTCCGCCGGCACGACTGCAGCTCCGCGCCCACCGTTGTGACCCACGTGATCCCACCAGCCATGAAGGCTCTCATTGCGGCGCTCGTCGATTTTGCTTTGCGGCCGCCCTTTTCTGATGCCGCGAAGCCACTCAAAACTGAAGGCAACACTTGAAACAGACAGCTCAGAAGACGATCCCCCCCGCGACCGTTGCAGCCCCCTCTCAAGAATACGCTCTCGATGACCAGCCGGGCTTTCTGCTGCGCGTGGCCCTGAAAACGCATATCTCGTTCTTTACGGCAATGATGATTGAAGGCTTAACTGCTCCGCAATTCTCGACGCTCGCCAAATTGCTCGAGGTCGGACCTTGCTCGCAGAACTACCTCGGCCGCCTCATCCACTACGATTCCGCAACCATCACCGGCGTGATCAATCGATTGAAGATCCGCGGCCTGATCGAAAGCGTCATCGATCCTCTGGATCGTCGTCGCGTGGCAATAGACCTCACGGACACGGGTCGGGCGGTGGCCTCCGGCGCCGTCACGAGAATCAGGGAGATTTCCCGGGAAACCTTTTCGCCGCTCTCCACCGCGGAGCGCGAAGCATTGACGGCCCTGTTGAAGAAAGTGATTCGCCGATGACTGAGCCGCGTTCCCTGTTCCGCCTGGGCAGAGCTACGCGCGGGACTGCAACAACGCCCGGACGAGCGACAGAAATCCATCCGTATCGTCGATCTGCATCTGATGACCTGCAGTCTCCAGCCGCCGGATCTCGATGGCCGGGACCAATCTGCGGATCTCGCTTTCGTCTTCTGGCCGGATGACCCCGCCCCGGCCGGCGACGACCAGTGCGGTACGCACGGTGAGATTGGCGAGATCGAAATGAATGTCGTCGCTGTGAAACCCCTTATGGGCTTCGATCAGTGCCCGTTCGTCGCAGGTGTGCAACCATTCTGCCCGCGTGCGGATGTGTTGTTCGGGCCATGCAGGTGCATCCGGACCGCGGAGCGCGATATCGGCCTCGCCGCGCTTCGCACGTTGGAGGAGTCTAAGCAGGGGATCGATCGATATCGGATAGGCGCGACGTCCCGGCCCGGAGACTGGCGGATCCACCAGGATCAGTTGCTCGATCGATGACGCCCGCCAGCGCGCCGCACGTATGCCGATCCGGGCCCCCATGGAATGTCCGAGGATCGTATGTCGACCGAGTTGCAGGACGTCGGCGAATGCGGCCAGGTCCGCCGCACACGCATCGAGCGAATAGCTGAGATGCGGTCCGCCCTCGGACAGGCCACGACCGCGGACGTCCAGCACATAAACGTCGTGACCATCGGACAAGTGCTCCGCGACGAAGGCCCACTGTGCCGCGGTGGTCGAGATGCCGGGCACGATGACGATGGCCGGGCCGCTGCCGCCAAACCTGAGATAGTGCTGCCGAATGCCATTCGCGCGGACATTGGCGCCGTAGAGAAGCCGGGGCGCGGGGTCACCAGTCATCTTGATCCACCTGCTGATGCCACGGCTTCCGGCAACCTGCGCAGCCGTTGCAAAACCGCCTGCGTCGGCGCCACATCGGCATATTTGCTCGCGATATCGAACAGATTTACCGCATGCGATGTCGGTGAGCGGTCATAGACCGCGTCGCTCGGAACGATCGATTTGAAGTTCAGCGCACAGGCGTCAACGACCGACGCGCGCACGCAGCCACTGGTCGTACAGCCCGTCACCACCAGAGAGTCGATGCCGCCGCCGATCAGGTATGTCACGAGCGGCGTGCCGAAGAACGCGCTGGCCTGCGTCTTGGGGAGCAACAACTCGCCCGGCAGCGGCGCCACTTCGTGGACGAACTCATAGCCCTCGGGTGGAATCCGCATGATTCCGGGAATCTTTGCCGAGAACGCACCGTTATCGTGACCCACTTTTCGGGCGACGTGAGGAAATATGACCGGCCATCCCTTCGCGCGAAACAGGCCGATCAGCTCCCCGATAGGCGCCACAGCGCGCCATCCCGCCTCGCCGCAACTTGTGGGATATTGCTTGATGGCCTCGCGGATGGGCATGGGCCGATCGCTCATCGAGCGATACTGGACGTCGATCACCAGCAGTGCGGGCCGTTTGCCGAAACCGGCAGCGCCGCCGAGTCCCGCCATCGCGTAGGTCTCGCGCTCTTCCAACGGAATGAAGTCGTCCCAAGGCTGTTTGATGGTCATGGTCGCGCTCCCGGCTTTCTACTGGTGAAGCGGCACCGTGGTCGCGTCGTACTGGTAGATCCAATCGAAGCGTGCCTTCGAAGCTTCGGGCGACCACTGGGTCTTGATGTAGTCACACGCGGTATCAGCCGTGATGAGCGCTTGGTTGTGGAAGATGGGCAGCATGCCGATTGCGGAATCGACTACTTTACCGGTGCGATAGATCCGAACCCCCTCATACGCCTGGAAGGCTCTGGCCAAATCGTCGGGTCGCTCTTCAAAGCAGCGCGCCAGAACGGCGGCGTCCTCCAAAGCCATGTTCACGCCCTGACCGAGGTAAGGCGGCATAGAATGACAGGCATCGCCAAGCAGGGTGACGCGGCCCTGCGACCAGGTCTTGAGCGGAGGCCGCACGAACAGCCCCCATTTATTCAACGTTTCAACGTTCTTGACGAGCTCGATGATATCGGAATGCCAGCCGACGAAATCACCGAGACATTCCTCGACCGATCCTTTCTCGAACCACGATTCCAGCAGCCACCCGGCGCGATCGACCTGGCCGGAGAAGGTCATCATCATCGTATCTTGCCAGAGGACAGGATAGGCCGTGACATGCGCAGTCGGTCCGATCCATGTTGACACCACATGCTCGCGCTGGTGCGGTGCTAGTCGATTGACCGGAACCAGCCCTCGCCAAGCGACCACATTTGTGTATTTGCTCTCGACTTGGCCTACAATTCCCGTCCGGACCTTGGAGTGTGCCCCATCCGCTCCGATCAGGGCGCGTCCGTCGATCTCGGTGCCGTCGGCGAGTTTTACGCGAACAGCCTCGTCGGTCTGGCTGAACCCGACAACATGCGCGTTCAGATGAATGGCCCCCGGTTTCAAGCTTCGGACGCCGTCGGTCAGGATCTTGAGAAGATGTGCGCGGAGCAGAAGGTAAGGTTGGTTCCCGGCAACGTCGGTCGCGCGGTTATAGAGGGGCCAACTGTCGCCATTGCTCCACAGGCGAATATCGCGCCGTTCGGCCGCGATGCAGTTCTGCTCGACCTGCTCGGTCAACCCGAGATCATTGAGTACGCGCACGCCGTTCATGGAGATCCAGAGACCTGCGCCGACCTCGCGTAGTTCGGACGCCTGCTCGAAGACATCGCAGTCGATGCCACGACGCAGCAGAGACAATGCCATCGCAAGGCCGCCGATTCCGGCGCCGGCGATGAGAATGCTCGACTTACTGACTTGTTCAATGCTCATGGTTTCTCCAAACGAAAGCAGCGATCTCTTACGAGGGGTTAGGCGGCATCTTCGGAGACGTGCTCCGCAGCGAGACTTTTCACAGCCTCGATTATCTTGACGTACCCGGTGCATCGACAAAGATTTCCGTGCAGGTGATGGCGGATTTCGTCTTCGGTTGGGTGCGGGTTTTCGTTCAGCAGCGCCGTGACCGCCATGATGAAGCCCGGCGTGCAGAAGCCGCACTGCAGACCGCCATGCAAAACGAAGGCTTTCTGGATCCGCGACAGGCCGCCGGCCGGCGTCACCCCCTCGATGGTCGTAACCTCGTGCTGATGCACATCGACCGCGAGCGTGGTGCAGCTCGAGACCGGCTGGCCGTCGAGCAGCATGGTACACGCACCGCAGACCTCCATGTCGCACGAGCGTTTCGTCCCTTTCAGACCGAGTTGGTCGCGCACCAGATCGATCAGGAGCGTGTGAGCGGAGATCTCAATCGAGACCGCCTGACCGTTCAGCGAAAACGAAATGGGCAGTATATGCGTCACCGCGAGGCCTCCTTGTAGGTCATCGCCTCCTCAGCGTTTCTGAGCAGAAGAACGCCGGCAAGGTGACGTTTGTAGTCCGCGCCTCCATGACGATCGGCGTTGACCTCAAGCTCGTTCAACGCGTCTACGAGCACCGCTTCGATGGCCGTTCGAACATCTGCGATCGCACGCCCAGCGAGCGCAGCCTCGACCGCCCTCAGCGGTTGCGGGCGCGAACCGAGCGCCCCGACGCGAACGCGAGCAGACTTGATCATGCCATCACCCGACATCGACCAGGCCATTCCGACATTTACCGAGGGCCGCTCGCCATGCTTGAAGCGCCGATAGGTCACAGGCCCAGTCGGACGCGGGAACACGATCGTCGTCAGCAGTTCGTCGGGCTCCCTCACCGTTTCGAGCTCACTCCGGATGAAGTCGTCCACATCGACGGAGCGCGTTCCATCGGGTCCCTGCAGGACCAACCTTGCGTTCAACGCGGCGAGCAGGGTCGGCGGGTCCGCATGAGGCTCGCCGAAGCAGAGATTGCCACCGATCGTCCCGACGCTGCGAACCCGGACATTCGCCACATTGGCGCAGAGCGCAGACAGTGCCGGCACATGTTCGCCGATGACGGGGTCCTTGGCGATCATCCGGTGGACGCAGCGCGAACCGATTTCGACCTCGTTCGAGCCGTTCAGAACGATGCGATCTAGCCCGGGAATTCCCTTGATATCGACGAGGCGATCCGTGTGAATCACGCGCATCTTCATCGCCAGGAGCAGTTCGGTGCCGCCGGAGTAGAACATTCCGTCGTCCGAACCGCCGATGGCCGCTATGGCGGCGGCTGCGGTCGTGGGTCTATCGAATGTGAAGGGCAAGGGCAGCATGGTTAGGCCGCGCCGACCAGGTTTTTGAGCTTGATCTCGAACTCTTCAAAGTTCTGATCAACTCTGCGCTTGATCACGCCCAGCCCCATGCTGGCGAGGCGCCCCTGGATGTCGACCTTGGCCTCCACCGCCAAGGTGGAGTCCGATCCTTCGGCTGTCACATTGACGTCAAGGCTGGCGGTCAGTCGCGTGCCAGTGAATTTGTCCCGACCTGTTGCGCGAATGCGCACGTTTGACGGCGCGGTCATTGCTTCAACAACGATATCGGCGGGCACCTCGACCTTGAACGGGCCGATCTTCTGTTTGACGGTCGCCTTGTAGGTCGCGAACCGTTCGATCTCCTCGACGTTTTCGCAGCCGGGGATGCAGGATGAAATGCTCGGAACGTCGAGTAATGTTTTCCATAACTCTTCAGGGCTCGCTGGCACGACCATCGACATGTTGAATTCCATGAGCTCACTTCCTCTTCTGCAGCGCGCGCCACACTTTTTCGGGCGTCATCGGGAGATCGGTGATGCGGATCCCGTAGGTTGCGAACAGCGCGTTGGCGATCGCGGGAGCAACCGGCAGGATCGCGCCTTCGCCCATCCCCTTTGCGCCGCCCGGGCCGGGTCCGTCGCCGTTCTCGACCAGGATGGTGTCGAACACCGGCGGCACGTCACAGATGCGCGGAATCGTGTAGTCGATCGGAGTGGCGTTCACGGGCTGGCCGTCTTCGAACTGCAGCTCTTCGAACAGCGCGTGCCCGAACCCCATGGCAGCAGCGCCCTCGTCCTGCCCTTCGGCGGCGACCCGGTTTATCACTCGCCCGACATCGGCCGCGCTGGCATAGCGCGTTACGTGAATCTCACCCGTGTCTTCGTCGACGACGATTTCAGCCTGACCAGCAGAGGTCTCCCAGAACAGCGGAGATTCAGCCAGGGCGCCGTTGTTTGATCGAGGCGTGATGGCACCGCGGCCGACCACCTCTCCAGAATCGACTCCCAAGGTGCGGTGGAAGATCTGACGAAACGTCAGGACTTCCGAACCCGTCGATACGCCGCCTTTGACAAGTGCAAGACTATCTCTGGGCAATTCCCAGACGTCGGCGACCATGCCGAAAATCTGATCGGCGGCGTCAAGCGCTGCCCGTTCGACGGCGAGACCCACGACCACGGTGGATCGGCTTGCGCCCGTGCCCCAATCGTATGGCGCCACGTCGGTATCCACCCCTAAGGTCGTGACAGCGGAGAACGGCTGCTTCAGCGTCTGCGCCGCGACCTTGGCCATGGTCGCGTGGGCACCCTGCCCGACTTCGATGCTGGAGACGGATACGGAAACCGAACCGTCGACCTTCAGGCGAACGATCGCATTGGCGATCGGCGTATTCGCCGGATCCGTTGCCGCGACGGCGAGACCACGCGCCGCTCTGTTCGACCCCTGCGTCGCAAACACCGACGACCGGGTGACGCACCCCACCAGCTCTCGCATATCCATGTCGAGCGGACGCAGATCCGGCCGCGTGCGCTGGCCGCGGCCCGCCAGATTGATCAGCCGGAACTCGGTCGGGTCCATGCCGATCGCGGCGGCAACGTTGTCCATGTGGGACTCGTTCGCCCACACGGCTTGCGGACCGCCGATTGACCGGAAGGAGGAACCAGGCACGGTGTTGGTGTAGACTGCCGACGCTTCGAGGCGAAGATTTGGGATCGCATACGGACCGATGATCCGATTTGCCGACTTGGTCGCGACCGCCGATCCCGTGTCGGAATAGGCTCCGCCATCGAGCAGCAACCGGGCGCTCTTCGCGAGAAGTCGCCCAAATCCATCCACCGCGGTTCGGATCGTGATCTCGGCGCCCAGACGTCGGCAGGTGAGCATCGAGTCGGAAATGGACTGGGCGACGCGAACCGGTCGCCGCACCTTCCACGATGCGGCCGCCACCAGCGGCTCGATCTTCACCGATGCTTTGCCGCCGAATCCTCCGCCGACGAAGGGAACAACTACTCGAATCCTCGCCAATTGCAGGCCAAAGAGTTTCGACAGCACTTTTTGAACGGCGGTTGGCGTCTGTGCGCCCGACCAGATTGTCAGCCCATCGCCCTTGAAGTCCGCAATGACCGTATGGGGCTCCAACGCGAAGTGCGAAATGGCGGGGAAGGTGAAGTGGTCTTCGTGCACATAGGCCGCAATGGCCTCGGCCGAACCGACATCGCCGACATCGTTCCGATAAGTGTGAAAGACGTTTGTGCCCTGAGTCGGCCTCGCGCCGCCCTTGAAGTAGAAATCTTCGAGGTTTTCGTGGCGTTCGTGGATGAGCGGCGCGCCATCCGCCATGGCATCCCGGATGGTCCCGGCACGGGGCAGCTCAGCGTACTGCACGTCCACCAGCTCGGCGGCATTCTCGGCAATCTCCGCCGTCTCGGCGATCACGACCGCGACGGGTTCGCCCACATACCGAACGCGATCGACCGCAAGGATCGGGCGGTCCTTCAGCACCACGCCCCAGCAGCCCAACAAAGCAACATCCGCACCGACGAGCACATCCGCGACGCCCTCGGTCGAACAAGCCGCCGACGTGTCGATTGCGACGATACGCGCGTGGACCACCGGCGAGCGGACAACGAACCCGTGCAGCATGCCCGGCACAACAAGATCGGTGACGTATTCGGCTCGGCCCGTGACCTTCTCGACGAGATCGGGGCGGACGAAGCTCATGCTCTCTATCGTGTTCGACATACGCCTGCCTGGACTACCTCTGCGCGCTTCCCATCTCGACCGCCGTGGAAAGAACGGTTCGATAGGTAGAGGAATTATTGCTCGTATGCAAGCGTTACACTTGCATACGATCTTGATCTTATCTTGTGCAGAAGCCCTGCCGGGACCGAAGGGGGCTTGCCTCTGGACATTTCCCGCCTCACTGCTTGGACTGATGCAGAATTGCCCCCGACGTGAGAAAATGGCCTGTTTGGTTGCCGCCTCCGTCAACCGCGCAACCAAAGGCTGCCGGATCAGGCGTTCTGGACTGTGGGTTGGTGGAGACCGTCCGGCGCGAAGGCTGTCACCGACAGCCCAAGCCAACGAACGTAAAGGAACCTAAGCCTTGCAATCGAAAACGAAGGCCCGCTCTGCAGCCAAATTGAACCAAGCCGTCGAGTCATACGCGCTTGACGACGCGCCGGGCTTCCTTCTACGCGTCGCGCTTCGCACCCATACGGCAATCTTCGCCGCAAAGATGATCGAGGACTTGACCGGGCCGCAGTTCTCGACACTCGCGAAGCTGCGGGAAGTGGGCCCGTGCTCGCAAAATCATCTGGGGCGACTGATCCACTACGACTCCGCCACGATCACCGGCGTGATTACGCGGCTGAAGGCGCGCGGGCTCATCAAGAGCTCGCCGGATCCTCTGGATCCACGTCGACGAGAAATCGACTTGACCGACAAAGGCAGACGGGTTGCCGATGCGGCCATCGCCACGATCGGAGATATTTCCAGCGAGACGTTCGCCCCTTTGACTCCGCAGGAGTATCGAACTCTGACTGAGATTCTAAAGAAGATTATCCACCGCTGACGCCTAACGAGCGAACGTTACGCCGTTCGGCGCCGTGTAAGCCATGCGATCGGCGAAGCTGGTCGGGCCTATGCAGCCGATCGCAGGTTGCGGTGAGGTTGGCGGCAGAAGCCGCAGGCGTCAGGTGACTCAGCAGTCTGCGAAAAAACACTCGGGAGGTTGTTGGGCGGCAAAGCCGATCATCTCGCGCAGCAAATCGGCGTCGGGGGTCTTCTCCACGCGCGAGCGCAGGTTCATCATGTCGTTGGTCATCCCGGATCATGTCCGGCACTCGCTCCTCGGTTGCGTTGGCGTTCGCAACCCGATCCTACCAGGAAATCGTCGATGACCGCCGCAAAGGCCCCCGCCCGCTACGGCGCTGGTTGAGGGCGCGCGTGCGGTCGGCTCCGCCACCGCCCAACGATATCATTCGGCAGGGCCGATAAGTGAGGTCGGACGGATCCTGCCCGAAATCGCAAGTTGGTACGGAACACCGAAATCTGGCGGAGAGAGTGCCCGCCGATGTTCGCCGCACCGAAGCGCAAAGTAGCGCACGAAAACTCATTGGGCCGCAGTGCTATCAGGGCCACCGCTCGCATTAACTACTCACTGAGGCTCATGGGGCCTCACCGCGAATAAGGGCTAGTCAGCACGTCGCGGTAGGGTTAGGGGTAGGGTTAAATAGCGTAACCCTACCGCTCTTCGGAGTTCGAAAACCCATGCCCCTCAGAGCCGAAGACCTAGACGACCACCTGCGGCCCGGCCGCTACGCCGACGGCGGTAACCTCTATTTCGTTGTCGGCCGCAAAGGCGAGCGCCGATGGGCCTTCGTCTACAAAAGCCGCGTCCTGAAGAACAAGGCCGGGACCGGCAAGACGGTTGAGCTAGGACTCGGTGGTGCGCCATACCGGGCCAAGGAAGGCGTAAGCCTTGCGGAGGCCCGCCGCCGGGCCAAGGCGGCGCGCCGGTTGCTCGAAGATGGCAAAGACCCCCTGATTGAGAAACGGGCCGCTGCGGTTGCAGCCGTCGCCGTGGTCAAGGCCGAAGTCGCAGCGGCAACGACGTTCGGCGGCTATTGCGACGCCTTCGTTGCCCGAAAAACGGAAGAGTTCGGCAACCCGGTTCACCGCCGCCAATGGGAATCAACCATGGCGACCTATTGCGCCCCGCTCCGGACGACGGCCATTCAGGATATCGACACCGCCGCCGTGCTCGGCGTGTTGGAACCGATCTGGACCCGGATTCCCGAAACCGCCAGCCGCGTCCGTGCGCGGCTCGAAAAGGTGCTGTCCGCCGCAACGGTGGACGGGCTGCGAACCGGCGACAACCCGGCCCGGTGGGTCAACCATTTGGAGTTCAAGCTTTCCGCGCGCAAAGGGTCGGATGTGAAAAATCACGCCGCGCTCGGCTATGCCGACATGCCCGGATTCATGGTTGAGCTGCGCAAGTTGACCAGCGTTAGCGCGCGAGCGCTCGAATTTGCGATCCTGACGGCAGCGCGAACCGGCGAAACCATCGGCGCAACATGGTCCGAAATCGACGTCAAGCAACGACTTTGGATCATCCCGGCCGACCGCATGAAAGCGTCGAAAGAACACCGAGTCCCGTTGACCGAACGCGTGATTGAGATTCTTCAGGACATCCGCAAGATCAGCAAGACCAAGCCAACAGACTACGTATTCCAGAGCAGCGCGAGCGGACGCGGCCTTTCCAACATGGCGCTGTTGCAATGCTTGCGGGGGATCAGGGCGGGCGTCACCACTCATGGCATGCGGTCCGCGTTCAGAGATTGGGCGGGCGATCAAACGAAGCACGACCAAGAAACCATTGAGTTCAGCCTTGCCCACGTCAAAGGCGATAAAGCCGAGGCCGCCTATCGACGCGGGACCGCACTCGACAAACGCCGGGCGCTCTTGGTCGATTGGGAGTCCTATCTCGCCGGTAGGGTTACGCTGTAATTGAAAAATTAATTCGCGTTCCTTGCACTCGGTGCGCCCCGGTGCGATATTGTGCGAGCCGGGCCGCACCAATGCCCGGTTGTCGGCAGGCGATGCAGAATGGCGTATTTCCGATGCGCTACCATGTCTGCTGATGAAGGCTTTGTACCAACGGCGCCGTGAGGCGTTTCGCTTCGAAAGAGCGATGCAAGGCAAATGCCGAGCAGGGGAAAGAGGCCTCTGCAACACAGTTGGTTGCGACGACCGCGCAAGCGACGTCAACGCTCAGGGGTCGGGACCGCAGTCCCGCTGAGGGAGTCGCTCAGAAAGCGGCGGCCCGAAACCTCAAGTTCAAACTAGGCGCCGCGAATCGGATGCGTGGTCGCTTGAACTTGAGCCTGAACCATGTCCGACGAAATCCCTTATGAAGATCGCGGCTTTCCGTTTAAAGCAGCGTGCGAAGCACTCGGCGTTTGTGTCAACACGGGCCTTAAGCTCGTACGGGCTGGCGATCTTGTTAGCTACAGAATAGGCCGCCGCCACCTTGTTTCGGGTACGGCTATTCGCAACTGTCGTGCGAAATTGGAGGCCCGCCCTTCAGCACCAAAGGCGCCGCGCAAGGCGGTGGAATCATGAGCGTCGCATTGGAGATCGCTCGGCGCCAAGCTGTCGAGCAACTGATAGCGCAGCGGCCCGCGCCTATGGCGATCGTTCCCGGACCGCCCGGTGCGCCGATCGTATTGCGTCCGATAGCGGGGCGGCCGTCATGACCGATCGCGCGGAAATCGCCAACGAACTACACGCTATGGCGGCGGCATTCGAGGAGGACGAATCGATTGAGCCGTGGCGGCACCTAATCGAAAGCCTATTCCCGCCGCGCAGCCACCTGGATAACTACGCCGCGGTCAAGCGTGATCGACTCCTGCTTAAGGCCGCTGGGCTGTCCGTCAAAGATTCGATCGACCACCTTCAGGCCAAATATAAGTACTCAAAATCCACCCTGATGAAAATCGTGCAAGGCTCCGCGGGCGCCGAGGTGAACAATCGCGCTGAAGCCATGTTTGACGCGATGACAGCCGACGAACGCGCTGGACGGCTGCTGTGTCTTTCCGGTGCCACACCTACGATTGTTGGTACCACACATTGAATTGTGTGGCTGGCAGCCGTCGAATTTGTCGGTAGCTCTCGGGTCAAGACGAACACCCAACGAACCGGAGACCACCCATGACCGAAATCGATTTCGACACGCCGAACTACATCGTGCCGGCGATTCCCGGTATCGTCGACCCAGACGCTCTGCAGCGCAAGGTCGAAGCCAACATTGCCCAGGTGCCGGGATTAGCTCTGCGCCTGCAACGGTGGGGCGATACGGACGCAGCCGCCGAAGGCAAGCGCAATATGAACCAAGAGCGCATCGCTGAGCTCAAGGTCCCTCGCGGTGAGTCCATCCAACGTATAGCGTACTTGCAGCGGCATATTGTGCCGGGCGGAAAATCGACGCCCGACATCGATGCCGAGATTGCCGCCGAGACGGCGAAGGTGAAGACGTTGGACGCCGAGATCGCGAGGCTGCAAGCCGCGAACAAAGTCGCCTTCGTTTCACCACTCCGCCGCGTGCTGTCGGCGATCGACAAGGCGACGGGCGACTTGATCGCCCATCAGAACGAAGTGACCGTGCCGGCGGGATCGACCCCGATTGCCGAACTCGACAAGCGGATCAGCGCGATCGAGAATCGCCGCGCCAAGATTGCTGATCTTCGCGCGACGACGCCGACCCTTGCCGAATTGCTGTCGGGCGCCGACGCTGACCTTGAGCGCCAACGTGCCAAAAGGGAGTCGCCCAACGTCGCCGCGCTGTTCAACATGCGGGCGCGCGGCTGGACGCAGGGGCTCGATCAAAATTTGAAGGTCTTCTCGTTCGGCGAAATTAAATGGCCAACACTTCGCGTGTTCGACGGTATCGACTTCGCCGACGCGCCGGACACTGACGCGCTGATTAGGCACGTCTTTCACGACCAGATCCGCGCCTATATCCACGACCAGATCAAAGCCAAATTCGACGAATCCAAAGCGATGCCGGCGGCCAAACGCAACGCTGCAATCGCCGCTCTCGAAGCCGAGATCTTCGAGTTGCAGTACGAAGCCGGCGCCTTCGCGGCAACTGCAGAGGCCGACGGCGCAGCCGTGCGCTATCCGACTGATATGGACCCGTTGGCAATCATCGGCTTCAAAGAGTTGCCGAGGGTGGCGCGCCCGACAGGCAAATCACGCCAGATCGTCGACGAGTATCATCCGATTGAGCCGGTGTGAACCAGCTCGATACTGGCGGCGAAAGTTTAGATCCATTTTCTCTCGCCGCTGGCAAACGAATGCCACCGCCGTTTCGAATCCTTGGCGACGGTGGAAGCACTGGGGTTTTGTGGAACTTACCCAAAGTGCGGGTGATGGGGCTGCTGATCGAAGATCGAAATGGGCTGCGATGCCCGAGGTGTAAAACGTATTCGAATCGGCGGCCCTATTGCTTTACTACCACCTATCAACCGAAGGACTGTATCAGATGAGTGACCTAAACGATCGAGATGACGACCTTCCCGTCCTTTCACCCATACAGCTTGCATTCCGTGCCGCTCGTGTCGGGCAAGGGGCACACGTCGCGGCTCAGATCTGCCGCGATTACGGCGCGCAGTCCGGCCGGGCGATTGACGTTCCGTCGGCAAAGGTGGCCGCATGCACGGCCGCGTTGCACGAGGCCGCAGCCAGCGGCCGATCGCGTGGCTCGGCACAGGCCCAAGCGAAACCGGCGACTCTGGACCCGACGGCGATCACGGCGATCTACGCCCGCTGGAACAATCCGGCGCGTACACAGACATAACTAACAACGACCGTTAGCGCGGCCGTGACCCCCGACGGCCGCGCTGACGACCGATCAACCGATAGGGGGACCCCCATGCAGAACGATTGCGATATAATCGCGCGATACGCGCACGAGATCAGATTTGCCGAGGGTTACTACGCTGGATTCCCGTCGCTGTATTTCACTCGCCTGGCGGTCGCTGTCGCCGCGGACGATCTGTGGCCCCTGATCCCTGAGCCGTCCGCCGCCGAACTTGACGCTACGGCCGCCGAGCTGTTCGAGAGTACGTGAAAATGACCCGCCGCCTGCATTTAGTCATCCGGGGCCTTGAGCCAGATCAGATCGCCGGCTTCATCGCCGAGGTTGAAGCCATTGCACTTAGGACAGTCACCGGGCCGGCAACGCTGGACTACAGCGATTGCCCTATGACCGCTACCGAGCTGGAGCGCGTGAAGGCGAAAACTGGGAAGGCGACGGACTGAAGCGTTACTTGGTCTTTGTCCGGAATGTATGAAACGATGAATCCCATATAGAAAGGTAACCCCATGAGCACGCTCAAGCTGGCTGACGTTGTGCCGACAACCCAAGGTCCGGAAGTGACGGGGCTTTCTCTCGACTCCTTCAGGATGCAAATGCGGCGAGATCCCAATGCGCCCAAACCGTTCAAGATCGGGTTCCAGAACTTCTACGTTCGCGCCGAGCTAGTGCGATGGGCGAAAGGTCGCAAGGCAGCGTCCATCGCGCGTTGCACCAAGTAACAGGAGTCCACCACAGCAGCATCCGCAAAAAGAAACCGCCGCCACGCTGCAACGTGAACGGCGGCAATAACAGCGCAGAGAGGATTCTGCACCGATGAAGCAGGTACTTACTACCACGCCGCGCAACCGTCAATGGTTCGACCCCGACGACGCTATCCGATTGATTGAGCTTGTCGGCGGACAGGCCGACGCCGTCATGGATTTTCGCGTCTTCGCTGAGTCGAAGCCGTGCAGGGAACGGCTAAGCGCCGTCTTCCGCGACGGCGGACGGCTCCCCCGGATGAAATACCGGGGCGCCTTCGCTGAGCGCAACGACATTCTACAACAACGCAATCGGCAGGGCTTCGGGATCTTCTACTCATCGAATCCGAGCGATGGGGCAGGCGTCAAGAACAACAATATCGTCGCCGTCCGCGCCTTGCCTCTTGATCTGGACACCACCAGACCGCCGGCCGATTGGGATGGCGGCCTTCGCCCGCATGTCTTGATAGAATCCTCCCCGGGCCGCTTTCAAGCGCTGTTCATGATTGAACCCACGACGGCATTTGACGAAGCCGCCCGTATGGCCAAGCGCCTCGCGATGCTTTACGGCGGCGACCCCAACGTATCCGACCGGGCGCGCGTGCTGCGGCTCCCCGGCTTCGTTCATCAGAAGGCCAAACCGTTCAGGTCGCGGATCGTCTGGATTGATCACTTCGCCGCACCATTCACCTTGGACGATTTCGACGTGATCTTGCCGCCGCTGCCCAAACGCCGGATTGGAATTGGTGATAGCGGCGTCGGCCTGATCGACGCGAAGCGCGCGGCATTGCTGTTCGAGCATTACCCGGTCGAGGCCATTGCCGGCAACGCCGCGTGGCAGCGCTTCGCCATGGCGCTGCATTCGGCTTGCAATGGCAACGAAGCGGTCGCCGAGTTGTTCTTTAAATTCTGTATGCAGGACTCGGCATATGATGATGACGACGACGCCCGGAATCGGATGCGATGGGACTCCTTCCACGCCGAGCGGGATGGCGGGCTGACCATAGGAACGCTCAAGCGATTATGCACGGAGAACAGAATCCCCGGCGCCGTCCGCTTTGCACTCTTCAATGACGCTCTGAGGGATTTCGACAATGAGTAGCACCTATCGCAACTACGAGGGCGACTCGGAATATGATTTTGACGCGCCGAGTTGGCCTTGGGAGATCTTTTACCAGGGCAAGAACACGCCTTCGCAGAACGCTCATATTTTCTTGAAGGACCGGCCGTTCAGCTTGATCTGTTCGGACAAGGACTTCTATTCGCTCGCTCCCGGTGGGGTCTGGACGCTCATTGATCCCGACCACCTGCGCGCGGAGATTCGCCGGACTGACCCATCGCATGGGATTTCATCCGGCGCAATGCGGGCGATGCTGGACGAAATCAGCATCGCGAATATCGTCACCGCCCGGCCGTTCGAATGGCTGGTGGATTTCGACGATGCGCCGTCGCCAAACGATTTGGTCCTGGCACGGAACGGGTTGATCAATGTTGCGACGGGTGGATTGATTCCACTCAATGGTGACTACTTCGCCACTGCGGTTCCCGAGTGGGACTACGACCCAGATGCCAGATGTCCACTGTGGGAGTCGAAGCTCGACCAATGGCTGGACCCGTCGTTTCATCCGACCTTGCAGGAGTGGTTCGGGTACACACTCACGCCTGATACCCGTTTCGAGAAGATGGCCGCTTTCATCGGTGCGAGCCGGGGCGGCAAGGGCACCGTGAAAGGCGTCCTGGAGTCGCTAACAGGCTCTAACCATGTCGCGTCGATCATGCTCAATGACCTTGCCGGCGACTTCGGCCTACAGGACATGATCGACAAGCGGCTACTAATCATTCCGGATGCTGCCGACACCGATCGCCACCGGCGCGGTGCGGCTTTGGAGCGGATCAAGAGCATCACTGGAAACGACCGAATCTCAGTGAACCGGAAGAATAAGGCAATGCTGACCAGCGTTCGCATTCCGGCGAAGATCACGATCCTCGCGAACAGACATCCCAAGTTTATCGACTCGGGGTCCGCCTTTGCGATCCGAGAATTGCAGTTCCTATTCCAAACGTCGTTCCAGGGGGTTGAAGACACCGCCCTTAAGACGAAGCTGGCGGCAGAGCTGCCCGGCATAGCCAATTGGGCCATTGAGGGGCTGCGGCGCCTGCGCAAGCAGAATGAGTTCACGATCGGCGCTTTGGGCAAGGCTGCGCAAGCGGATCTTGCGGGGGCACAGTCCCCCGAGCTGCGCTTTGCGCGCGAGTGTCTGAACGTCACCGGCAGATCAACGGACATGGTCCCGCTCGAAATGGCGTTCGCCGCCTATGGGTCGTGGGTCATGGCAGAGGGTCTAAGCCCGAATGAAAGACGCAACCGGGAAGACTTCAAAAATGACGTGCTCGCATCGCTGCAACATCGTGGCGTGCGCTATGCACGAAATCAGGTGCGGTGGCATGATCCACTGACCCCCAAGGCTGGGGAAGGCAAGCGGATCAAGGCGCGATTGGTCGGGGTCGCTATGAAGAAAACAGCGCATTACATGCCGGATGGTGACGACGAATAGAGCGAGATTGTCACCCTGTCACTCTGATAGGCGCCGGGTGTCACCATGTCAGAATGCGAGAAACCCTTGGTACCATGGCACAAGTGCGATGTTTGTCACCCTGTCACCCGATTCGGGGGCTCCAACTCTTGCCAGCGGGACCCCTACTTTTGCGGGGGCTGGATAAAGCAGGGGTCTATTCTATCTCTCTCTATATATAATAGGGTGACAGGGTGACAAAGAGCTAAGAAGATCAACAATAGCAGGCTTTTTTGATGTCACCCGACATGGTGACATCGGGTGACAAGAGTGACAGCCCTCGATCATATGGTCGCCACTATCGACCGATCACGCATCGGACCACCCGCGCGATTCCATTCTTTGGCACAACCCTTTAATGTAACTACATTAATAGACTCAATGGATTACATGCAGGTGCATCTATCTACGGCAAGTCAATGCAGATGCATCTAAATGCGGATTCGTTAGGCCTAACGGCCAAAGAGAAAATAATTTCGATGAAGATGGTTAAAAAATAATTGCGGGTCCTTCCGGCGGCGTAGGCGCTATGGGGGCAAGAACGGGGCGCAGGTGTCGTGCGGATGGTGAACGAAATTATTTTCTCTACCTGTCGTGAAAGAAAATAATTCTTTCATCGCCGGCCTTGTCAAATAGCGCATGCGACGTAGTCTCGGCTCCGCCGAGACAGAGGACGATCACCGCCGACCGTCGCTGCCGCTTGCTGAGCGCCGCCTGCCATCACCGGCGGCGCCGCTGGTGGTCGACGCTGTGGGTTACCAGGACGACCGCCGAGCGCTGAGCGCCGCCGACCACCGATCGCAGATCATGGACCGCCGCTGATCATCGCTGCCGCTGCCGCTCATCACCTGACCGCCGGGCACTGCCGACCGTCGCTGGCGGTCGACGCTGTCGATCACCGGCGGCGCCGCCAATCGCCGCCGCCCCCGCCGAGCGCTGCCACCCACCGACGCCACCGATCGCAGATGATGGACCACTGCCGACCGTCGCTACCGATCGCTATCATCCGCTGCCGAGCCTAAGTGTTTCTTGTACATCGGGAGCCGCGTTGCCAGAGTCCGTCCAGATCAATTGGAGCGAATCCCATGGCACGTCCGCGACTGTTCAAGTCCGAAGGCGCCGGCTACATGACCGTGCTGCTATCTCGTGAGCATTTCAAATACATCAACTATCTGGCAGGTCCCGCGCCGGGCAATCGCGCGCCGACCGTGCGCAGGTTGATCGATATCGGCATTGCTGCCGAGCGCAGCAAGCGAAGACGCAAACGCGCCGCCGCCTGATCACAGCTTGGTACCAAGACGATGAAGCCGCGTATCTGCGTAGTCTGTTCAGCGACGAACATGCCTCGGACCGGCGGCCAAAAGGCGTGCGGCCCGGCATGCTCGAAGCGACTCCACGCTCAAGCTGTCGCGAACAAGCGTAAAGCAGCGCCGGTCAAGATGTTGACTTGCGTAATATGCTCCAAACCGTTTCCGCAAAATGCTCGTGCGATCACCTGCGGCGCGATCTGCTCTAAGGAGCGGGTGGCTCAACGCATTAAGGACTGGCGCGCGGCTCAGTCACCCGCCAACATTCCATCTCGCCGCCAACGCTTGATCGACGGCTACATTTTGCGCCAGCGCCGCCAGGACGAAGCTGAAGGAATCCCATTTGACTTGAAATATTACGACACGATGGCAGATCCCGAGGGCCGACACTACGCCAGCCATTTTCAGGACAGTGAACTGTGACGTAGGCGAAACAAGGTTTCAGGCCAGCATGTCTATGATATTGTTGAATAAAAGACGCCGCCCCCACAACACCCCGTCCATGCTATCGATTCGAAAAGACCAGAGTGCCGATTGACCGCAAGGCGAAAAAGTCATTTAACCCCTTTCCAGTAAACTTCTGGTGGCAATGGCTGATTTTAGACCCATATTCCCGGCGCACGCTATTGAGCGGTGCAGCGTCACGGTTGCCTTCAACAGTGAGGTGCCGGAAAAGGCCATGAAGCGTATCGTGGCCGATGCGACGCCTAAGGTGGCTGGGTTGGGATTGCAAGAAGGGCGGCAACCGATTGGCTTTCAGGTCGACGCGCTCAGTGGAAAAATCACGCCTCTGGAAAAAGGCGGCCCGGCGAATTTTGTGTCGTCCGACAACCGACAGCAACTCGCTTTGATGCCCAATGCAATAACTTGGGCTACTCAGCAATATGTAAGATGGGGACAGTTTAAGTCGCAATTCGACAAGGTTGCCTCGTATGCAATTGAACAATACGAGACCTTAGTTTCCATTTCATCGGTGCAACTTGAGTATTGGGATCGTTTCATCTGGACGGGCGATTGGGATGATTTTGACGTTGCCCAATTGCTGAAGCCTTCATCTCCGTTGATTTCTCCGAAAGCTGTCGCGGCCCGCAAAGAGTGGCATAGCCACATCGGCTGGTTTGAGGATGCTGAGCATAGTCGACGGCTGTGGAACGTTAATGTAGATGTTGTGGGGCTAGCGGAAGCAACGGGGGTCTCAAGGCCAAGTGTCGGAATTTACACAATGGCAAGGGATCAGATGTCAGCAGTTCGCGGGCAGCAGGACTTCTTTGAAAGCAAACCTGTAACCAGTCGGTTAGACCTCTTACATGCTGAATTGAATGAAATGTTCAAGGGGCTGATTTGCTCGGACATGTGCCGGCGAATTGGGCTTGAGACGGGAGGCTGACATGTTTCCAATTTTAGATACAACAGCGACACTGAGCTATTTGCAGGATCAGGTTTATCTCAATCCGCCGGCTATTGTGCAAAGTAGCTCTAATAACCTGGGTCGTTTGAGTAACTATTTTCCGAAATTGGGTGAGGTTCGAGTCAGCGTTACTACCAACGGCGGGTGGATCAATAGTGCTTTTTTGATTCCGTCTGTCGACGCGTGGACGCTTGAGACGTTAAGCGCCATCGCCGCTCACAGAAATCTAACTGATGGATGGGCCGGAAGCTTTTCGACGGAAGCTCCCAACAAGGAAGCGCTTGATACTGCCGAAACTCTTGCACAGGCGTTTTCTTATGTCCCCACATCCAAGCGACCAGCCTTTTCCGTCGACACCGAGGGGCGCCCTAGTTTTTCTTCGTATAACGATGAATTCTACCTGCACCTCACCATAGATCGACCCGGCTTTATATCGTGGTATTCGGTCAAGAATGGCGATGAAGATTTTCGTGACGATGTTGCGATTGATGGCTTCAACCTTGAGAAGCTCGCTTCTGAGATATTGATGATTACTTGATGAGTTACGATGCATGTCGCCTCGCGCTTTTGCCTGAAGCAGGGCGAGTGCGTCGCATAAATCAGTGTGTTGAACAAACTTGCGGATGCGAAGCTCATTCAGTTTCGGATCACTCGCCAGGTATTGTCGAGGATGAAGAGACGCTTCACTATTTGGTCCCGACACCAGAAGGACGCACGGAAAATGGCCATCTGAATCCCACTTTTCTGACGTCCGTAGATACCGAGGGATTAAGCGTCTTGCGCGACGGCGCTGCAGACGTTGAGTTTGAAATCACGGTGTCCGAACTTAGACCCCGTTGGAGTAGCAAAAGTCGCTCCCTCGATGGAGTAATGTCGTTCAAAGCATCCGCAGTCCGTTATCGTGGCGGCCAGCGACTTTGCTGCATCTATGATACTGGGTTGCCTGAGAAGCCCAATCACTGCGACTTAATGGCTCCAAGCTTGGAGAGTCTATTTCCCGGTGGCTCAAAGACTGATCTGAAGAGGCGCCAACGAGCCCGACTGAAAGAGATTATTGATCAGATAGGAAATGGCTTTACCGAAGCCACGAAATTCAGAGGTGGTCGATTGGCGCACCTTGTGAAATAGCTAGCGCGTTCGCGGGCGTGCAGGGCCCCATAGATATCCGTTCTGCGCCGCTTAGTGGCCACGTTCAAAGATGAGCTTTCGAGAAATACGCGGGTCAAAAATCCGACGATGGGCGTTGGACCAGGCTATTAGTAGCTAGTGCGCTGTGTGGCCTTGTCGCGCCTGTCGAATAGCGCAGTCATGCCGCCATGTTCGGCGAATAGCATCGTGGCTCAGATCAAAACCGGCGGCACGGCGATTCCCGCCGCTGCCAGAACCCCTGCACGCTTATTGATGAGCAATGCCCCTGCGATGCTCGAAAAGATCGGGCGGTGGTTGTCCGGACGACCGCATGGCCGACCGCCACCAGCCTCGCCCGCCGAGCACTTTCGTTGGAATGGCACCCGGCCTGACCTGCCCGACTTCGAGCTGCGGCCCTCAGCGCATTGATTTGGGTCGGCCGCTACATTTGTGCCGCCGCCGGGCGGGGGCGTTGTACGGGTTCCCCTGCGCATCTGAGCGCCAGCCCGGTCAAGCGTCCCGCCGGCTTCGAGCCGTGGCCGTCAGCGCATTGATTCGGATCGGCCGCTGCATTGTCCCGCCGCCGGGCCGGGGCGCTGGACGGGCTTCCCTGCGGCTTTTGTGCGCCTGGCTCTGGTCAGCCCCGAAAGGGAGCCGGCGTGGCGATCCGGGGCGACCGGTGGACATGGGTTTAGCCCAAGAATCGAACGGTAGGGTTGCCGCTAGGGCTAAAACGGAAAAGTCGAAAATAAGCCAATTATTTCAGTCGTTTATGGCGGAGAGAGTGGGATTCGAACCCACGGTACGGTTTCCCGCACACACGCTTTCCAAGCGTGCGCCTTAAGCCACTCGGCCATCTCTCCGTCGCCTTCTCATGACGGTGCCGGGCAATTTTGGCAAGGGATCGCGCCCCGGAACCGGCGCTTTTCCGCAACTGCTTGTTTAATTAATCGTTTTTTTGAGATCCGGGCGCCAATGACGGGGCGTCGACGGCCTCTCTGGCCGTTTCAGCCGCCGAGCGGCAAGGCTGGGGATTCGCTCCGAGCCATGAGCATTGCGGCCAAGGCGGCGAAAACGCCGATTCAAGCCGCGGACACCCATTGGTCCATTCACGGGCGCCTCGGTATCGGGAAGGCAAATGCCCCCGCGCCAGAGCTGGCTCTGGGTAATCCAGAACTCGCGTCGCGATCCGATCCGATCCGGATTGCAGCACTGGTGAAGCGGCGGCCGAGAACTGGCCAGGCTAGTTCAGGCGCGCGCTATCGCGTCCGCCCAAGCCACGCGGGGGCCATACGGTCGTGGGGATTTCAATGGCTGACTGATCGGCTGCGTTATGCGCGTTGACGCTATGCGCGCTCTGCAGGGTGTCGACGAAATCGGCGAACCAGCGCTGGATGCTGTTGGTGCGCAACTTGTCCATCATCGCCTCCCAGCGCATCCGCCGTTCATGGAGCGGCATCGACAGCGCTGTAGCCAGGGTGCGCGCCATGCCGTCGATATCGTGCGGGTTGACCAGGAGCGCGGTTTCCAGCTCATTGGCGGCGCCGGCGAATTTCGACAGCACCAGCACGCCGGGATCAACCGGATTCTGCGCGGCAACATATTCCTTCGCCACCAGGTTCATGCCGTCCTGGAGCGGCGTTACCAGCCCGACCTGCGCGGTGCGATACAGGCCGGCAAGCACGGTCTGACGAAAACCTTTGTTGAGATAGCGGATCGGGGTCCAGTCGGCTTCGCCGAGCCGCCCGTTGACGTCGCTCACCAGTCGGGCGAGGTCGGCTTGGAGATTTCCATAGGCCTCGATCGTGCCCCGCGAGGGCGTGGCGATCTGCAGCAACGACACCGTGCGCTGCAAGGCGGTATGCTGGGTCAGCATCCGGTCGAAAGCGTTGATGCGGTTGATCAACCCCTTGGAATAATCCAGCCGATCCACCCCGATCACCAGCTTCTCGCCATTCAGGCTTCTGCGCAACCGCGAGACGTCCGGATGCGACACCGCCTTGTGAGCCTGCTGGGCAAATTTATCGGCATCGATCCCGATCGGGAACACGGCGCATCGTGAGGTTCCGTAGCTCGAGGTCACGCTGTCGCGGCTGACGCGCAGCCCCAAATCGATCTTCAAATAGGAGAGAAAATTCTGCTGATCCTCGTCGGTCTGAAAGCCGATCAGATCATAGGCCAGCATCGCCTCGATCAATTCGCGATGATGCGGCACGCTGCCGATGGTGGCGCGCGATGGCCATGGCGTATGCAGAAAAAATCCAAGCGGATGGTCGACGCCCTGGTCGCGCAATTCGGCGCCGAGCGCGAGAAAATGGTAATCCTGAATCCAGAACACGGTGTCGGGCTTGCGGAACCGCAATAATGCCCGCGCCATGAAGGCGTTGACCTCGCGATAGGATTGATAATCGTCCTGGGTGACGCGGATCAGATCCGGCCGAGAATGCAACGCCGGCCAAAGCGCGGAATTGGCAAATCCTTCGTAATAGCCGCCGTAATGCGCGGCTGGCAGGTCGAGCATCGCCAAAGCGCCGGTGCCGAGCGCTTCGATCTGTGCAAATGGGTCTTTCTGTGCCCCGTCACGCACTCGGCCACTGGAACCGACCCAGATGGCCCCGGACTTCTCAACCACTGGCAGCAATGCCGCTGCCAAGCCTCCCGTCATCGGCTCATTTGCTGTGGCGCGCGCGACCCGATTGGAGACGACTACGAGATTCACTGAAACTCCTCCGACTTTGCGAGCGTATCTCTCCGGACGTATTAAAGCTCGCGATATTAACAGCTGTTCATCGAAATCGTTCCGATGCAAATTGGCTGGGAGCGGCGCTTTTGCGATCGGTTCCCATGCGCAATGCCGTTATTGCGTTTCCACCGCACCAATCTCTGCCTAATTCGCCTGACCGTTTCCCGCCAACTGCGCCAGCCATTCGCGCACATCGCTGGGTTGATCGAAATGGCCGGCCACGCCTTCGGCATAACGGCCGACCGAAAAGGCCAGCCCCTGCAGCTCAGGCATGATCGCAAACACCGTCTCATCCGTGACGTCGTCGCCGAGAAACACCGGACGCCGGCCCTTGAATGGCTCGTGATTCATCAATTCGCGCACGCCGGTCGCCTTGGTGAAACCAACATGCTTGATTTCGCAGACCGACTTGCCGGGCATGACTTCGATCGGCGCGTCCGGATAGTCGGCGCGGATTGCATGCACCGCGTCGTAGATCGTCTGCTCATATTGCGGCGCCAGCCGGAAATGCAGGGCCAGCGAATAGCCCTTGTCTTCGAGCAGGATGCCGGGGCTGAGCTTGGCGATCGCGGCCAGACGGCCCTTCATCTCCGGATCCAGCGGCGGCGCATGCGCGGACACCGCCTCGTTCTCGACCGCCAGCCGCATTTCCGCGCCATGGCCGCCGACCGCCGGAAACCGCGTCGGTGCAAAAATCAAATCGATATCGTTGAGCGAGCGGCCGCTCACCAGAGCCAATGCGCCCGAGGTCCGCTTCACCAGCTCGGTCAATGATTGCTCGAGGCCCGGCGGCACCCACACTTCGCGGGGCGTCTGCGCCAGATCGAGCAAGGTGCCGTCGATGTCCAGCAACAACGCGCATTGATCGAGGGGCGGAATGATTGCGCTTGGCGCAGGCCGGTCCGGCGACGCGGTGGCCCGCGATGCACGATCCGCGGATGCCTGATCTGCCAAAGTCTGTTTCATGTCGTTTCCTTTATTATTGCCGCAAGCGGTTGCGCCACCGCTTCCAGTGATTTGCGTTCTGCGGCGATACCATAGCGCCATCCGACCCATGCCGCGCCCAGCATCAAGGCCGATCCCAGCAGATACCCTGCGAAAACCGTGCCGCGCGATCCGGTATCGATCAGCGCGCCAAACAGTGCCGGCCCCGCGACGCCGCCGATCCCGGTGCCGATCGCATAGAACAGCGCGATTGCCAGCGCCCTGACCTCGAGCGGAAAGGTCTCGCTGACGGTGAGATAGGCGGCGCTCGCCGCCGGCGAGGCGAAGAAGAAGATCACCATCCAGGCGATGGTCTGGCTCTGCGCGCTGAGCGCGCCGATCGAGAACAGATAGCCCGACAACGCAAGCAGGAAGCCGGAGACCGCATAGGTGAACGGAATCATCACCCGGCGTCCCAACGTGTCGAACAATCGGCCGAGCAGCAGGGGCCCGAGAAAATTGCCGGCCGCGAAGGGCAGGATGTACCAGCCGATCTGGCTCGACGCGATGCCGAAGAATTCGGTCAGCACCAGTGCATAGGTGAAGAAGATCGCGTTGTAAAAAAACGCCTGCGCGGTCATCAAGGCCAGACCGACCAGCGAGCGCTGGCGATACAGCGTGAACAGCGTCTGCGCGACCTCGCGCAACGGCGTGTGGCTGCGGGTCTGCAGGCGGATTTTCGGCAACGGCCGCGCCACGTCCGGATCGGCCGTTGCATGCCGCTCGATCTCCGTGACGATCGCATCGGCGCGTTCGGGATCGCCGTGGATCATCAGCCAGCGTGGGCTTTCCGGAATCCACAGCCGCATCGTGAACACCACGAGGCCGAGCACCGCACCGGTCAGATAGGCCAGCCGCCAGCCGATGTCGGGGCCGACCACGGCGGGATCGAGCAGCACGATCGCGGCGACCGCGCCGATCGCGGCGCCAATCCAGAAACTGCCATTGATGACCAGATCGGTCCAGCCACGATAGCGCGCCGGCACCAATTCCTGAATCGTCGAATTGATCGCGGTGTACTCGCCGCCGATTCCCGCCCCGGTCAGGAAGCGAAACAACGCGTAGCTCGTCACGCTCCAGGACAGCGCCGTTGCGGCGGTCGCGGTGAGATAGAGCGCCAGCGTGATGAAGAACAGCTTCTTGCGGCCGATCCGGTCGGTGAGCCAACCGAATCCCAGCGCACCCAGCACCGCGCCGGCCAGATAGGCGCTGTTGGCGAGGCCGACATCGAGATTGGAAAAGCGCAGCGTCGGGCTGTCTTTCAGTGCCCCGGACAGTGCGCCCGCCAGCGTCACTTCGAGGCCGTCGAGAATCCAGGTCACTCCCAGCGCGAACACGACGCGGGTGTGAAATCCACTCCAGCGCAGGCTGTCGAGCCGATAGGGAATGTCGGTCTCGATGATACGCGCGGCGAAAACCGGTCCCGTTGTCTCAGCGGCGGCGCTGTGTCGACTGGTCATTCCGCCCTGCTCCGGCCTCTTTCAATTCCTTGCGGACACCGAAGCGCGGCAACCACACCCATAAATATTGGATCACATCTAGGTAACCGGGATGCGGCGCATCAGTTCCCGCTTGGCCGCAATCGCCCCGCCCGCAGCACAGGCCAAAGCGCGTGAGTCAGCAATGCCGGCGCTGCCGCCACATGCCGATGCCAGCGCGCAACGCAGCCGCTTCCAATACCAATCTTCCGATACCAATGACGTGACGATGACTTCGAAGTTGAAAATCCCAGTTGCAAAGTCCGGCCGCAATGCTTCTAATTAGACCAATTAAAAAGCATGGGGAGGCCTGAGCGTGTCAACAGTGTCACTGACAGTCAATGGCAAATCGGTCACGGCGGAGGTCGAGGATCGGACTTTGCTCGTGCAGTTGCTGCGCGACCATCTGGGCCTGACCGGCACCCATGTCGGCTGCGATACCAGCCAGTGCGGCGCCTGCATCGTCCATATCGACGGACGCGCGGTGAAATCCTGCACCACTTTGGTCGGCCAGGCCAATGGCGCCAATGTCACCACCATCGAAGGCATCGCCAGGGGCGACGAGCTGCACCCGATGCAAGCGGCGTTTCGCGACAATCACGGTCTGCAATGCGGCTATTGCACGCCCGGCATGATCATGTCGGCGATCGATATCGTCAACCGCCATGATGGCGACCTCGACGAGGACACGGTCCGGCAGGAGCTCGAGGGCAATATCTGCCGCTGCACCGGGTACCACAACATCGTCAAATCGGTGCTCGATGCGGCCTCCCGCATGAAGATGAAGCAGGCCGCGGAATAGCTCCGCGCCGCTCGGTTTTTGAACGATCCAATTTCAAATCAAGGGTGCCGTCCGCGTTGTTCGCATTGTCGCGCGATCGAAGCATCCGACAGGGAGAGACGTCATGGGCGTTGAAGGCATTGGCAAAAGCGTTGTGCGGAAGGAAGACCGTCGCTTCATCACCGGCAAGGGCCGCTATGTCGACGACATCAAGATTCACGGCATGACCTTCGCGCATTTCGTGCGCAGCCCCCACGCCCACGCCAAGGTCAAGAGCATCGACGCCACCGAGGCCAAGAAGATGCCGGGCGTGGTCGACGTGCTGACCGGCCAGCAGATCGTCGACGACAAGATCGGCAATCTGATCTGCGGCTGGGCGGTGCATTCGAAGGACGGCTCGGCGATGAAGATGGGCGCGTGGCCGGCGATGGCGCCGGAAACCGTGCGCTTTGTCGGCCAGGCGGTCGCGGTGGTGATTGCCGAGACCAAGAACCAGGCCCGCGACGCGGCCGAAGCCGTCGTGGTCGATTATGAAGAACTGCCGAGCGCCCACCATATCAAGATGGCGATCGCGCCCGGCGCGCCGCAGCTTCACCCCGAAGCCCCCGGCAATATCGTCTATGATTGGGAGATCGGCGACGCCAAGGCGGTCGACGACGCCTTCGCCAAGGCCGCCAATGTGGTCAACTTCGAGCTGGTCAACAACCGGCTGGTGCCGAACGCGATGGAGCCGCGTGCGGCACTGGCCGAATATAACGAAGCCGAAGAACACTTCACGCTGTACACCACCTCGCAGAATCCGCATGTGGCACGGCTGGTGCTGTCGGCATTCTACAATGTCGCGCCCGAGAACAAGCTGCGGGTGGTGGCGCCCGATGTCGGCGGCGGCTTCGGCTCCAAGATCTTCATCTATCCGGAAGAGATGGTGGCGCTGTGGGCGTCCAAGAAGGTTCGCCGTCCGGTGAAATGGACCGGCGACCGCAACGAGGCGTTCCTCACCGACGCCCACGGCCGCGACCATATCTCCAAGGCCGAGATGGCGTTCGACAAGGACAACAAGATCCTCGGCCTGCGGGTCACCACCCACGCCAATTTCGGCGCCTATATGTCGCTGTTCTCGTCCTCGGTGCCGACTTATCTGTACGCCACGCTGCTGTCGGGGCAGTACAACATTCCGGCGATCCATGCCGAGGTGATCGGGGTCTACACCAACTCCACCCCGGTCGACGCCTATCGGGGCGCGGGGCGTCCGGAGGCCTGCTATCTGCTGGAGCGGCTGATGGAGACCGCGGCGCGGCAGCTGAAGGTCGATCCGGCCGAGTTGCGGCGCAAGAATTTCATCACCAGCTTCCCGCACCAGACCCCGGTGATCATGGCCTATGACATCGGCGATTTCGGCGCCTCGCTCGACGCCGCCTTGAAGGAAATCGATTATGCCGGTTTCCCGGCGCGCCAGGCCAAGGCCAAGTCCGAAGGCAAGCTGCGCGGCTTGGGCTTTTCCTGCTACATCGAGGCCTGCGGCATCGCGCCGTCGAAGGCGGTGGGCTCGCTCGGCGCCGGCGTCGGATTGTGGGAATCCGCCGAGGTTCGTGTCAATCCGGTCGGCACCATCGAGATCCTGACCGGCAGTCACAGCCACGGCCAGGGCCATGAGACCACCTTTGCGCAGCTGGTCGCGGATCGCCTCGGGATTCCGATCAGCCAGGTCTCGATCGTCCATGGCGACACCGACAAGGTGCAGTTCGGCATGGGCACCTATGGGTCACGCTCGGCAGCAGTGGGCATGTCGGCGATCTTCAAGGCGATGGAAAAGGTCGAGAGCAAGGCCAAGAAAATCGCCGCGCATCAGCTCGAGGCCTCCGAAGACGACATCGTGATCGAGAACGGCGAGTTCAAAGTCACCGGCACCGACAAATCGATCGCGCTGCCGATGGTGGCGCTGGCCGCCTACACCGCGCACAATCTGCCCGACGGCATGGAGCCCGGTCTCAAGGAAGGCGCGTTCTACGACCCGACCAACTTCACCTTCCCGGCCGGCTCCTATATCTGCGAGGTCGAGGTCGATCCCGGCACCGGCAAGACCACGATCGTCAATTTCGTCGCGGTCGACGATTTCGGCCGGCTGATCAATCCGATGATCGTCGAGGGCCAGGTCCATGGCGGTCTGGTCCAGGGCATCGGCCAGGCGATCCTCGAAGCCGCGGTCTATGACGACACCGGCCAGCTGATCACCGCGTCGTTCATGGATTACGCGATGCCGCGCGCCGACGACGTGCCGTCGTTCAAGCTGTCGCACACCACCACTTTGTGTCCGGGCAATCCGCTCGGCGTCAAGGGCTGCGGCGAGGCCGGCGCGATCGGCGCCTCGGCGGCGGTGATCAATGCCATCACCGACGCAATCGGCCACAACAATCTGGAGATGCCGGCGACCCCGGACCGGGTCTGGCACGCGATGCAGCTGCAGCAGGCGGCGGAATAGACGGGTTCGTCATTGCGAGCCGATCGGTCGGCGCAAAGCGCCGGCCGATCGAGCCAAGCAATCCAGGAGCAACGCACACAGCCCTGGATTGCTTCGTCGCTTCGCTCCTCGCAATGACGAAACTTCGAGGCTCGATGACATTTCGAATTTGATCTCTGAGGGAGATTTATCATGTACGCCATGACCTATCACCGCCCCGCCACCGTCGAAGAAGCCGCGGCCCTGTTTGCCAAAGGCTCCGATTCCAAATATCTCGCTGGCGGCCACACTTTGCTGCCGGTGATGAAGCAGCGGCTGGCCGCGCCGAGCGACGTGATCGACATCGCCCGGATTCCGGCGCTGATCGGCATCGAGGCCAATGCCGACACGTTGACCATCAAGGCTGCGACCACCTATGTGGACATCGTCAACAGCGCCGAGGTGAAGCGTTCGATCCCGGCGATCGCGCATCTCACCTCGGTGGTCGGCGATCCCGCGGTGCGCGCGCGCGGCACCATCGGCGGCTCGGTCGCCACCAACGACCCCACCGCGGATTATCCGGCGGCGCTGCTGGCGCTCGGCGCCATGGTGAAGACCAACAGGCGCGAGATCCCCGCCGATCAATTCTTCCAGGGGCTGTTCGCCACCGCGCTGGAGGACAATGAGATCATCACCGCGATCGCGTTTCCGATTCCCGCCAAGGCCGGCTACGCCAAATTTCGCAATCCGGCCTCGCGCTTCGCCCTCACCGGCGTCTTCGTGGCCAAGACCAAAGCCGGCGAGATCCGGGTCGCCGCCACCGGCGCGTCGCAGAACGGCGTGATGCGGGTGCCGGCGATCGAGGACGCGCTGAAGGCGAATTGGTCGGCAGCGGCGCTGGACGGCGTCAGGATTTCCGACGAAGGCCTGATGTCGGACATCCACGGCAGCTCCGACTATCGCGCCAATCTGATCAAGGTGATGGCGAAACGCGCGGTCGAAGCGGCGGGCTGAATTCGGCGCGCTGAATTCCATCCCACGGCAAGCGGCGCGCCTCGCGGCGCGCCGTCTTTGTTTGTGGCCGTCGTTGTGTGTCTCCGACGCATGGCCGCATGCAGGAGTGCGGTTAAAAGTGGCTTGCCCTCGACGCAGCCAGCATAGAGAGTTTTCCGCAACGAGAACCGCGCGCCGCCCCAAGCGGCGCCATCAGATATGGGAAAACTCAAGGTGCAGGATTCAGCAACCATCTCCACCCCGACGCAACAGACCCGCAGCGGCCCGCTCGCCGGAATCCGGATTGTCGAATTTGCCGGCATCGGACCGGGCCCGTTCGCCTCCATGCTGTTGGCCGATATGGGCGCCGAGGTGATCACCCTGACCCGCGCCGGCCAGACGCCGACGGGCGCCGCGGCGCGCGGACGCACCCTGGTCGCGGTCGACCTCAAGGACAAGGCCGCAATTGCCGGCGTGCTGACGCTGCTCGACGGCGCCGACGCGCTGATCGAAGGCTATCGGCCGGGCGTGATGGAGCGGCTCGGCCTTGGTCCTGACGTTGTGATGGCGCGCAATCCGAAGCTGGTCTATGGCCGGATGACCGGCTGGGGCCAGAGCGGCCCGCTGGCGCAGGCCGCCGGCCATGACATCAACTACATCTCGATCACCGGCGCGCTGGCCGCAATCGGTCCGGCGGAACGCCCGGTGCCGCCGCTCAATCTGGTCGGCGATTTCGGCGGCGGCTCGCTCTATCTGGTGGTCGGCCTGCTCGCCGCGCTGCTGGAAGCCGGCAAGTCCGGCAAGGGCCAGGTGGTCGACGCCGCGATGTGCGACGGCGCCACCTCGCTGATCACCATGTTCTTCGACATGACCGCCAAGGGCGTCTGGAAGGAAAGCCGCGAGAGCAACATGCTCGACGGCGGCGCGCATTTCTACGGCACCTATGAGTGCAAGGACGGCGGCTTCGTCTCGCTCGGCTCGATCGAGCCGCAATTCTACGCGCTGCTGCGCCAGCATGCCGGGCTGAACGATCCGCAATTCGACGGCCAGATGGACAAGAAGAATTGGCCGGAGCTGAAACAGAAGCTGGCTGCGGTGTTCAAGACCAAGAGCCGCGACGAATGGTGCGCCATCATGGAAGGCACCGATATCTGCTTTGCGCCGGTGCTGACGATGTCGGAGGCCACCAAGCATCCGCACATGGTCGCCCGCGAGGTGTTCATCACCCACGAAGGCCACACCCAGCCGGCACCGGCGCCGCGATTCTCGCGCACCCCCTCGGCGGCCCGCGCGCCGGTGACCGCGGACCTCGCCGGAATCGCCAAGCAATGGGGCCGGAGCTGATCCGGCCGGACATTCGCAATCAGCGCAAGCGGCTCCGCTTGCGCTGATTGAAGCGATCGGCCTGCCGATCGACTGATACCTAAGGGCACGGCCTCTCGTTCGTCATGCCCGGCCTTGTGCCGGGCATCCACGCCTTGAGCGCCGTGCTGGATCAAAGGCGTGGATGGCCGGGACAAGCCCGGCCAAGACGCGAGGACAAGTCGAAACCAAACGGCTTGGCATGACGCGCCGGCTCGCCTATGCGGCGGTCTTGTCCTTCAGCACGCCGCGGCGGATCTGGTCTTCCTCGATCGATTCGAACAGCGCCTTGAAATTGCCTTCGCCGAAGCCGTCGTCGCCCTTGCGCTGGATGAATTCGAAGAAGATCGGCCCGATCGCATTGGCCGAGAAGATCTGCAGCAGCACCTTGGTCTCGCCGCCGGCGACGACGCCTTCGCCGTCGATCAGGATGCCGTCCTGTTTCAGCCGCGCGATATCCTCGCCATGCTTGGGCAACCGCGCGTCGATCTTCTCGAAATAGGTCGGCGGCGGCGACGGCATGAATGGCAGGCCATCGGCGCGCAGCTGCTCGACGGCGCGATAGATGTCCTTGGCGCCGCAGGCGATGTGCTGAATGCCCTCGCCGCGATAGGAGTGCAGATATTCCTCGATCTGGCCGGAATCGCCGGCGTCCTCATTGATCGGAATCCGGATCTTGCCGTCGGGGCTGGTCAACGCCCGCGAGAACAGCCCGGAGGCGCGGCCCTCGATATCGAAGAACCGGATCTGGCGGAAGTTGAACAGCTTTTCGTAGAAGCCGGTCCACACATCCATGCGGCCGCGTTGCACGTTGTGGGTGAGGTGATCGAGATAGTACAGGCCGACGCCTTCCGGCCTCGGGTTTTTCGCGGCGAGCCAGTCGAATTCGAGATCATAGGCCGAACCCTTGGCGCCGTAGCGATCGACGAAATACAACAGGCTGCCGCCGATGCCCTTGATCGCCGGCACGTCGAGCGTCTTTTGCGCGGCACCGGCCTCGGCCGGCTCGGCGCCGAGCGCCAGCGCGCGGGCATATGCCTTGTTCGCATCGACGACACGAAACGCCATCGCCGGCGCGCACGGCCCGTGCGCGGCGACGAAGTCGTGGCCGTGGCTGCCGGGCTGCTCATTGACCAGATAGTTGATATCGCCCTGGCGATAGACGGTGATGGTCTTGGTCTTGTGCCGCGCTACCGCGACGTAGCCCATCAACTTGAACAGCTCGTGGAGTTCCGCGGGATTCGGATGGGCGTATTCGACGAATTCGAAACCGTCGGTGCCCATCGGATTTTCCGCCGAGATCACGGCGGGCGGGGCGTCGTGCGGGAACGGACCCATGGCTTCCTCCTGGTCTTGATTTGATCTGTTGATTGAAGTGTCGGTCACTTTCGACGCAAGGTGCATGCAAATTGCAGCGCGTTATGCAAGTATGATGCATAGCTTGTGCACCAAGAGGCCATTTCGCGCATGATCCCGGTGGATGCTTTCGACCTCAGAATTCTCGCCGCGCTGCAGGACGACGGCCGGCTGACCAACCAGCAGCTGGCCGATGTCGCCGGGTTATCGGCCTCGCAATGCTCACGGCGGCGGATGCGGCTCGAGCAAGAGAACGTGATTTCGGGCTATCACGCCGACCTCGACAGCGAGGCGCTCGGCTTCCACGTCATCGCCTTCATCCACATCACGCTGGCGACGCACTCGCCCGACAATGCCAAGCGATTCCGCGCGCTGGTCAACCGGGTCGACGAGATTCAGGAGGCCTATTCGCTGACCGGCGACGCCGACTATCTGCTCAAGACGGTGCTGCGCGACCTCAAGAGCCTGTCCGACATCGTCAACAAGGTGCTGATGCCGCATCCGAGCGTCGCCCATGTGCGCTCGTCGATCGTGCTCGACCGGCTCAAGCAGACCGTGAAGCTGCCGCTGAAAGAGCTGGCGCGGTGACGCTACCTATCGCTGGCGCGATGCGGCCTTGCTACGTCGCCGGCAGGATCGTGCCTTCGACGTCGCCGAAGCCGATGCGGTAGCCCTCGCCCTGGCACCAGCCGCGCATCACCAGCGAGTCTCCGTCCTCGAGGAAGCTGCGGGTCTCGCCACTGGGCAGCTCGAACGGTTCGGCGCCGTTCCAGCTGATTTCCAAGAGGCTGCCGCGGCTATCCTTGTCCGGGCCGCTGATGGTGCCGGAGCCGAGCAGATCGCCGACATTCATGGCGCAGCCCGATGAGGCGTGATGAATCAGCTGCTGCACTGAGGACCAGTACATATATTTGAAATTGGTGGCGCAGATCGTCGCCGGCGCGTTCATCGCCGCGCTGCGCAGCCCGACCTCGAGCGCCAGATCGTAATTGTTGGCGCCGCGCTGCTGCAGATAGGGCAGCGGCACCGGGTCCTGCGCCGGCCCCTGCAATCGGAACGGCTCCAGCGCTTCCCGCGTCACGATCCAAGGGCTGATCGAGGTGGCGAAGGCCTTGGCCTGGAACGGGCCGAGCGGCACATATTCCCATTGCTGGATGTCGCGCGCGCTCCAATCGTTCAGCAACACAAAGCCGAAGATCATCGCCTCGGCCTGCGCCTCCGTCAGCATCTCGCCCATCGTCGAGGATTGGCCCACCACGACGCCCATCTCCAATTCGAAATCGAGCCGTTTGCAGGGTCCGAAGCTCGGCAGCTCGGCGGAAGGCGGCTTCAACTGGCCGCGTGGCCGGCGGATCTTGGTGCCGCTGACCTCCACTGTGGAAGAGCGGCCGTTATAGCCGATCGGAATATGCAGCCAGTTCGGCAGAAGCGGATTGGACTTGTCGCGGAACATGGCGCCGACATTGCTGGCATGTTCCTTCGACGAATAGAAATCGGTGAAGCCTTCGACCCGCAGCGGCAGGTGCAGCCTGGCCTCGGCCAGCGGGATCAGTGCTTTCGCGCGCAGCGCCGCGTCGTCGCGCAATTCCGGATTGTCGTGGCGCAGCAGGGTGCTGATCCGCGCCCGGGTCCGCGACCAGATCTCGGGGCCCAGCGCCATGAAACCATTGATCGACGGTTGCGCGAACACGCCCTGCGCGCCGTCGAGCAATCCCGCCGATTGCAGCGCGGCAAGATCCAGCACGAAATCCCCGATCGCCACCCCGACGCGCGGCGCCGCCTTGGTTGAGAACACCCCATAGGGAAGATTCTGGATCGGGAAGTCGCAGTCGGGCTTCACCTCGATGAAGGAGCGGAGTGTCGGATCGTTGGGGTGCATGAAATGTCCTGGGACGTTGAACGGTGCGGGCGGATCGTGGAGCTTTCTTCACCCTCCCCTGGAGGGGGAGGGTCGGCGGGAAGCGCGCGAAGCGCGGTGCACGCCGGGGTGGGGTGAGCCGCGGGCACGGCGCATAACCTCTTCGCCACCCCACCCCGCTCGCTGACGCGAGCGACCCTCCCCCTCCAGGGGAGGGTGAACCGCGCTGTGAGCGCAAACGCTCATATGCGATCGCCTTGCCGCACGCGAGGAAAGGTCGAGAAGGCTCGCGCGCAACATGAGCTGGCATGCTCACTCCGCATCCGGCTGGCGGCCGGGCTCGGCCGCGGTGAAGGCCTCGATCTTCAGCGCCTCGGCCTCGATCTGGCGGATCCGCTCGAATGGCGCCAGATCGGCGTCGAACCGCCTTGCGTTGAAAACCTGCGGCACGATGCACAGATCGGCCAGCGTCGGCGCCTCGCCATAGGCGAACGGTCCCGGCGTCTGCGCCAGACGCGCCTCGATCGCGACGAAGCCGGCTTCGATCCACTCCTTCGACCAGCGCGCGCGTTCGGTCGCGTCGACGCCGAGTTCGGTCAGCCGGGCCAGCACCCGCAGATTGCCGAGCGGATGGATGTCACAACACACCGCATAGGCAATCTCGCGCACGATCGCCCGAGCCTTGACATCCTTCGGCAGCAGCGGCGGCTCGGGATGGCTCTCGTCGAGATATTCGATGATCGCCAAGGATTGCGCCAGGTTGAAATCGCCCTCGCTCCAATACGGCACCAGCCCGGCCGGATTGATCCAGCGAAAGGCTTCGAGGTTCTGCTCACCATTGCGCAGATGCACGTAGCGCTGCGCGACGACGATACCCTTGAGGTTGAGCGCGATCCGCACTCGGTACGCCGCCGAGGACCGGAAATATCCATACAGCACAGCGGCGGCGTGATCCTGGGGCGGCTTGGTCATGGCCGGCCCGGATCGAAGCGCTTCTCGATCCCGTTCCAGCAATCGGCGTAATCGGGCTGCAACGCCCCGGCTGTCGCCGCATATTCGGTGACGCGCTGCGGGTAGCGGGTCTCCAGCATGAACGCCATCGTGCCGGTGAGCTTGACCGGTTTCAGTTCGCCATTCGTGGCATGATCGAAGGCTTCGCGGTCCGGCCCATGCGGCAGCATCATATTGTGCAGCGACGCGCCGCCGGGGACGAAGCCCTGCGGCTTGGCGTCATAGGTGCCGTAGATCAGCCCCATGAATTCCGACATGATATTCATGTGATACCATGGCGGCCGGAACGTGTTTTCCGCCACCATCCAGCGTTCCGGAAAGATCACGAAATCGATATTGGCGGTTCCGGCGGTTTCCGACGGCGAGGTCAGCACGGTGAAGATCGACGGATCGGGATGATCGAAGCCGATTGCGCCGACCGGAGAGAACGTCCGCAGGTCGTATTTATATGGTGCGTAATTGCCGTGCCACGCCGCCACGTCGATCGGCGAATGCGGCAATCTGGTCATCCACAACGCGCCGCCCCATTTGACGAATAGTTCGGTCGGGCTGTCCTTGTCCTCATAGGCGGCCACCGGGGTGAGAAAGTCGCGCGCATTGGCGAGGCAATTGGCGCCGATCGGGCCGCGCTCCGGCAGCGTGAAGGCGCCGCCATAATTCTCGCACAGATAGCCGCGCGCCGGGCCGTCGATCAGTTCGACCCGGAACTTGACGCCGCGCGGGATCACCACGATCTCGCCGGGCTCCGCATCGATCACGCCGAATTCGGTGACGAAGCGCAGCCGGCCCTGTTGCGGCACGAACAGCATTTCGCCGTCGGCATTGTAGAAATGCTGATCCACCATCGAGGCGGTGATCAGATAGATATGCGCCGCCATGCCGGCCTGGGTATTGACGTCACCCGCGGTGGTCATGGTCCGCACGCTTTGCAGGAAGGTCAGCTGCTCGCTCGGCATCGGCGCGGGGTCCCAGCGCAGCTGCTCGATCGGCATGTCGTATTCCAGGCATGGGGCGGAACGCCACAGCCCGGCATCGACCTTGGTGAAGCGACCGGAATGCTTCACCGACGGGCGGATGCGATACAGCCAGGAGCGCTCATTGCTGCCGCGCGGCGCGGTGAACGGCGAGCCCGACAGCTGCTCGGCATAGAGCCCATAGGGCGCGCGCTGCGGCGAGTTGCGCCCCACCGGCAGCGCGCCGGGCAACGCTTCGGTCTCGAACGAATTGCCGAAGCCCGACATGTAGCCCGGCGTGACGCCGACGGTGCTGCGATTGATGACGTCAGGCGCGGTGTTGATGTTCATGTCATCCTCCGATCGGTTTGCGCATGATCTCGACCGAGACCCGCTTCACAATCATCCTTGCAGGGCGGCCCACATCTCCCGGTCGCGCTCGGCGGTCCAGATCACCGGATCCTCGATTCCCGACGCCTCGTCGAAGGCGCGCGAGACGTTGAACGGCAGGCAATGTTCGTAGATCGCAAAGCTGGAGAATTTCGGGTCCATCACCTCGCGGCACGCCGCCATGGTGTCCTTCAAGGAGCGGCCCTTGGCCACCGAGATTTCGGCGGCGCCATACAGCGTGGCGACGAAATCGCGCGTCATCGCGATCGCCTCGCGGGTGGTCTCCAGCCCGGTCAGCGCATCGCCGCGACCGGGCGCGATCGCCTTGGGATTGAAATCGCGGATCTCGTTCAGCGTCATCGGCCAATCCCGCAAATAGGCGTCGCCGCAATAACACGCCGAATGATATTCAATCAGGTCGCCGGAGAACATCACTTCGGCGTCCGGCACCCAGGCGACGATATCACCTGAGGTATGGCCGGCGCCGAGCTGGATCAAGCGCACCTCGCGCTTGCCGAGCCAGATCGACATCTCGCCCTCGAAGGTCAGCGTCGGCCAGGTCAGGCCTGGAATGCTCTCGGCGTCCTGGAACAGCCGCGGGAACCGGCCATATTCGGAATCCCAGTCCTGCTGGCCGCGCTCGTCGATCAGCCGATGGGTTTCCTGCGAGGCGATGATACCCTCGGCTTGATAGGCCGAGGCGCCGAGCACGCGCACGGCGTGATAATGCGACAGCACGACATATTTGATCGGCTTGTCGGTGACGGTCTTGACCTGCTCGATCACCTTGTTGGCCATCGCCGGCGTCGCCTGGGCATCGAACACGATGCAGCCGTCCTCGCCGACGATCACCGCCGAATTCGGGTCACCCTCCGCGGTGAAAGCGTAGAGATCAGTGCCGATCTCCGAGAAGGTGACTTTCTTTTCCACCATGTCGGTGGTGGATGCGAAACCCTTGGCCATTTGTTGTAATTCCTTCGACTTCAGTCGTTACCGTGAATAGAGCCCGTCATTGCGAGGAGCGAAGCGACGAAGCAATCCAGGGCCGCAGTACGCGGAGCCCCTGGATTGCTTCGCGGAGCCTGTCATCGGGCGGCGCTTGGCGCCGACCCGTTGGCTCGCAATGACGAGCGGGGTTCATTGCGGCGGCTTCGGGGCGGCGTTGACGCTCTTCTTCGCCAGCGCCAACGCCTCGCCCAGCACGCCGAGATCGCCGATGTGATTGGCCAGAACCAGCACCAAAGCGGCGTCGAGCGCGGCGCTCTGCTCGTCGCTGATGCCGCGATGCGCCTCCACGATCAGCCGATAGGCGGCGTCGGGATCGGCGAAATTGCTTTGCGTCGACAGCGCCATCATCCCTCCTCACCCTCGCCCGCTGGCGCGCGCGAGCGCCGCCTCGATCGCCTCGCTCGTCGGATGCTTAAATCGTGCGGCCACATAGCCGTCGGGCCGCAGCAGATAGGCGGCGCCGGGCGCGGCATCGTAGCGGCGCGCGAACCATCCGGTCTCGTCGCGCAGCGGCGAGTCGGGACCGATGGCCAGATGACGGACGCCTTGCGGCAGCGCCGGCGCGGCGCCATTGGCGCTTTGCAGCAGTACGAAGCCGCGGCCCGCGGCCTTGAACGCGTCGGTCAAGAAGATCGGCTCGCCGGCGGCCGAGGTCAGCGGCGCATCCAGCATGTGGGCGCCGGGGCGCGGCCCCGCCCCCCAGGCCTCAATATCGGCAGTCGACAGCGGGCTGTCATAGACCGACGGCACCGACAGCCGTCCGCCATTGACCATGCGCTTAGCGAAATCGACGTCCTTAGCCAACCCCAACACGGCGTCGCGCAGCCGGCGCTCCTGTTTCGAGTGCGGCGCGATGAAATCGGTCGAACGCGTCGAGGCGCGGATGTTCTCATTGGCGGCGAGGCCGCGCTCGATCTCGTAGCTGTCGAGCAGGCCGGCGGGCGCCTGCCCGCGCAGCACCAGATCGAGCTTCCAGCCCAGGTTCTCGGCGTCCTCAAGACCCGAATTGGCGCCGCGGGCGCCGAATGGCGAGACCTGATGCGCGGAATCGCCGGCGAAGATCACCCGCTCGTGCAGGAAGCGCTGCATTCGCCGGCACTGAAATTTATAGACCGAGATCCATTCGAAGCTGAAATCGCCATGGCCGAGCATCCGCTCGATCCGCGGCCGCACATTCTCCGGTAGTCGCTCGACCGCCGGATCGGCCTCGGGGCCGATCTGCAGATCGATCCGCCAGACATTGTCGGGCTGGCGATGCAGCAAGGCCGACTGGCCGGAATGGAACGGGGGATCGAACCAGAACCAGCGTTCGGTCGGGAATTCCGCATTCATCTTGACGTCGGCGATCAGGAACTGATCCTCGAACACCTCACCCTCGAAATCCGCGCCGACCAGGCCGCGCAGGCTGGAGCGCGCGCCGTCGCAGGCCACCACATAATCGGCGGCAAGGCGATAGGACCCTTCCGGCGTCTCGACCGTCAGCCCGGCATGGTCGTTGTGCTGATGCATCGCCGTGACCTTGTTGCGCCAGCGCAGATCGATTTGCGGCAATTGTTGCACCCGCTCGACCAGATAGGCCTCGGCGTAATATTGCTGCAGGTTGATGAAGGCCGGCATTTTGTGGCCGGTCTCCGGCAACAGATCGAACTGGTAGACCATGTCATTGCCGCGAAAGATCTTGCCGACCTGCCACACCACGCCCTTCTCGACCATGCGGTTCGCAACGCCGAGCCGGTCCCAGACCTCCAGCGCGCGCTTGGAAAAGCAGATCGCGCGCGAGCCCTCGCCGATCCGGTCGGCGTCGTCGAGCAGCACCACCTTTTGCCCGCGCTGCGCCAGATCGATCGCCAGCGACAGCCCGACCGGGCCGGCGCCGACCACGACCACCGGATGCCGCGCAGCATCGCCGCGATCCTGATCCGGATGCCGACGATAGCCGAACTGAAGCTGATGAGGCTGCGTCATCGCGGGCAAAGCGCTCGAACCCGCAATTCTGGCATCGCGCTGGTCAAGCTTCCCTCCCTCATGATAGTTTCATTTGCAACCATTTAAGCCGCGATTGCGCTTCGGCGCAACCCGACTGGGAGACTATTTTGCGCAAGCTCGACCTGTTCGCCTTTGTGCCGTTCCAGCTCAACCGGCTCGCCGCCGAGGTGAGCGCGGCGCTGGCCAGCGAATATCAAGACCGTCATGGGCTCGACATTCCGGGCTGGCGGATCATCGCCACGCTCGGCTTTCGCCAGGACGCCTGCAGCGCGCAGTTCATTGCGCAGTGTACGCGAACCCACAAATCCACTATCAGCCGCGCCGTCACCGCATTGCTGAACCGGCAATTGATCGAACGCGTCGAGAATGTCGACGATCGCCGCGAATTTCGGCTGCGGCTGACCGACAAGGGCCGCGCGCTGTATCAGCAGCTGGTGCCGCGCCTGCTGCAAAAGGAGACCGAGATCCTCTCATGCCTGTCGGCCGCCGAACGCGGCGACCTGGCCAAGGCGCTCGGCAAGATCGAACGGCACCTGCATCTGATCCAGGCCAGCCACGATGGCGAGACAACACCGGCAGCTAATTCCGGCTGAGCCCGTCTCGGCGCTGGCGCGCATCGCGTCATTGCGCAGCGCGAGCCGGGTCCGAGGCGAATGATCGCGACGGCGGCAGGTGCAGCGCGAAGGCATCGACGGCGTCGCTGGCACGCGGATAGATCTCGGCGACCAGCGGATCGTGCCCGGGAATCACCCGATCTGGATGGCCGGCCAGCCGCGCCGCGATATCCCAGCCGTCGCACATTTCGCCGAGATTGTAGATAATCGGAAACGGATTGCGGCGCTGCATATTGGCGTAGAAATGCGAGGCGTCCGAGGCCAGCACCACCGGCCCACGCGCGGTCGTGACCCGAACCACCTGCAATCCGTCGGAATGGCCGCCGACGCGGTGCAAGGTAACGCCGGACGCGACCTCGCCGTCGCCATGGTGAAAGGTGACCCGCTCGGCGAAGACGTGGCGCACCATCAAGGTGACATCCTCGACCGAGAACGGATGCCGCAGCACGCCGTTGCACATGCAGCGCCCAGTGGCGTAGCTCATCTCGCGGTCCTGCAAATGGAACCGGGCATTGGGAAAGCGGTCGAGATTGCCGGCGTGGTCATAATGCAGATGGGTGACGACGACGTTCCTGATGTCGGCGGCGTCGACACCGAACGCCGCCAGCGCGTCGACCGGATTATGAGTGAGCTTGCGGTTGCGCGTCGCCGCCTCGGCATGGGTGAAGCCGGTGTCGACCAGAATGTCGCCGCCGGCGCCGCGGATCAGCCAGACGAAATAATCGAGGTCCGAGGCCGCGGTCTCGTGCGGATCCGGATTGAGGAAATTCATCTGCGGGGTACGCGGCGACATCGTGCCATAGCGGATCGCATAGATCTCGTAATTGTCGCCCATGATCGCCCCCCTGGTTTTTGGCGATCATCGCAGGAAGCGGCGTCCAAACGCAACCGCTGACGCATCGGGTGGGCGCAGATCACCGGAGCGGAAACGAAAACGGGCGGCCGCTGGAAGCGACCGCCGCTCGAATTCAAAAGATCGATCTATCAGGACCCCAGGCTCAGTACTTGGCGATCACGGGCCCCATCGAGAAGCGATAGTTCAGGCCGACGGTGGAGATGAAGCCGGTCTCCTTGACGGTGCCAGGAACGCCACTCACCGGCAGCACATAGGTTTCCTTACCCATGTCGAAGTAATTGGTCTCGGTGCGGACAGTCCAATTGCGAGAGAGGGCGAATTCCGATCCGACGCCGATCGTCCACCCGGTGCGATCGCGCTTTGCCGACTCGCCGCAGCCAATCACGCCAAACACGTTGAACGGACCGGTGTTGCAAGTGGTCGTCAGCTTGAGATCGCCGAACGCCGCACCGCCGCGGACATAAAACAGCGACCGGTTCCAGAAGGCATAGCCGAGCTTGGCAGTCGCGGTGCCCATGTAGCTGACATTGGTTTCGCAGTTGAAAAAGATGCCAAATTGACATTGGCGCGCGCCGTGGGCGTTGGTCGCATTCAGGCTGCCTTCGATGCCGACGACCCATTTACCGAATTGGCGATCATAGCCGATCTGCCCGCCGCCGATCGCACCGGCGAAGCGGGGATCGGTCGAGCCGGCCGCGGTCTCGTATTTGGTGCGGCCATTGAGCACGCCAAAGCTGCCGCCAATAAAGAACCCAGTCCAGTCGAAGGCAGCCTGCTCGAAGATCGGAGCCTTGACCGCCTTGGTGTAGCGCGGGCCGACCGCCACAATTTCCGGCGAAAATTGGTAGCGCACGCCGCCGTTGATGCTGTAGCCGTCGACATTATCGCCGGTACGGTAGTCGCCGCGGATGTAGCCGAGCAGCCCGGTGTTGACGAGCTGGCCGGCCACGCCGACGCCGAACTGTCCATAGGTCCCGATGCTGGTCGAGGAAATGCTGCCTGCCGGCAGTCCGATCCCCGGCACCACCGTTTCACCGTCGAACGAGGAGGTCACCCCCCCTTCGAACTCATGATAGACGCTGGCGATGGCAAATGGCTGCCAAATCATGCTGCCCGAGGCGATGGTGGTGCCTCCACGCAAGCTGAAGCGGCCGAGCGTGCTCTTGATGTCGTCGATCCGCAATTGCCCCGGAAAGGTCAGGCCCTGTGTGAACGATGCCGGCAGGAACAACGTGCCGGTGACGTTGAGCGGATCGACCTTGACCCGCGAGACGACGATGCCGGCCGACGGCTCGATGAACCAGTTGTTAGCTAACGCGTGATTGTAGCCAATATTGCCGGTGAAGGACAATCCGCGCGCATCCAGCTTCTGGTCGAAGATGCCCGCGACGATCGGATCGTTGACCGAATTCTGATAGAATTCGGTGCGCACCTGGCCGTCGATGAAAAGGCCGCCTTTGGTGACGGCGAAATAGACCCCGGCAAATGGCACCTGAAGCTGATCTTGAAACGTGCCGCCGCCCGGATTGAGCGGGCCGCCCGACGAGACGTCGCGCGCCTTGGCACCGAGGTATCCGACGGTCGACCCGACATGCAGATTCCAACCATTATAGTTCAGGATCGACGTGTCGGCACCGACCTGAACGCCAGCGAAAGTCAGCTTGGTCTCATTGTCGCAATCAATCGAGCCAGGCAACGCAACTCCGGCCGCGGTTACATTCGACGTTGTGCTGGTGCTTTTTGTGGTGATCTCGCCGCCGATGCCGCGAGCCCAGACACCGCCACCTTCCTGATTCGGGGCGGGATTGACCGGCGCGCTTACAAACGCAGTCGACTGGGTCAGGAACGCTGTATTGGCGGTATTGATCGCCGAGACCAGGGAATTGACGGCACCACCGGAGGCGAAGGGCAGATAGCGTGCTCCGCCATTCGCCGCCGTGAACGCACCGGTCCCGTTGCAAGCCGCCATCGCCACCGATGACACTGAACAAGCCAGCGCAACGACGACCCCCGCCGCAATCCGCCTTCCTGCCTTGTTTGCTCCAATCGAGCGCTGGCTGGTGAAGTTCGTCATCCCAATGCCCCCAAAATTCAAAAATTCGCAACAATCCCGCTAACGCAGGCTTCCCGATATTTCTAAGGCAGGTGCTTCAAATTGGGCAAGGTGCGTAGTCGGCCGAGGCTTTCGCAACGCCGACTATTCCAAATCATGTACCATTACTGCAACACAGCACAGCAAGAAACGGATCAAAATCCCGAGGATTAGTGCCAGCGGGATTTTGGTATCAGACCGATTCCAGAACTGCGATCGATTGGATAGCACCGAATCACTTATCGATTCTGGGACAGGCAGTTGAAGAGACCGGTATTTGCGATATGCTATCCATTCGAAGGATCATTCAGCGTACGCTACTGCACGATCCGCTGAGTTTGCGTCTCGCAGCAATGGCCCCACGCGACGCTTGTTTGTATTGATATCTGTTTGTACTACCCTGTTATGATACCGCGGTCGTTGTTTTTCATCCGGTTTTCGATCCCTACGCTTGTCATTCGGCCGCTGTGTGATTTTTGTGTGATGTGGGTAGCGTGACCTGATATTCCGCCCTCTGGGTGGGTTGAATTTGCGTGACGTGGGTCACGGCTGCGCTCTTCGCTCCGGAGCAGAGTAGCGACCATTGGTTTCGGCTGTCGTCACGCCGGCGAAGCCCTCAACCTGATGGAGATGACCATGATGAATCGGCAAAAACATCTCAGCACAGCGCTGGCCATGGCCGTTCTGGCGAGCGGCCTGACCCTGACCGGACTGTCGGCAGATGCCGGCGAATTGTCCGCCCAGCAGATCAGGGACGGCTTGAAGGTCTCCAGGACCCGCAGCCTGAGCCCCTCCGACCGGCCCACGATCAGCGCGGATGACCTCGCCGCGATCAAGCGGGTCAGCGGGCAGAGCCGGTCGCTATCGGCCGCCGACCGCGACCAGATGGCCGCGATCGCCACCAAGCGGCCGAAGATCAACCTCGAGATCAATTTCGACTTCAACTCCGCGGAATTGTCGCCGAGCGCCGAGCCGCAGCTGAAAAGCCTCGGCGAGGCGCTGACCAGCAGCGACCTCAAAGGCACCACCGTCATGCTCGGCGGCCATACCGACGCCAAGGGCAGCGATGCATACAATCAGGGGCTCTCGGAACGTCGGGCCGAAGCGGTGAAGCGCTACCTGATCGACAAGTACCATATCCCGGCGACCGAGCTGGTCGCCGCCGGCTATGGCGAGCAAGGTCTGAAGAACCCGTCGAACCCGCTGGCTGCAGAAAATCGTCGCGTCGAGATCGTCAATCTGGCGGAGCGCGAACAGGCCTCTAAGTAGAGCGTTCGGGCCACGGCACCCGTTCGGGTCGCCGTGACCCCTCGCGGTCCGGGGAGATTGATCAGTCACCGAGATGCAGTTAGACTGGTTCGATATTTTGCTATTTGCCGTTGGCCCGAGCGCCAGCCACGCCTCGTTTTGCTCTTGATAGGGACCTGCCAACCGCAATGGTGGCAGGAATCGACATGATCAAGCGTTGGGCTCAAATCGCCGCGATGATCGGAGGCACCGTCCTGGCGGTGATCCTGTCATCGAGCTTGGCATTGGCGGAGCCCAAGCGCGTGGCGCTGGTGGTCGGCAATTCGACCTATGAGAGCGTTCCGCAATTGCCGAACCCGTCGCGCGATGCCCAATCGGTGGCGAAATTGTTCGAGGACGCGGGCTACAACGTCACGCTGGCGATCGACGTCGGCAATCTCGAATTCAAGCGCGCGATCCGCAAATTCGAGACCGACGCCGATGATGCGGAGATCGCGGTTCTCTATTATGCCGGACATGGCATCGAGATCGGCGGGACCAACTATCTGATCCCGGTGAATGCCCGCCTGATCAGCGATCGCGACGCCGATGACGAGGCGATCCCGCTGGAGCGGATGGTATCGTCCGCCGACGGCGCCAAGAAGCTGCGCGTGGTGATTCTGGACGCCTGCCGCGACAATCCGTTCACGGTGAAGATGCGCCGCGAACGCAAGGTCGCCAGCCGCGGGGTGCATTCGGGTCTCGGCAAGATCGAGCCGACCAGCACCGACACGCTGATCGCCTATGCGGCCAAAGCCGGCTCGACCGCCGAGGATGGCGAGGGCCAGCACAGCCCGTTCACCACCGCGATCTTGAAAAATCTGACGGTGCCCGGCCTCGATATCAGGCTGGCCTTCGGCCGGGTGCGCGATGAGGTGCTAAAATCCACCAACAACCGGCAGGAGCCGTTCGTCTACGGCTCGCTCGGCGGCGGCAATATCTCGCTGGTTCCGGCGCCGACGGTCGAGAAGCCTGTTGCTGCCGATGACGATGATAGCGGCATCAAGGCGGACTATAATCTGGTCGCCAAGATCGGATCGCGCCGGGCTTGGGAAGTCTTCCTCGGCACCTACAAGACCGGATTCTACGCCGATCTGGCGCGCGCGCAGATCGCAAGCCTCAACGATCAGGTTCCGGCACCGGCCGCCAAACAGTCCGGCGGCGTCGCCGTCGCCGCGGTCGCCCCCAACGCCATCGCGCCGGGTCGCGAGCCGACCTCGAAGGAGGCGCTGGACTGGGATCGGATCAAGGACAGCAACGATACCAAGGCGCTGCAGACATTCATCGCGCGCTATCCGAACTCGCCCTTGGCGATCACCGCCAAGCAGCGCATGGATCTGCTGGAAAAGGCGGCGCAGGAACGCGAGGCCCAGGCCCGCGCCGCGCGGGAAGCCGCCGCCAGGGCCGCCGAGGAGGCCCGTATCCAGGCTGCGCAGAAGAAAGCCGAGGCGGCCGCTGCCCGGCAGCGCGATGAGGACGAGCGCCGCGCCAAACAGGCCGAAGCCGAACAGAAGGCCAAGGCATTGGAAGCCGAACGCAAGGCCGCCGAGGCCAAGCGCAAGGCCGAGGAGGCCGAACGTAGCAAGGCCGCGGCCGAGGCTGCGGCATTGCGCGCCGCGAGCGAACGCGAAGCCAGGCAGGCCGAAGAAGAACGCCGCAAGGCCGAGTTGGCCTCGGCCCAGGAGGCCGCCTGCAAGCAGCAGCAATCGACCTTCGACGCGCTCAACGCCAAGGGCAGCGAAGGCACCGGCCTCGACGACATGAAGAATTTCGCCGACACCGTGAGCTGCGAGCGGTTGCGGCCGCAAGTGGCCGCAACGCTTGAGAAATTCCAGGCGGAAGCGGCAAAGCGCGCCGCGGCGATGCCGAACTCTCCGGAACTGGTTCGGTCGGCGCAGACCGAACTCAACCGCATCGGCTGCGACGCCGGCGGCGTCGATGGCGACCTCGGTCCGTCAACCAAGGGCGCGCTCGGCCGCTATCTCGCGGTCAAGGGCAAGTCGTCGGATGACGAAGTATCGGTGACCGAGGCGCTGGTGGCGGAATTGACCGGCCACAGCGGTCGAGTCTGTCCGCTGGAGTGCAAGTCGGGCGAGATCGCCAAGGGCGACAGTTGCGTCGCCGAGGAAAAGAAGGCGCCGGCGACCGCGTCGCGGCGCGACCGCGACGATGACGACCGCCGCGCGACCCGGAGACGGCCGAGCCGGCAGGCCGAGCGCGATCGGCCGCGGCGGCAATCGCGTCCCGAGCCGCGGGCCCGGCAGCAGGCCTATTCGCGGCCGAGCACTGGCCGGGTTGGCGGCAGCGCCATGATCGGCGTCGGTTTTTGAACTGACCGCGCATGGTGACAGCCGCCGCTTCGCCGACGCGGATTTAATCGGTGAGTCGCCGCGCTGGCGCTCCACCAAACGAAAGGTGAGATGATCGATGCCGAGCAATCCCAGCCAGATCTGGCGCGTCGTCGCAGCGGGTCTCGCGGCCGTCTTATGCCTGGCCTTGACGCCCGCTTATGCCAGCATGGACGACGCAAGCGCGGCAATCGCGTCAACGGCAGGCGAAGTTGCGACCACGCCGACGAATGCGGCAGCCACCATCATCGCAGCCGGCCGGCGGATTTCCGCCTCATCAGCCAACAGCCCCCGGGACACTTCCGCCAGCCCGGCAACCTCATCGGCCAGCCCGGTGGCGAAACGACACCGAAGCTCGGCCAGCCGACCCTATCGTCGCGTCACGGCCAGAGGCGGTGACGCCTTGTGTTATGGCTTTTGGTGCCGCCAGCGCTTCGTCCTGATGTTGGGAATCGGTTACTGACGATCTGGGTCGCAGGCTGTGGTTGCAGCACAGCGACCTACGGCTGAGGATCGGCGGAGAACGTTCGATGTTTGTGACATCGCGGCGACATCAGGCGGGATGCGATCACTCCGAATGCGATGCGCCGTCATCCCCGGCGTATCCATCATCGGCGTCGAGGTCATGCAAGCGGGTGCAGGCGGTTGACAGCAGCGCTGAGCCCGGTTTGATAATGGATATTGCATGGAAGTGGAATAAGGTCGCCGCGGCGCAAGCTTGGGATCGGCGCCCATAGCGTGGTGGACCGGCGTCGCATGAAAATCCGTATTGGCCTGCTCGTGATCTTGTCCTTGTGCGTTGCACCGATTGCCCGATCGGCGGCAGCGGACACTCTCGGCAATCGAGTGGCGCTGGTGATCGGCAACGCGAAATATCCGGACAGCGAAAAGCCGCTGAAAGAGCCGATCAATGACGCCCGCGACCTCGCCGACGAATTGAAACGCGACGGCTTCGACGTCGATCTCGGCGAAAATCTCACCATCGACGGCATGCGCCGGGCGTTTCAGCGGCTTTATACCCGCGTCAAGCCGGGCTCCGTGGCGCTGGTGTTCTTCAGCGGGTTTGGCATTCAGTCCGGCCGGCAGAGCTACATGATCCCGGTCGACGCCCAGCTTTGGACCGAGCCCGACGTCCGCCGCGACGGCTTCAGCCTCGAAACCGTGCTCGGCGAAATCAACAGCCGGGGCGCCGCCGTCAAGATCGCGCTGATCGATGCGTCGCGGCGCAATCCCTATGAGCGCCGCTTCCGCAGCTTCTCCGCCGGGCTGGCGCCGATCATTGCGCCGAGCGGAACGCTGGTAATGTATTCGGCGGCGCTGAGTTCGGTGGTCAGCGACAATGGCGGCGATCACAGCCTGTTCGTCAGCGAATTGCTCAAGGAGATCCGGGTTCCCGGCCTGACCGCGGAAGAAACCCTCAACCGCACCCGGGTCGGCGTGACCCGCGCTTCGCGCAGCGAGCAGGTGCCATGGATCTCGTCGTCGCTGGCCGATGAATTCTCCTTCGTCCCGGGCGCGCAGGTGCCGCCGGGCGGAAAAAGCGCCGTCGTCGACAGGACGCCGCCGCGCGAGGTCCCTGACGACAAGCAAGCGGCGACGCCGGCAATCGAGTCCGGCACCAAGACCGCGGCGACCAGCCCGGCCGAAAGCGCCAAACCCGAGCCACCGGCGCCGGCAGCCGAGGCTGCGAAAGTCGAGGCTCCGAAAGTCGAGCCTCCGACGGCCGATGCTGCGAAGACCGCGCCCAACGTCGAAACCGCCAAGCAAGCCGTTAAGGAGCCGGTCAAGGAGCCAGCCAAGGTTGCCACCACGGAATCGCCGAAGGATCTATCCGAGCCGGCGCCCGCGGTGACGCCGCCGCTGGAAACCACCAAGGAGACAGTCAAGGAAGCGCCCAAAGACGCAAATAAGGACGCGCGCAAGGACGATTCCGGGAGCAAGCAGACCGACGTAGCACCCGCGGCCGATGCCGCGCGCGACGATGCTGGGCGCAACGAGGCCGCAGAAAAGAAACTGGAACTGGCGCTGGCCAGCGATCCGACCGTCAAGAGTCTCACCGAAAAGATCGCCGACAATTCCGACGACGGCAATGCGCATTATCGGCGCGGCCAGGTTTACGCCAGCAAGGGCGCCTATCGGCTGGCGATCAAGGATTTCGACGAAGCAATCCGGATCAACCCGAAGGATGTCGAAGCCTATAATAATCGTTGCTGGGTGCGGACCGTCATCGATGAGCTGGCGGCGGCGCTGAAGGACTGCAACGAGGCGCTGCGGCTGCGCCCGAATTTTGTCGACGCGCTGGACAGCCGCGGCCTGCTCAACCTCAAGAACGGCCAGACCAAGAACGCCATCGCCGATTTCGACGCCGCCTTGAAAATCAATCCGCGACTGACCTCGTCGTTATATGGACGCGGCCTCGCCAAGCAGCGCCGCGGGATGACCTCGCAGGGCGACATCGACATCGCCAATGCCAAGAGCATGGACCCGAACATCGTACAGGAATTCGCCGGTTACGGCGTGCGTTGATCCGCGACAAAACGAAACTGGCGGGCGGATTGATTGAACCTTCCCGCGCCCCGGCGCGACGACTGGGCGGCAGGAATTTTCGAAGCCTGTGTGGCGCGTCATTCACGAACAGCGTCGCCAGCACAAGGGGGATGCCCATGGTCACGATGTCACTACAACGAAATCTCGCTGCGTTTCGCGCCATCCTGGCAATCGGCGCGGCGCTGTCGATGAGCGCCGGAATGGCCCTCGCCGCCGACGACGTCACCGAAAATCAGATCATCAAGGCGCTGGCGCCGAAGAAGCCGTTGACGCGGAGCCTGTCGGCCGCCACCCCCGCGCCCGATCCGGCCGAGAGCCGCTTCGTCGACACGTTGCGTAACCGCACGACACGCTCGCTGTCCGCCGGCGAGCGCGAGCAGATCGCCACGATCGCCAAGGACAAACCGAATATCGACCTGGAAATCACCTTCGACTACGACTCCGCCAAGATCAGCGCACGCGCGGAACGCGCCGTCGAGGCGCTGGGCAAGGCACTGTCCAATCCTGCCTTGAAGGGATCGACTTTCGTGGTCGCCGGGCACACCGATGCCATCGGCAGCGAGGCCTACAATCAGGACCTGTCGGAACGCCGCGCCGATACGATCAAACGGGTGCTGGTCGAGCAATATGGAATTCCAGGCGCCGATCTGGTCACCGTCGGCTATGGCGAAAGCAAGCCCAAGGATCCCGCGGCGCCGCTGGACCCTTCGAACCGAAGGGTGCAGGTGGTCAACATGGCGAGCAAGACCGCCTCAAAGTGATACCGTGTAGGCTGCTCGCATTGCCTGACGGTCGGCGTTCCGCACCCCGCGGAACGCATTTGCTCTTTTGCTCTTTCCAGAGCCTGTGTAGATTGCCACTGATTAGGTTACGGCTGTGCCGGGCTGTGTGGATTGCCAAACGCGCCACCACACCGAAATGATTATTTCAGTGTCCGTTGCATTCGAATTCGCAGGAAAACTGGACGGGTGAAGCGAACGCGGAGTCGAGACCCTGAGCGAGCATGCTCATGACTGACGCTCATGACCAAGGTGTGGATCGATCCGCAATGCAGGCCATCTTCCGTTTCATCCTCCCCACCACCGCCCAAGCAAGGGCGGCCGTGGCGACCGCCGCAATCCTCGCCGTGCTCGCGGCGACGCCCAGCCACGCCGTGGAGAAGGACGCCGCCAGCACCGAGGCCGCCGGCGTGCCGGTCACCGTCGCCAAGGCGAGCAATGCCTGTTTCTCCGACATGGTACGGGTCACCGGCTTCATCGTGCCGCGCCAGCAAGCGCTGGTCAGCGTCGATCGCGAAGGCGGCAAGGTCACCGAGATCCTGGTCCATAGCGGCGATCTCGTCACCGAGAATCAGGAACTGATCCGGCTCACGGCGCCGACCGCGACCGGCAAATCGACCGCGTTCTCGCTGCGTGCCCCGGTCGCCGGAATGATCACCAAGATCAACACCATCGTCGGCGCACCGGCGTCGCCGCAGGGCGGACCGATGGTGCAGATCGCGGTCGACAATGAGATCGAACTCGACGCCGAAGTGCCGGGGATCCATGCATTGAAGCTGAAACCGGGCGCGACCGCGCGGATCAGCCGGGACGGCGTTCCGGATCTCGCCGGCCGGGTCCGGCTGGTTTCGCCGGAGATCGACCGCAAGACCCAGCTCGGCCATGTCCGGCTCTCGCTCACCAGAACTCCGGCGCTCAAGGTCGGGATGTTCGCCCGCGCCACCATCGACGCCAGTCGCAGCTGCGGCGTGGCGATCCCGCGCTCGGCGGTCGATCACCTGACCGTTCAGGTGGTGAAGGGCAACACCGTCGAAACCAGAAAAGTCCGCGTCGGTCTGGTCTCCGACACCAGCATCGAAATTCTCGACGGCGTCAAACAGGGCGAGCTCGTGGTGGCCGACGCCGGCACCTCGCTGCATGACGGCGATCAGGTCAAGACCATGTTCGCCGATGAATTCGATCGGTCGCGGGGGCGCTGATGGCACTGAATGTCTCATCCTGGTCGATCCGGCATCCGCTGCCCTCCGTCGTCTTCTCGATCATCCTGCTGGCGCTGGGCTGGATCAGTTTCACCAAGCTGGCGGTGACGCGGCTGCCGAGCGCCGACATCCCGGTGATCTCGGTGGCGGTGGCGCAATTCGGCGCGGCGCCCGCCGAGCTTGAAGCGCAGGTCACCAAGACGATCGAGGACGGCGTCTCCGGCGTCGAAGGCGTGCGTCACATCGCCTCGTCGATCACCGACGGCTTGTCGGTGACCACGATCCAGTTCGCGCTGGAAACCAACACCGACCGGGCGCTGAACGACGTCAAGGACGCGGTCACCCGCGTCCGCGCCAATTTGCCGCAGAATGTCAACGAACCGCTGATCCAGCGCGTCGACGTGATCGGGCTGCCGATCGTCACCTATGCGGCGATCTCGCCGGGCAAGACGCCCGAGCAATTGTCCTGGTTCGTCGACGACGTGGTCAAGCGTGCGCTGCAGGGCGTGCGCGGCGTCGCGCAGGTCGAGCGCATCGGCGGCGTCGAGCGCGAGATCCTGGTCTCGCTCAATCCGGACCGGATGCAGGCCGCGGGCCTCACCGCGCTCGATGTCAGCCGTCGCCTGCGCGGCACCAATGTCGATCTCGCCGGCGGCCGCGCTGAGATCGGCAAGAACGATCAGGCGATCCGCACGCTGGCCGGCGCCAAGACCCTGAACGAACTCGCCGGCACCATGATCAGCCTGCCGGCCGGCGGCGAGGTCCGGCTCGACGATCTCGGCACCGTGACCGACACCATCGCCGATCGCCGCACCTTCGCGCGATTCAACGGCGAGCCGGTGGTGGCGCTCGGCATCAAGCGCTCCAAGGGCGCCAGCGACGTCGTCGTCGCCGCCGCGGTGCAGAAGCGGATCGACACGCTGAAGGCGGCCTATCCGGACGTCGACCTGAAACTGATCGACACCTCGGTGGATTTCACCAAAGGCAATTACGAAGCCGCTATCTCGACTCTGTTCGAGGGCGCGACGCTGGCGGTGATCGTCGTATTCCTGTTCCTGCGCGACTTCCGCGCCACCGTGATCGCCGCGATCTCGCTGCCTTTGTCGATCTTCCCGGCATTCTGGGCGATGGACATGCTGGGATTCTCACTGAATCTGGTCAGCTTCCTCGCCATCACGCTGTCGACCGGCATTCTGGTCGACGACGCCATCGTCGAGATCGAAAATATCGTCCGCCATATGCGGATGGGTAAATCGCCCTATCGCGCCGCGCTGGAAGCCGCCGACGAGATCGGCCTGGCGGTGATCGCGATCTCGCTGACCATCATCGCGATCTTCGCGCCGGCCAGCTTCATGTCCGGGATCGCCGGGCAGTTCTTCAAGCAATTCGGCATCACCGTGTCGGTGCAGGTGTTCTTCTCGCTACTGGCGGCGCGCTTCGTGACGCCGGTGCTGGCGGCCTATTTCCTCAAGGATCATCCGCACGAGGAGAAGCCGCCGGGGGCCGTGCTGCGCACCTACACCCGGCTGGTGACCTGGTCGGTGAAGCATTATTACGTCACGGTGCTGATCGGCTTTGGCATCTTTGCCGCGTCGATCTGGAGCATCACGCTGCTGCCGCAGGGCTTCCTGCCGGCGCAGGACACCGCGCGCTCGCTGCTGGCGGTGGAATTGCCGCCCGGCAGCCAGCTCGCCTTCACCGAAAAGACCACCGAGGACATCGTGGCGCGCTTGCGCAAGCGGCCCGAGGTCCGAAGCGTATTCGTCGACGGCGGCCGGGTGCCGCCCGGAATCTTCGAAGTGCGCCGCGCCGCGCTGATCATCAACTACACGCCGAAGGGCGACCGCGACATCACCCAGCGCCAGCTCGAGCTCGATATCAGCAAGGAGCTGCAGAGCATTCCGGACATCCGCTACTGGTTCCTCGACGAGAACGGGCTGCGCGCGATCTCGCTGGTGGTCACCGGCAACGACAGCAACATCGTCACCAACGTCGCCCAGGAGCTGGCGACCCAGATGAAGCGGATTCAGATCATCTCCAACGTGATCTCGGAGACCTCGCTGGACCGGCCCGAATTGCGAATCCAGCCGCGCGCCGATCTGGCCGCGCGGCTTGGCGTCTCGACCGAAAGCCTGTCCGAAACCATCCGGGTCGCCACCATCGGCGATGTCGGCCCGGCGCTGGCCAAATTCGACGCCGGCGACCGATTGGTGCCGATCCGGGTCCAGCTCGAAGATTCCGCCCGCGCCGATCTGCGCACGCTGGAGCAATTGCGGGTGCCGATCCTCGGCGGCCGCGGTGCGGTGCCGCTGTCGGTGGTCGCCGACGTCAAATTCGATCAGGGCCCGACCAGCATCAACCGCTACGACCGCGAACGCCAGGCCACGGTGGCCGCCGACCTGGTCGGCAACGCCGCGCTCGGCAACGCCACCAAACTGATCTACGACCTGCCGGTGATGAAGACGCTGCCGAAGGGCGTCAAAGTCAGCCCGTCCGGCGACGCCGAGAGCCTGAACGAATTGTCGGAAGGCTTCGCCACCGCGATCAGCGCCGGGCTGATGATGGTCTATGCGGTGCTGGTACTGTTGTTCGGCACCTTCCTGCAGCCGATCACCATCCTGTTCTCGCTGCCGCTGTCGATCGGCGGCGCGATCGGGGCACTGCTGGTGACCGGCAAGCAACTGACCACGCCGGTCTGGATCGGCATGCTGATGCTGATGGGCATCGTCACCAAGAACGCCATCATGCTGGTCGAATTCGCCGTCGAATCGATCCGCGACGGCAAGTCGCGCGAAGCGGCGATGATCGACGCCGGCCAGAAACGCGCCCGCCCGATCGTGATGACCACCATCGCGATGGTGGCCGGCATGATGCCGAGCGCGCTGGCGTTCGGCGCCGGCGGCGAATTCCGCTCGCCGATGGCGCTGGCGGTGATCGGCGGGTTGTTGTTCTCGACCATTCTTTCGCTGATCTTCGTGCCGGCGATGTTCATGATGATGGACGATGTCGGGCAATTGTCGTGGCGGTTCGGCAAGAAGCTGCTGACCACCACCAGCGCCGACGAGGACGACGCCGACCATCCCGCGCCGCCAAAGCCCCATGCACCACCGCCGCCACAGCCGCCGCTGCCTGCGCAGCCGCGTACCGAATCGACACCGCCCGCCAAGAGCCTGGCGTTCTGGCGCAGCAAATAGCGCGGGTCGTCTCTTCCGATCGTTCAAACAGACGTCGCCGCCGGGGTGGCCCCGGACTACTCGTTGCGCGCCACCGCGGTCAGCCTGCCGACATTCTTCAAAAGGATACGGCCGCGCTGCAGGTCGAGGATGCCGTCCTTGCGCCAGCTCTGCAATTGCCGGTTGACGCTTTCGCGCGCGGCGCCGACGAAGACGCCGAGCTGCTCTTGCGAGATGTGCACCTCGGAGCCGAAATCAGACGCCAGCGCGCACAGCCGGCGCGCCAGCCGCACCGGCAGCGGCTGCAGCACCGATTCCTCCATGCGCTCGCTCATCCACCTGATCCGCTGGCACAGCAGCGCAATCAGTTTCAGCGCCACTTTCGGCTCGCGCTCGAGATGGCCGAGAAAATCTTCGCGCCGCAGCACGAACAATTCAGTCGGCTCGCTCGCGGCGGCATCCGCGGTGCGGCTCTCGCCGTCGAGCACCGCGACCTCTCCGAACAGATCGCCGGGCCCCTGGAAATTCAAGGTCAGACGGCTGCCGTCCGGCGCGCCGGTTTCGATCCGGATCTGGCCGCGCCGGACGCCGAACAGCGCGTCGCCGGCGTCACCCTTTTGAAACAGCATCTCGCCGGTCGCGAGCTGCCGGGTATGGCAGAGCCCGGAAATGCGCTGCAATTCGTCGGGCCCGAGATCCGCGAACATCGGGTTCATCTTCAGGATCACGGCAAATTCGGCCTGTTTGGTCATGGCAATAATGTCCAGCCCTGGCACGATTGGATTGGAAACAAAGACGCCTAGGTGGCGCCGCATAAAAGTGGACTGTGTCACAAGTCACATAGCTTTGCAGCCCGGCTGCGGTATTTTTGTCGGCCCGGCAGTCAGGCCCGTTGGTCTGCCGAGAACATGAAACGACGATCTGATCGATGTTCGTCCGGAGCTGGCGCCTCCGCGAACGGCTCCATCAATGTCGGGGCGCCATTGCGTGAGCGGGCCGGCGGCGGCAACATTGGCGTAGCTTGGTCCGTTGGGATGATGAGATGAAAGTGGTGAAGATCGGCCTTGTCGGAATCGCGATTGCGGTCGCCGCTATCATGCTGCTGCTGGCGATCGGAATTCCGTCGGGCTGGGTCAATTCGCTGATCCAGAATCGTGTCGCGCGCGACATCGGTTACCGGATCACGGTCGATGGCCCGACCAAAATCTCGCTGTTTCCTGGGCTGGGCGTGACGCTGCACGACGTCTCGCTGCAACGCCCGCAGCAGGATGATCAGGACAGCCGTATCACCATTGCCAGCCTGCGGGCCGCGCTGCCGCTACGCAGCGTGATCGCAGGCCATGCGCAGGTCACCGACCTCACGCTCACCCGACCGGTGATCCACGTACCCTTGCTGCGCGACCGCGGTGCGCCGGCCGCGCCCGACAAGAATTCGGCCGCCGAACCGCAGCCGCGGACGATCAGCGTCGATCACGTCAGCATTGTCGACGGCGCCGTGGTGTTTGCCAACGCCCGCGACGGCGTCGCGCAGCGCATCGACGGCATCGATTCCGAGATCCGCAGCGCCCCGGAGCAGCGCATTAGCGCCACCGGAAAGGCCCGATTTGGCGACCACAGTCTCGGCTTCGCGATCAAGGCCGCAACGCAGGGGCCGGCGCGGCAGCCCGTGCCGGTCGAACTGACCCTCGACGCGCCGGACCTGCTAAAATCCCAACTCACCGCAAAGGCCGAGATCCGCCTCAACGACGCCATGCTGCAGATCAACGGCCTCAGCGGCATGCTGGGCGACGAGCAGTTCAATGGCTGGGCCTCCGCCGACTTGGCCGGCAAGCCGCTGCTCAAGCTCGACGTGGATTTCCAGCAGCTGGATGTTGCGATGACGCCCGCGCCGCCGCAGCCCGGCGAGCCGTGGAGCGATGCCCCGATTGATCTCTCCGGCCTCAACTATCTCGATGCCCAGATCCGGCTGTCGGCCGCCGATCTCAAGATCGGCGAGGCCCGCTTCGCCCCGGCCTTGATCGACGCCAAACTGACCAACGGTGCGATGACCGCGCAATTCACCGATCTCGGCGTCTATGGCGGCAAGGCCGATGGCGCCTTGGGCATCGACGTCTCGACGCCAACGCCATCCTACACACTGCGTGGCGACCTCAAGGACGTGCGGGCCTTGCCGCTGCTCAGCGGCCTTGCCGAATTCGACAGGCTCGACGGCAAGATGCAGGCAAAGATCGCCGTGACGGCGAGCGGCGGCAGTCAGCGCGCGATCATGTCAGCGCTGAACGGCACCGCCTTCGTCAATTTCAGCGACGGCGAAATTCGCGGCCTCAACGTCGCCAAGATGATTCGCACCCTCACCTCCAGCACGCTGACGGGCTGGCAGGAGAGCAGCACCGAGGCCACCGACCTGTCGCAGCTCAGCGCCTCGTTCCAGATCGACCAGGGCAAGGCAACCTCCTCGGACCTGTTGCTGATTGGCCCGCTGGTACGGATGACCGGCGCCGGCACGATCGATCTGACCGCCAAATCGCTGGCATTCCGGGTCGAGCCGAAACTGGTGATGACCACGCAGGGTCAGGGTCGCAGCGGCGATCCGGTCGGTTTCGGCATCCCGGTGGTGGTCGATGGCCCCTGGAACGCACCGCGGATCTTCCCCGACGCCGCCGGCATTCTGGACAATCCGGACGCGGCTTACGCCAGGCTGCGCCAACTCGGCCAGGGCCTGTTCGGTGCGCTCGGCGGCCAAGACGCAAGCGGCAGCGGCGCGCTTAGCGGCGAGCTTGGCAAGACGCTCGGAAAGCTGATCCAGCAAGGGCTGGATGGCCAGCAGCCCGGCGGCCAAACGCCCGACGGCCGCGAGCCCCGCGGCATCGCGCCGCAAAACCCCGCGCCGCAATCCGAGACAGGGCCGGGCGCACCGACCAATCCTGACGACGACGCGGCGATGAACGCGATCATGAAGCGGCTATTCAACCGCTGACCGGCCGCTCTGGCCAGAATTGCGTCACTTCGGCCCGCGCCAGCCCATGCCAAATTGTGATAATACAAGCGCGGCCCCGGTCGGCCGCGCGGATCCTGGCGCCCTGCCCGGCGCTGACTCCGCAATCGGGATCGGCGCGCGGAGGATCGCGCTCGCACAAGGAAGTTGGATGGTCGGCGTCAGCGACAGGATCTGGTTTCGGCGCGGCGGGTTGTTCGCCAAATACGTGATCTCGCTGGTCGGCCTCGTCGTGTTCGTGCTGGCGGTGAACGGCGCGCTGGAAATCTGGATCAGCTATCGTGAGACCCGGACGTCGCTGCTCACCACGATGGCCGAGAAGGCCGAGACCACCGCGCGGCGCGTCGAGCAGGCGATGGACGATCTGGAGCGGCAGATCAGCTGGGTGACCCGCGCCAGCGTGGTGACGATCGCGCAGCGCCGCGCCGACTACACCCAGCTGATGCAGCAGGTGCCGGCGATCAGCCAACTGGTCCAGATCGACAGCGACGGCCGCGAGGCGCTGCGGCTGACGCGCTCGACCGTGTCGCTCGGCAGCGGCGCGGATTTCTCGCGCGACCCGCAATACACCGCGCTCGGCAACCGCAACGTCGCGTTCGGCAAGGCCTATTTTCGCGGTTCCCGGCCGTTGATGTCGATCGCTGTCAAGCATTCCGGCCGCGACGCCGCCATCACCGTCGCCGAGGTCGATCTGGGTTTCCTGTCCGGCCTTGTCGGCGATGCCCAGGTCGGCAAGGTCGGCACGGCCTATCTGGTCGATCCCGACGGGTTGGTGCTTGCCAGTTCCAGCCATGCAGAGCCTCTTGGCGAGGACCTCTCCGGGCTGCCGCAGGTGGCGACGCTGCTCGGCAATGGCCGAGAGCTCGCGACGTCGGGACAGGACCGCGAGGGACATGCGGTGCTGGCGGCGGCGCAGCCGATCCCGCGGCTCGGCTGGTTCGCGCTGTTCGAACAGCCGCGCAGCCAGGCGCTGGCGCCGGTGGGCGATCTGCTGCTGCGGATCGCACTACTGATCGGCTTCGGCCTGCTGGTGGCGATCGTCGCCGGAATGGTGCTGGCGCGCCGGATGCTGATTCCGATCCGCGCGCTGGGCGAAGGCGCCGGCCGGCTTGAGGCCGGCGATTTCGACCATCGCATCGAGGTGCGCACCTCCGACGAGCTGGAGCAGCTCGCCGATCAGTTCAACGCCATGGCCGGGCAATTGCGGGAAACCTATTCCGGCCTCGAATCCAAGGTCGAAGAGCGCACCGCCGATCTGGCGCGCTCGGTCAACGAACTCAAAGTGCTCGAGGAGGTCGGCCGCGCGGTGGCGTCGTCGCTCGATCTCGACGCCGTGCTGCCCACCGTCGCGGCGCGGGCGCTGGAGATCACCCATGCGGATGCGGTGCTAATCTACGATTACGATCCGGCGGATCGCAGCTTCGGCCTGGTCGAGGCGATCGGGGTCGATACCGCGGCCGATCCCGCCGGCGCCTATGCGACGATCGCGGAGGCCAGCATTCTGGGTGACGCCGCGCTGCGCGGCCGCCCGATCGCGGTGCCGGATCTGGCCGCGGCCGAGGACCATCCGCTCAAGCATCTGGCGATCGCCGCCGGCTTTCATTCGGTGCTGGTGGTGCCTTTGGTCGACCAACAGGGCGTGCTCGGCTCATTGATCGTGCTGCGCAGCGGCGTCGGCGAATTTTCCGCCAACCTCACCGGGCTGATGCGCACCTTCGCCCATCAATCGGTGCTGGCGATGCGCAATGCGCGGCTGTTTCACGAGGTCGATCAGAAGGGCCGCGAACTGGAAGCCGCGCACGACACCGTTCAGCAGCAGGCCGCCAAGCTGCAGGAGCAGACCGACCAACTCAAGAACTGGAACAGGTCGCTGGAGCAACGGGTGGACAAGCAGCTCGGCGAGATCGAGCGGATCCGCCGGCTCGAGCGCTTTCTCGCCCCGCAGGTGGCGCAGCTGATCGCGTCTTCCGACGGCCATGATTCGCTGCTCGACAGCCACCGCCGCGAAGTCACCGTGGTGTTTTGCGACCTGCGCGGCTTCACCGCCTTCACCGAAAGCTCCGAGCCCGAAGAGGCGATGAATGTGCTGCGCGAATATCACGCCGCCCTTGGCGAGCTGATCTTTCGCTATGAGGGCACGCTCGACCGCTATGCCGGCGACGGCGTGATGGTGCTGTTCAACGCCCCGATCGCCCTGGCCGACCACACCAAGCGCGCGATCAAGATGGCGGTGGAGATGCGCGATGCGATTGGCGAACTGACCGAGACTTGGCGCCGCCGCGGCCATAGTCTCGGCTTCGGCATGGGCATCGCGCTGGGCTATGCGACGCTGGGCCAGATCGGCTTCGAACGGCGGCTGGAATATGCGGCGATCGGCAGCGTCACAAACCTCGCCTCGCGGCTGTGCGACGAGGCCAAGGCCGGGCAGATCGTGGTCAGCCAGCGCGCCTTCGCGATGGTCGAGCAATGGGCCGAGGCACGGCCGATCGCGCCGCTGTCGCTGAAGGGCTTCGCCCGCCCGGTGCCGGCGGTGGAAATCCTGCGCTGGCGCGAAGCCGCCGACACCGACACCGACGTCGCGGGCCTTGGCGGCGGCGCCGCGTTCCAGTAAAATTTGCCGCGATGGCGCGCGGGGACGCGAAAGGAAGTGATGATGACCAGCCTTGCCCCGATCGATCGATCCCGCCGACGCCCGCTGCACCGCTGCGGCGCGCTGCTGGCCTTGCTGGCGATCTCTACGATGACGCAGCCCGTCCGCGCCGCCGAGGAGGCCGAGCCCGGCAAGGGCGCCGCCGTCACCGTGGTCAAAGCCGGCAAATCCTGCTTTGCGGCGATCGTCGACGTGTTCGGCATTTTGATCCCGCGCGAGGAAGTCGCGATCCGCCCTGATCGACCGGGCTCGAAGGTGACCGAGGTGATGGTCGAGGCCGGCCAGACCGTCACCAAGGACCAGCCGATGGCCCGGTTGGCGACGCTCGACGGCAGCAGCGTGACGGTGCAGGCGCCGGTCGCCGGCCTCGTCAGCGACTCTTCGGCGGTGATCGGCACCATCGCCTCGGCCAAGGGCGAGGCGCTGTTCAGCATCATCACCGGGAACCAGTTCGACCTGGTCGGTCAGGTCCCGGTGTCCGATCTGCCGAAGCTGGCGATCGACCAGCCCGCCAGGATCAAGATCGTCGGCGCCGACGAGGTCGACGGCAAGGTCCGGCGCATTGCGGCGACGATCGAACCCAACACCCAGCTCGGCCAGGTGTTCGTCGCGGTGGACTCGTCAGAGCGGCTGCTGAGCAATGCCTCGGGTCGCGCCATGATCAAGACCGGGGAAAGCTGCGGCATCGCGGTGCCGCTGACCGCGGTGCTGTACAGCCCCGCCGGCACCGTGGTCCAGGTGGTGCGGCGGCAAATGGTCGAGACCAAGCGGGTCGAGGTCGGGTTGATGTCCGGCGGCCAGGTTGAAATTCGCGAAGGCCTCCAGGACGGCGACATCGTGGTGTCGCGCGCCGGCGCGATGCTGCGCGAAGGCGACCCGGTGCGCCCGGTGCTGGCCGCCGACGCCGCGGCGAAGTAGGTCGTGGGTTATACCGACGCCGCATTCGAACGGACAGATTCAAACAGCCACGCGCCAGCGTTCTCGCGGGCGAAGCGCGAGGGCAACTGTTAGTTCTTCCCCCGACGACGGCTCAGCTTGGGGACGGCCTTCTTCGTATCAGTCTTGACGTGCCTGTGGCTCCCCCACCCGACCCGGCCCGCTTCGCGTGCCGGGCCACCCTCCCCACAAGGGGGAGGGAGAAGAGGTGCGGACCTCGCTGGTTATGACTTGCAGGGTGGCCGCGCGCCGCGGCCAAGAAAGGTTACCGCTACGCCGCAGCCTCTATCCCTCCCCCTTGTGGGGAGGGTGGCCGGCCGGAGGCCGGTCGGTTGGGGGTGGCAGCACGGCAAGGATTTGCGTCATGACGCCGTCCAGATTGGCGTCGATCTCGGAATTCCAGAATCGCAAGACCCGAAAGCCCTGCGCGCGCAAAAACGCGTCACGCGCCTGGTCGGCGCAGGCGCCATCAGGCATGCCGTGCTGGCCGCCATCGGCTTCGATCACCAGCTTGGCGTGGAAGCAGATGAAATCGACGATGAAGCGGTCGACCGGGGCCTGGCGGCGGAAGTGATAGCCGCCCGGTTTCAACGCGCGCAGTCTCACCCACAATCTGGTTTCCTGCGGGGTGAGATTTTTGCGGAGCGCGCGGGCGATGGTGTTGGCCACGGGCGTTGTCCTTGGCTGGACCAAGGGTGTGGCAGGTCAGAGGGATCGTCAAGGGGCTGGCGTGGTAACAGGAGGGGGTTGTTTGTAACTCCCCCACCCGGCCCGGCCCGCTTCGCGTGCCGGCCCCCACCCCCACGAGGGGGAGGGAAGCCACCACGCCACGCTGCTCGGCCATGCGGAGATTGGGAGCCATATTCTCCGCACAGCACGCGGTAAATAGCCTTGCCACCACGGGGTAAGAGCGATATTCTCCGCTAGAGGCGCGGCGAATATGGCAATCTACATCCATGAACGCGACGATTGGCCCAATTTTTCCTGGGATTCGGCGGCATTGTCCCGATTGCTCGGCGAGGTCCGGCATCGGCAAGGCAGGCTGCTGGGCCGCATGCAGCAACTCGGCTTTGCGCTGCGCGAGGAAGCCATCCTCGCGACGCTGACCGAAGACGTTTTGACGTCGAGCGAGATCGAAGGCGAGATTCTCGACAAGACCCAGGTCCGCTCGTCGATCGCTCGACGTCTCGGCATCGATGCCGCGGCTCTGAGCGCCGCCGACCGCGACGTCGAAGGCGTCGTCGACATGATGCTCGACGCCACGCAAAACTATCAAGAGCCACTCACAGCCGACAGGCTGTTCGCATGGCACGCCGCGATGTTTCCAACCGGGCGCAGCGGCATGCGCAAGATCATCGTTGGTGGATGGCGCGACGGAGCGCGTGGGCCGATGCAGGTCGTCTCCGGGCCGGAAGGCCGCGAGCAGGTCCATTACCAGGCCCCGGATGCTTCCCGCCTCGACGCCGAAATGAAATCCTTCCTCGACTGGTTCAACGGAGATGACGGCACCGATCCGGTTCTGCGCGCAGGACTGGCGCATCTGTGGTTTGTCACGATCCATCCGTTCGAGGACGGCAACGGACGAATTGCCCGCGCCATCGCCGATATGTCGCTCGCGCGTTCCGAATACAGCGCGCAACGTTTCTACAGCATGTCAGCGCAGATCCGGGTGGAGCGAAAAGCCTATTACGACTTGCTCGAAGCGACGCAGAAAGGCTCGCTCGACGTCACGCCTTGGCTCGACTGGTTCCTGCATTGTCTGGATCGCGCCTTCGGCGGGGCTGAAGACGTTCTGGCCGCGGTGTTCCGCAAAGCCGAATTCTGGAAGAAACACGCCACCGCCCCCATCAACCATCGCCAGCGCGACATTCTCAATCGCCTGCTCGATGGCTTCGACGGAAAACTCACATCCTCGAAATATGCGACCATCGCCAAGATATCGCCGGATACGGCATTGCGGGACATTACCGACCTGGTTGAACGCGGCGTTCTTGTCAAAGACCAGGGCGGCGGCCGTAGCACTAGCTATTCTCTTGCCGAGTAGTGAGCGGGACAGCCGGCAGCCCGTAGCAACCATTAAGCGGGCTGCTGTTCGACCCAGGGCGTTCCTCGCTGGACGACGGTGTTGACGAAGATCAGCATCTTCCTGGCGCAGGCGACGAGTGCGACTTTGTGGGGTTTGCCTGCCGCGGTGAGCCGCCGGTAGAGGGCGATCAGCCTGGCGTTCCAGCGGAACGATGCGGCGAGCGCTGCGGCGAATAGGCTGCTGCGCACGCGGGCGCGGCCGTCCCTGATGTGGCGCGCGCCGACGCGCTCGGCGCTGTCGTCGTCGAACGGGGCGAGGCCGGCCAGCGACGCGATGTGCTCACGCGAGACCCGTCCGATCTCCGGCATCCGCACCAGAATGGCGACGGCAGTGCGCAGGCCAACGCCGTTGACGCTTTCGATCAGGTCGAGACGGCGAGCGAGATCGGCGTGCTGCCGGATCGCCTGCACCAGAATGGCGAACTCGGCCTTGAGCACGGCTTTGAACTGCAGGATGCGGTCTTGCCAGATCTGGCGCAGCCGCGGATCACGGCAGGTCTCGCATCGGGTCTTGAAGCAGACGATGTCCTGGGTGATCTGCTCGATCACGGTCAGGTGCATCGCAAAGGCCGCCAAACGCGGGTCCGGCGGGGCGTGCACAACGCGGGTCTCGGTGGCGCAGGCTGCGATCAACGCCGCGTCGATGCAGTCGTTCTTGGCCCGCTTGCCGTGGAATTTGGCGTAGGCGCGAACCTGCGCCGGCTGGAACACGATCACCACGAAGCCGTCGGCGCGGAGCTGCTCGACCACCGGCTGCTCATAGCCGCCGCTGGCTTCGATTCCGACCCGGCCGATCTTTTGTCGGCGCAGCCAAGAGGACAGCCGACGATGGCCCTCGGCGGAGTTCTCGATCTGCAACTGCTCCGGACGGTCGTCGATCGCCACATCGAGCTTGCGTTTGCCGGTATCGATTCCTGCGCTGGCCATGCTAGTCTTGGACATCTTCGTCGACCCTCCCTTGTTTTCCGAACCCATGGTTCCTTCAACCATCCGGGTCAGATGAAGAGCCGATCGCGATCCTGCTACACACTTCAGCCCTCAAGGCTGCGGTGGGCTTCGATCCGACGACCGGCGGTCCGGTCCGGGTGGCCGCCCGGGCCGGACCATTCCTCACGGAACGGGCCGATCGTAACAGTCATTGCTGATACAAGGGTGGGTTAGCGCGTCGCGCGTAACCCACCGGGCTGAGCAATACGGAAAGATGGTGGGTTACGGCGCAATGCGCCTAACCCACCCTACGCTCTGCTACGCGCTCCGCGCCAATGCGCCGTCGATCATCGCCACCGCGTTGGGCAGGCCATAGACCGCGACGAAGGAGCCGAAGCGGGGGCCTTTTTCCTGACCGAGCAGCACCTGATACAGCATGTTGAACCAGTCCAGCGCCACGCCGGGCTTGCCGTCCTTGGCGGCTTTCTTGTGGTCGAGGAACGGCTCGCGGCGGCCGATCTCATAGACCACGTCCTGGATCGCCTCGGCGCTGGCATCCGCCGGCAATTGCGACAGCGCGTCGCGCAGATCCTGCAACGCCACCCGCTCCTGCTCGGTCGGCTCGCGGAAGGTCTTGGTCGGCGCGACGAAATCACGATAGTAATTGATGGCGTAGCCGACCATGGCGTCGAGCTTCGGATGGGTGGCCGGCGTCACGCCCGGACGATAGCGGCCGATGAAGCCCCACAGCGTCTCGGCGTTTTCGGCGTTGGACGACGACACCAGCGTCAGCAACAGCTGGAACGTCACCGGCATGTCGGATTTCGGCGGATGACCGGCATGGATGTGCCAGACCGGATTGGAAAGCTGCTGCTTGGCATCCTGGCGCGCAAAACCGTCTAGGAATTGCTGGTAATCGTCGACATTGCGGGGGATCACGTCGAAATACAGCCGCTTGGCCGCCTTCGGCTCGCGATACATGAACAGCGACAGCGATTCCGGCGAGGCGTAGCGCAGCCATTCGTCGATCGTCAGGCCATTGCCCTTCGACTTGGAAATCTTCTGACCCTTGTCGTCGAGGAACAGTTCGTAGTTGAATCCTTCCGGCGGAGTGCCGCCGAGCGCGCTGCAGATCTTGCCCGACAGTTTGACCGAATCGATCAGATCCTTGCCGGCCATCTCGTAATCGACGCCGAGCGCGGTCCAGCGCATCGCCCAATCCGGCTTCCATTGCAGCTTGCAATGGCCGCCGGTGACCGGAACGGTGACGCGCTCATTGGTCTCCGGATCGTCATAGGAGATCGTGCCGGCGCCGGCGTCGTGCGCCACGATCGGCACCTGCAGCACCACGCCGGTGCGCGGGCAGATCGGCAGGAACGGCGAATAGCTGGCGGCGCGCTCCTGGCGCAGGCTCGGCAGCATGATCGCCATCACCTTGTCGAACCGCGCCAGCACCTGCAGCAAGGCGGCGTCGAATTTTCCCGAAGTGTAGTAATCGGTCGAGGAGGCGAATTCATAGTCGAAGCCGAAGGCGTCGAGAAAGGCGCGCAGCCGCGCGTTGTTATGCGCGCCGAATGACGGAAATTCGTTGGAATACGGATCCGGAATCCGGCTCAGCGGCTTGCCCAGATGTGCGGTCAGCATCTCCTTGTTGGGCACATTGTCGGGCACCTTGCGCAAGCCGTCCATATCGTCGGAAAACGCCAGCAGCTTGGTCTTGATCTTGTCCTCGGTCAGCACCCGGAAGGCATGGCGCACCATGGTGGTGCGGGCGACCTCGCCGAAGGTGCCGATATGCGGCAGGCCCGACGGACCGTAGCCGGTTTCGAACAGCACCTCGTCCTTGGGGTTTTTCTTCAGCCGGGCCACCAGCGCCCTGGCCTGCTCGAACGGCCAGGCATTGGAGGTCTCGGCGAGCGCGCGCAGCTCGCTCGGGCTGGTGGACAATTCAAACGTGGACATCAATGGGCTCCCGGGCCGCTCGAAGGTGGGGCGTCTTTGCGAGCGAAGCGAAGCAATCCAGAAGGCTGCAGGATCAGACTGGATTGCTTCGTCGCAAGAGCTCCTCGCAATGACGCAAAGTGACGCTTTGGCTGTGATGCGTGGATCAAGTCCTGCTCTCGAAATATCAAAAAGGGCTGACGGGAAAATAGCGCAGCCACAGGTCGGTATATTGGCCTTTTTCCCAGACCCGGAACAACGCCCAGTTCAGCGCGTGGCGCAACAAATCGTTGCCCTTGCGGACCGCGATGCCGACGCCTTCGCCGAAATACCGGCTCTCGACGAACGGCCCGCCCGAAAACGCGCAGCAGCCGGCGGAATCGGTGCCGTTGATCCAGAACGCCAGCGCGATCGCGTCGCCGAAGATGAAATCGACCTCTCCGCGCTGCAGCGCCTGCCGCATCGCTTCGGGGCTGGGATAGGAATGCAGTTCGGCGTCGGTGAACAGCGCCTTCAAATAGGCCTCTTGCGCCGAGCCGGCAACCGCGCCGACCTTCTTGCCTTCGAGATATTCCGGGCGCATGTCGGGAATCACCGAATCCTTGCGCGCCACGAAGCGGGCCGCGGCGCGGTAATACGGATTGGTGAAATCCAGCCGCGCGCGCATCTGCGGCGTCACCGCCAATGAGGCGATGATGGCGTCGCCGCGATTGCTGGAGATGGCGTCGAACAGGGTTTCGAACCGCCGCATCTGCACCGTGCAGGTGACCTTGATCTCCTCGCACAACAGCCGCGCCAGATCGACGTTGAAGCCGGCCGGCTTGCCGTCGGCGCCGGTGAAGTTGAATGGCGGATAATCGGTCTCGGTCATGAAGCGGATCACGGTGAGGCGCGACAGGTCGGGGCGATCCGGCCGCCGCCGCGGATCCCAGAATCCCGGCACCGCTTTGGGCGTCGGGTCCGACAGCCCTTTCGGCGCCGTCTGCGCGCGAGCCGCGTCGAACGACGCCGCCCCAAGCAGCACGAGCACCGTCAGCATGGCCGCGCCGATGCGCGGCAATCTTCCGTTGATGGGTGAAGCAATCTGTGGTTGCATTAAAGCTGACCTTCGAATGGACGGTCTTATAGACCATCCATCGGAAGACGCGAGGGCCGTTTGACGGGATGGGACGGGCGGGGGTCGATGGCGCAGCTTGACAATAAGCACTTCCAGACCGCGATGGCGGCGATCGACGACATCAACAGCACCACCGACGAGCGCGCCATCGCGACAGCGGTGCAGCGCGCCGTCGGCGCCTTCGGCTTCGAGCATTTCTGCTGCGCGATGCCGAAAAGCAATCAGCGCCAGAACTTCGATGCCTGCGTGCTGATGAACCGCTGGCCGAGCCGCTGGTTCGAGATGTACCGCAATTGCAACTTCCAACTGCACGATCCAATCGCGCGTTACACAAGGTCGCAATCGCGATCGGTCTACTGGTCCGAGATCCCGATTCCGGACGAACCGACGGCGCGCTCGATCATGACCATCGCGGCCGGAGAACATCGATTGCGCCACGGCCTCGCCATCCCGATCCACGGGCTCAACGGCTATCAGGCCGGGATCTCCTTCGCCGGCTTCGAGATCGAGCAAAGCGGCAGCGTCCGATCGGCCATCGAGCTGATCGCGATTTTTGCCTTCAACAAGCTCACCCATTTGAAGACGGAAACCGCCGCCCAGGACAAGATCCTGACGCCGCGACAGCGCGAGATCCTGAGCTGGATCGCGGTCGGCAAGACCGCCTGGGATATCGGACGGATTCTCGACATCTCGCAGGATACCGTGAACAAGCTCGTCGCCGCCGCGATCGAGCGGCTCCAGGTCACCAACCGGACACATGCCGTCGTCGAGGCGATCCGGCGCCGGGAAATCGAGATCTAGCGCTGTCAATACCTAGTTCTCGGAATCGCTAAAATTCCGGCAACCGCGATGCTCCCTCCTCTGGGATGGGAGTATTTTGCAATGATCCGGATCGTCGACAACGCGAACCGAACACGCTACGCGAAATCGCTGGATCAGCATTTTCAAATGCGTCACAAAATTTTCGTACAGGAGCGCGGCTGGACGCAATTCGAGCAGGGCACGATCGAGACCGACGCCTACGACAATGCGCACACGATCTACGGCCTGGCGATCGACCATCAGGACGACGTCGTCGGATGCTTCCGGCTGTACCCGACCACTCTTCCCCATATGATGAGCGAACATTTCGCCTGGATGGTCGACGGGCCGGTGCCGCAGCGGCCCGATCTGCTCGAGGCGTCACGCTATTCGATCATGCAAGGGCGGCGCGACAGCCGCACCTACCAGGAATTATTTCTCGGCATCGTCGAATATTGCCTGTCGCAAGGCATCACCGGCGCCACCGCGCTGGCGCGCACCCTGCGCGTGCCGGTGCTGCAAAGCATCGGGATGATCGTTCGGCCGCTCGGCTTGCCCGCGGATGTCGACGGCGAGAGCAACGTCGCGGTGCTGATGGAAACCAGCGAGGAAAGCCTGGCACGCATCCGCAAGAATGCCGGCGTCGTCGGTTCGGTTCTGGAATCGACCGAAACCCTTGCCAATCGGGTGGCCTGATCCTCAGCGCCGGCCGGCACGTCGTCGCCGCATCTGCGCCCGCAACCACGATCCATCATCAACCAAGGAGCGCCGCCGGATCGCGGCGGGCTCCAGCTGTGTCCAGATCCACCTGGTGTTCAAGGGAGCAACCCAATGTCAAATAAGAAGCAGATCAATGAACTCAGCTCCCTGATCGATGAGACCTACAAGCTGGCGCTGCAACTCGATCAGCCCATGGCGGCCTATTTGCTATCGATGGCCAGCCTGGAGGTTGCAGAGACGATCGAAGGCAAGACACGCAAACGACCGCCCCCGATGACCCACTCGCCGTTGCAGTAGACCGGCGCCGCCGAAGCAAGTCGTGCGCGTCGATCAGCACCACCCGAAGGCCAGCTTTCGCCGGTACAGCGGGGCGCAGATGTCTCGGCCGGATCGAGAGGGACCGCGGCGACCCGCCTTCCTCGCCCGCTTGAACGCGGCGCCGGGCGGCGCCCCCGAACCCGGCAATGACTGGCAAGGCGGCAGAATCGACACCTGCATCGACACCGACATCGAAAGCTGCATCGACAGCTGCGTCGACACCAGCCCGGCATCCGAGCTGGATTGCCTGCGCGGCGTGCTGGCGCCCGCCTTGCTGGACGCCGCCGAGCACCGCGCCAGGGAACTGAATATCGGCGCCGACCAGGTCCTGATCCAATCTGGCATCATTGAGGAAGCCGCCTATCTGGAGCGGCTGGCGGCGCATCTCGACATCGCCACCGAAAGCTTCGCCACGATCCGCCGCGCCGATTCGCCGTTGCGCGATGATCAGATCCCTCACGCGGCGGCCTGCGGATTGATCCCGCTGCGACGCCCGGACGGCGCGTTGATCTGGACGCTGGCGCCGCGCCGGCTGGCGTCGCGGACGCTATGCCATCTGGTGGCGAGATATCCCGACGTGAGGCCGCGCACGCGGATGACCTCGGCAGCGTCGCTGCAGCAATTCCTGCAGCAGCAAGGCGGCGAGGCGCTGGCCGACGCCGCCACAATCCATCTGCGGCAGGCATTTCCAATCCTGTCGGCGGCGCCGTCGAAGCCGCAACCGCGCTGGCGCCAGCGTCTCGGGCGCGGCGCCGGCATCGTGGCGCTGCTGATAGTGCCGCCGGCGCTGCTGCCGGCAGCCTGGAGCACGATCATGGCGCTGTGGTTTCTGGCGTTTAGCGGGCTGCGGCTGATGGTCTGTGTATGGCCGCGAGCACCCGCGGTGCAATTGCCGCGGCTGCCCGACCACCAATTGCCGGTCTACACCGTGATCGCAGCCCTGTACCACGAGGCCAATTCGGTCGCAGCCTTGATCCGTGCGATCGATGCGCTGGACTATCCGCGCGAGAAGCTCGACGTCATTCTGGTGGTCGAGCCGAATGATCTGGCGACCCGCGCGGCGATCGCGCGGCTGCGCCCGAAGCCGCATCTGCGCGTGCTGATCGCGCCGCCGGACAAGCCGCAGACCAAGCCGAAAGCGCTGAACTATGCGCTGGCCTTTGCGCGCGGCAGCTTTATCGCGATATTCGACGCCGAGGATCGCCCGGAGCCGGGCCAATTGCACGCCGCGCTCAGCGCGTTCCGGACTCATGGCGCCGACACCGCCTGCGCCCAGGCCAGCCTGTGCGTCGACAACATCAGCCATAGCTGGCTGTCGCGCACCTTCGCGGTCGAATATGTCGGACAATTCGACATGCTGCTGCCGGGCATGTCCGAGCTGGGGCTGCCGCTGCCGCTCGGCGGCAGTTCGAATCATTTCCGCACGTCGGTTCTGCGCGAGGTCGGCGGCTGGGATCCGTTTAACGTCACCGAGGACGCCGATCTCGGCCTTCGCCTCGCCCGCTTCGGCTATCGCTCGGTCACCTTCGCCTCCACCACCTTCGAGGAAGCGCCGATCGCATTCGGCAATTGGCTGCGCCAGCGTTCGCGCTGGATGAAGGGCTGGCTGCAGACCTGGCAGGTCCATATGCGCCATCCGCGGCTGCTGTGGCGCGAGGTCGGGCCGGCCGGGTTCGTCACGTTGAACGTGATCGTCGGCGGCAATGTGCTGACCGCGCTGGCCTATCCGATCCTGCTCGGCGCCGTGCTGACGTCGCTGCTGAACATCCCCCTGACGCTGCCGTCAGCGCTGGTGCCAAGCTGGTCATCGCCGCTGCATCTGGCCTCGGTGATGACCGGCCTGCTCTCGACCGTGGCGGTCGGCCTGTGGGGGTTGCGACGACGCAAGCAATTGCGCCGCGGCTGGATCATGGCGCTGACGCCGCTGTACTGGCTGTGCCTGTCGATCGCCGCATGGCGCGCGGTGGCGCAATATGTCTGGGCGCCCTATCAATGGGAAAAGACCGAGCACGGCGTCGCCCGGCGCGAGCAGACAGCCGCGCCCGCCCAATCCGCCGTCGCGACGCGCGGGCAGCGCCGGGCGCGCTACAGGTAGCGTTTCAGGTCGGTGGCGGCTTCCTCGGGCTTGCGCTTCAGGTTGAACGGCGCGACGAAGTTGCCGTCGCGATCCATCAGATAGATCAGCGCGGTATGATCCATCGTGTAGTCGCCATCCTTGAGCGGCACCTTCTTGGCATAGACCCGATATTCGGAGACGATCTTCTGTACCGCCTCGGCGCTGCCGGTCAGGCCTTTCAGATGCGGATCGAAACTGGACAGATAATCCTTCATCGCCGCTTGGTTGTCGCGCTCGGGATCGACCGAGACGAAATAGGCATTGACGTGGTCGGCGTCCTTGCCCATCGCCCGCAACACTTCGGAGATCTCGAACAGCGAAGTCGGGCAGACGTCGGGGCAATGGGTGAAACCGAAGAAGATCAGCGTCGGCTTGCCCAGCAGGCTCTTTTCGGTGACGGTCTGGCCGGTCTGGTCGGTCAGCTGGAACGGGCCGCCGATCGATGCCGGCGCGGTGACGCTGCGCAGCCCGCCAAGCATCCACAACACCACCACCAATCCGATCACGAGGCTGCCGGCGAAGGCGGCGATGACGACGAGAGGCCGGGTGCTTTGTGCTGACATCGGGTTTCCTTGCAAAGATTGCGGCTGTCCGGACGACCGCCTGAGATCGCCATCGCGGCGATCCGCCACCAGCATGGCGGCCCGCCGCGCGCCGCGCCCGGACCAGGGCGCGCATCGCCGTTCCAGATAGAGCCAGTGGCCGCATCGGGCAAGCGCCCGCGGCGGCGCGCCGATCAATTGATGCGGAGAAGCCGCGATTTGCGGCGGACGTCAGCGGGCCGCGGAGGCCCGGGCGTCGAGATAACAGGGCTTGTACATCGCCATCAATTGCCGGCCGCGCAGAAAGATCATGTGCGGCGTCAGCCCGCCGCGACGCGCGATCCAGCGGCGGATCTGGCTCGGATACATCGAATACAGCATCTCGGTGGCTTCACGATTGGTCACCGCGCGGCCGTTCTCGCCGCGATCCCAGGCGGCGTGAAAGCCGAGGCGGGCTTTCGAGGTGACGCAGATCTTGTCGTGCGGCACCGCGCCCAGCACGATCGTACAGGCCGAGGCGCACAGGCCGTCGATGATCACGGTTTCGCCCGAGCTGCGCAGGCCCTGATATTTGTCGACATAGGTCCCGATCCGGCCGCCGCGGTCCTCGACGATCCGCACCACGGCATGACTCGACGCCACCCCCGCGAGCAGCAGCACCGCCGCCAGCAACCCCGTCACCAATCTCATGACCAGCCCCAATCCAAGCCCGGCTTGCGAAACGACTGCACCGACCAACGCCTGAGCGTCGCGATTCAGATCCAGGTCAGGGTGTTGCGTGATCTGAATTTTGTCCAGACAGCGGCACTGTTTCAAATCAGATTCAAATCGAGTGTTGCAGGGGGGATGCACCTCCGGGAACCAAAGTCCCGATTTGAAACAGAGGGTTCGGCATCGCGATCCGCCGACCACACACGGCTGGTCGGACGCATTGCCGTGGCATCACCGCGGGGCGTCGACCGCATGTCGCAGGCCATGTGAAGAGCACGAGAGGAATCTGAAAGCGCTCTCGAACGCCCGCGGATCTCGCCCCGACCCTTCGCTCAGTCGGGCCTCCCGGCCATGTCGATGCCCAATAATTAGACATGCATGATTGCAAATTAATCACCATATATTTCAACTTCAATATGCATTTTTGCACTTCGCGTTGCACAACTCGGCATTTCCATATGGCCTGATTGGGCGATGATGGCGCCAACCGAACATCCCAGTCCAGGCTGCGGTTTGGCGAGAAGGCACAAGCGACATGCGCAAGGCACTCTCAACATCGACCACGAACAGACTCCGGCGCGGCGCCGAATTGGCGATCGGTCCGCTGCTGCTGATCGGCGTCTGGTGGCTCGCGGCGAAGGGCGGATGGGTCAACAGGGATCTGCTGCCGTCACCGGTCGACACTTTGCGCGATACCGCCGCGAACATCTGGTCCGGGTCGATGACCAAGGACTTCTCACGGACGTTGATGCGCGTGGTGTATTCGATCGTCATTGCCATCGTCGCCGGCGTCCCGATCGGAATCGTGCTCGGCGCCAAAGCCGCCGTTTACCGCTCGGTCGAATTCATCATCGATTTCTTCCGCTCAACGCCCGCCACCGCGTTGTTCCCGCTTTTTCTGCTGCTGTTCGGGCTCGGCGATCTCGCCAAGATCGCGGTGGCGTCGTTTGCCGCCTGGCTGGTGATCGTGTTCAACGTCGCCTACGGGGTGATGAACGCACGCCAGACCCGCATTCTCGCCGCCAGATCGATGGGCGCGTCATCGCTGCGAATCTTCCGCGACGTCATCTTCTATGAGACGCTGCCGCAGACCTTCGTCGGGCTGCGCACCGCCGTCTCGCTGGCGCTGGTGGTCATCATCGTCGCCGAAATGTTCATCGGCGCCACTGATGGCATGGGCCATCGCATCATCGACGCCCAGATCTCCTATTCGCTGACCGACATGTACGGCTCGATCCTGGTGTCCGGCGCCATGGGGTATGGGCTGAACCTGGTGCTGTTGTTTCTCGAACGCTCGATGATCCATTGGTCCGGCAAATAGCTGTTCCTTCTGAAGTGTCCCTCAAGGAGTACATCCCGATGTCAAGACACGTTCTATTCGCCGCGGCCGTCACGGTTGCGCTTTCCACGGCCGGCGGCGCGCAAGCGGCCTGCGAGAAAATGGACAAGGTGACGTCGGCCTGGCTGCCGATCATGCAGACCACCGCCTATTACGTCGCGCTCAATGAAAAGCTGTTCGAGAAGGCCTGCATCGAGATCGACTCCAACAAGATGGAGTCGCCGAACCAGATCATCGACGCACTGATCGCAGGCCGCGCCGATTTCGGTCCGCCCGGCGCCGCGGCCGGCATCGCGATGATCGCGGAATCGAAATTCCCCGGCAAGCTGAAGATCTTCGGCCTGCAGGGCGGCGGCATCAAGGCCGACCGCATCAATGACGGGCTGATCGTCAAGCCGGACAGCCCGATCAAGTCGTTCGCCGACCTCAAGGGCAAGACGCTCGGCCATGTGCCCGGCATCCAGTGGCGGACGATTTCGCGCCACATGGTCCGCGCCGCCGGGCTCGATCCCGACAAGGACGTCAAGCTGATCGATCTGGCGGTCGCCATGCAGGTGCCTGCGGTCGTCGGCGGCAGCGTCGACGCGACGCTGTCGCTCGAGCCGGTCGGTTCGATCGCGGTGGCCTCCGGCAAGGCGATCCGCGCCGTGACCAATCCGTGTTCGGCCGTGATCGCCGATCCGTTCTATTCCGGCGCCTCAGTGATGACCACCAAGTTCCTGAAGGAGCGGCCCGAGGTCGCCAAGCGCGTCGTTGCGGTGATCGATCAGGCCACCGATATGGTGAATGCCGATTTCGCGAAATACAAGACGGTGCTTCCGACCTATACGGCGATCAAGGCTGATCAGCTCGAACTGGTGGCGCAACCATATCTTCGCGGCTTCAAGGATCTCAACGACACCGACATCAAGTCCTATCAGGCGCTGGTCGACATCTTCATCAAGGAAGGCGTGATGGACGGCCCGTTGAACGTCCGCGACAAGCTGTTGACGAAGGCGGAGCTCGGTAATTGAGCGCGAGCAGCACCCAGAGCTCGGCGATCAAGGCCGACGGCTTGACGACGGCGGCGACGGCAGAGCCGCCGTCGTCACCGGGCGGGCGGCGGACGATGATGACCATCCGCGGCCTGCGCAAGAGCTTCAACGACACCGCCGTCTACGACGATTTCGAACTCGACCTGCCGCTCGGACATTTCATCTCGATTTTCGGCCCGAACGGTTGCGGCAAGAGCACCCTTATCAACATGGTCTCCGGGCTGATGCCGATGGACGCCGGCGAGGTTCTGTATGACGGACAGCGCATCAGCGAAACCCGGATCTCCTACGTGTTTCAGAACTATCGCGAGGCGCTGTTCCCGTGGCTCCGGGCGATCGACAACATCCATTACCCGCTGAAGGTGATGGGGGTGCGCCGCGCCGAACGCGACCGCCGCATCGAGAAACTGCTGGCCGATTTCGAGATCCGGATCGACCTCAATGCCTACCCCTATGCGCTCTCGGGCGGTCAGCAACAGACGGTCTCGATCATTCGCGCGCTGGTGACCGAACCCGAGGTGCTGTTTCTCGACGAGCCGTTTTCGGCGCTCGACTACGAGATGACGATTTCGATGCGCGAGCAGCTACAGAAAATCTTCATGAAGACCAAGACCACCATGTTGCTGGTCTCGCACGATCTGGATGAGGCGATCGAGCTGGCCGACAAGGTCGTGCTGCTGACAAGGCGGCCAACCAGGGTCGCCGAGATCGTCGACATCGAGCTGCCGTGGCCGCGCAATCTGGACGTGACCACCGGGGAGAACTTCATGGCGCTGAAGCGGCACTGCCTCGATCGCTTCTGGCAGGAAGTCAAAAAGTGAGCAGCTAACGACAACGACCGAGATTGCGCGATCGCCGTCACGATGCGGCGGGCTGATGCGCCTGACGTAACACCTATCACTGGAGATAAAGATGACGAAGCGCCGTTTTCGCGCCGCCGCGGTACAGACCCTCGCCCGGCTTGGAGATTTCGACTACAACATCACGCTGGCCACACGCTATGTCGAGGACGCAGTGCGGCAGGGCGCCGAACTGATCGTGTTTCCCGAATGCATGGACACCGGCTATCTGTTCGATTCGCCCGCGCATTGCCGCGAATTGGCCGAGACGCTGACGGATGGCCCATTCGTCAAGGCGCTGTCGGCGCTCAGCCGCAAGCACGGCGTCTATATCGCCTCCGGCATCACCGAATGGGATCCGGCGAAGGAGAAAATCTTCAACACCGGCATCATGTTCGACCGCAAGGGTGAACTCGCCTGCCACTACCACAAGCAGTTTCTCGCGACCCACGATCAGAACTGGTTCTCTTTCGGCGAACGCGGCTGCCCGGTGGTCGACACTGATCTCGGCCGGATCGGCCTGCTGATCTGCTTCGACGGCCGTATTCCGGAAATTTTCCGCTCGATGGCGATGCAGGGCGCCGAGGTGATCGTCGACATGGCGAATTTCTTCGCGATGGACCAGGCCGACATGTGGGGCCCGGCGCGCAGCTATGAGAACGGCGTCTGGCTGGTTGCCGCCACCAAGGCCGGCTATGAGCGCTCGATCTATTATCCGGGCGGCAGCATGATCGTCGACCCCAAGGGCCAGGTGGTGTCGAAGGTGCCCTACGACACCCACGGCATGTCGATCGCCACCATTGATCTTGACGCCGCCGCCGACAAATCGATCTATGCGGCCAATGACAAGATCGCCGATCGCCGGCCGGAGACCTACGGCATCATGGCGCTACCCTATGCGCAGACGCCGGTGTACCGCATCGCCGATCAGCCGCTGATCCCGTCGCAATCCGTCACCAAGGTTGCCGCGGTGCAGATGCATGTGACCACCGAGGCAACCGTCGCCGACGTGCTCGACATGGTCGATCACACCGCCAAGCTCGGCGTGAAGGTGCTGGTGCTGCCGGAATACGCCTTTGCGCCGCAATACATTCTCGCGCCGGACGAAGCCGCCGCGCTCGCCGACCAGAGCGCGGCGAATCTATCAGGGGTGTCGAAGATCGCCGCGACCTATGGCTGCCTGATCGCCACGCCAATCATCGAGCACGCCGCCGCCGGGCTCCATGTGACGACCGTGCTGGTCGGCCCGGACGGCAAGGAGATCGGCCGCTATCGCAAGACCCATCTGACCGCCGACGAGCGCAAATGGGCGGTCGCGGGCGATACCTATCCGGTGTTTGACACGCCGTTCGGCCGCATCGGCGTGATGTCGGGCTATGACGCGGTGTTTCCGGAGACCTCGCGCTGCCTGGCGATCGGCGGCGCGGACATCATCCTGTGGCCGGCGGCGTTGCGGGAGCCGTTCGAACGCGAGCTGCTGGCGGTGCCGCGCGCCGAGGACAATCGGGTGGCGGTGGTGCTGGCCAATCGCGTCGACTGCCCCTACCCCGGCGGCAGCGTGGTGATCCCGCCGACCGGCTTCCCGCAATGGGACATCAACATTGCGGCGCCGCGGGTGTTCAAGCTCGGCGCGGTGATGCCCAAGCATATCGACCTGGCGGTGTGCCGGCAGAAGCTGATGATTCCGAAGGTCGACATGTTTGCAAACCGGCTGGTGGACACTTACGCTCCGATCGTCGCGGCCTAGCCGGTCCATCTCGGGCCGGCGGTTCGCCGCATCCAAAGCCGTCGGCCCAGGCCGGCGGCAGCCGCGAAGGACGGTCGAGAGTGTGCCCAAGCCGCAGCGCAAGCTTCGCTACGATTGGAATGACGTCGTCTACTTTCTCGAAGTGGCGCGTCAGCGCAATCTGGTCCGCGCCGCCGAGAAGCTGAAGGTCGACCACACCACGGTCAGCCGACGAATTCGCGAGTTGGAGCGCAGCCTTGGCGCAACCCTGTTCAAGCGCAGCAAGTCCGGCTTTGCGCTCACCGAAATCGGGCTGCGCCTGCTGCAATATGCCGAGGGCATGGAGAGCCAGGCCAACGGAATGGTGGAGGCGATCGGGATCGAGGCCGCCGAAGCCGGCGGCGCGGTCCGGATTGCCGCGATGGAGGGGATCGGCAGCTTTTATCTGACCCGGTGCATCGGCGATTTCAACAAGCTCTACCCGTCGATCCAGGTTGAATTGATCACCGACACGCGGCTGCTCGATCTGAGCCGGCGCGAGGCGGATATCTTCGTCAGTTTTTTCCGGCCGCAGGGCAAGCGCCTGTCGGTCAAGAAACTCGGCGAATTCAAGATCTCGCTTTACAGCGCCAGCGACTATTTCGACGATCGCGACTTTCCGAAAACCGTGAAGGCGCTCGAGGGTCACGCCTTCATCGACTTCATCGAGGATCACATCTACAGCAACGAGAACCGCTGGCTGTCGGACATCTTGCGCCCGGCCCACACCGTGTTCCGCAGCACCAGTCTGGTCGCCCAGTATCTCGCCGTGGTTGGCGGACAGGGCATCGCCATGCTGCCGTCCTATGTGGCGGCGAGCGCCACCAATCTGCGACCGGTGATGCCCGAATTGTTCACGATGCGGGACATCTGGTTGTCGGTCCATGAGGACCTGTTGCATATCGCACGCATCAAGGCGTTGACCGCGTTCCTGGAGAAGCGCATCGCGGCCGACAAGACATTCTTGAATTCGGTGAGAATAGCAAAGGGAAGCCGAACCCGGGACTAGCGGATCTGTAGCGAAGCCGGCTTCGATACTCCGCAGCGGCGAATTGGAGCACCGCATGGCGATGGATGCAGACGTGATCGTGGTCGGCGGCGGGCTCGCGGGGCTGGTGGCCGCCACCGAAATCGCCGATGCCGGCAAGCGCGTCATCGTGCTCGACCAGGAGGGCGAACAGAATCTCGGCGGCCAGGCGTTCTGGTCGTTCGGCGGTCTGTTCCTGGTGGACTCGCCGGAGCAGCGCCGGCTCGGCATCAAGGACAGTTTTGAGCTGGCGTTGCAGGACTGGAACGGCGCCGCCGGCTTCGACCGCGACGAGGACAACTGGCCGCGACGCTGGGCCGAGGCCTATGTGGGCTTCGCCGCCGGCGAGAAGCGCGGCTGGTTGCGCGCGTTGGGGCACAGGATCTTCCCGGTGGTCGGCTGGGCCGAGCGCGGCGGCTATGACGCGATGGGGCACGGCAATTCGGTGCCGCGGTTTCACGTCACCTGGGGCACCGGCCCCGGCATCGTCGAACCATTCGAACGGCGCGCCCGGCAGGCCGAGGCCGCGGGCCGGCTGACCTTCCGGTTTCGCCACCGCGTCGACGCGCTGATCGTCAGCAACGGCACCGTCGAGGGCGTCAGCGGCGCGATCCTGGAGCCGACCGAAGTAGCCCGCGGCGTCAGCAGTTCGCGCGTGGTCGTCGGCGATTTCAGCCTGCGCGCCGGTGCCGTGATCGTTGCCTCCGGCGGCATCGGCGGCAATCACGATCTGGTTCGGCAGAACTGGCCTAAACGCCTGGGCTCACCGCCGAAGCGGATGCTGAGCGGCGTGCCGGCGCATGTCGACGGCCGCATGATCGGCATCACCGAGCAAGCCGGCGCGCGGCTGATCAACCGCGACCGGATGTGGCACTATGTCGAGGGCATCGAGAATTTCGCGCCGATCTGGCCGATGCACGCGATCCGCATCCTGCCCGGCCCGTCATCGATGTGGTTCGACGCCACCGGAAAGCGGCTGCCGGCGCCGCAATTTCCCGGCTCCGACACGTTGGGGCAGCTCAACTACATCATGTCGACCGGCTATGATTACTCCTGGTTCGTGCTGACCCAGGCCATCATCAAGAAGGAATTCGCGCTGTCGGGCTCCGAGCAGAATCCCGACCTCACCGGCAAGAGCTGGCTGATGACCGCGGGCCGCGCCACCAACAAGGGCGCGCCGGCGCCGGTGGAGGCATTCAAGCGCCAGGGCATCGATTTCATCGTGCGCGACAACCTCGCCGATCTGGTCGCGGCGATGAACGCGCTCAGCGGCGACGACCTGCTGCGCCACGATCACATCAAGGCGCAGATCGAAGCGCGCGACCGCGAGATCGCCAATCCCTTCGTCAAGGACGCGCAGGTGATGAACATCCACAATGCGCGGCGCTATATCGGCGATCGCCTGATCCGTACCGCCAAGCCGCACCGGATTCTCGATCCTGCGCATGGCCCGTTGATCGCAGTGCGGCTGAATATTCTCACCCGCAAGACGCTGGGCGGCTTCGAGACCGATCTCGATGGCCGCGTCTTCGGCACCGACGGCACCATCATGCCCGGCCTCTACGCGGTCGGCGAAGCCGCCGGCTTCGGCGGCGGCGGCATGCACGGTTATCGCTCGCTGGAAGGCACGTTTCTCGGCGGTTGCCTGTTCTCCGGCCGCAATGCCGGCCGGGCGGCCGCGAAGGCGGTGAGCTAGCGCATGATCCCGAAAAGTGGATCCCGGCTTTCGGAAAAGATCACAACAAGCGGGTGCGATCAGCGCCCGTTCAGCGATCGTCGTCCGTGCTTTGCGCCGCGTTCTTTTGTCGCGGCGATGCGCGCGAGCCAACTTCCTGGCACGGGATCGCCACCCAGGCGCCATTCGCATCGCGCTGATACGAACTGCATGACGACGACGCGGAGCTGTCGTCTCGCTGATGATCGGAATTCGCGGCCAGAGCCGGCACGGACAGAATGGCGAGCGCCGCAAGGGCGCCGGCGGTGATTGCACCTGCTGTTCGCATGGTTCGGTTCTCCTATTTGAACGCGAGCTATGTCAAACCCGGGTCGTTGTCGATAAGGGTCCCTAACATAGTCTGTGCAGAATTTGCTTAATGTTTGGCAAATTCCACATCATATCCGCATGTCCGCGCCGCGCATGGCGCTGCGACGCAAGTACTATCGCGCGCGTCGCCGCGGATCCCGACAACGATCGCAGGCCGCGAAGGCCGGCATTAACGATGTCCATAAAGCTTGATTCGCGACTTGCGTTGACGGCATCGCCGCGCGCAACCCATGATGCGCGCAGATTGCAACCCGAAGGCGCACAGGAACCACCATGTCACGCATCTCCGCAATTCTCATCGCTTCCGCCGTCGCAGCCGTTGCGCTGCCGACCGCCGCTTCCGCCGGATGCTCCTCCTGCTACACGCCGCCGCCGTGCTACACCTGCTATCAGCAGCAAGTGATACCGCCGCAATACCGCACCGTGCAGGAAACCGTGGTGGTGTCCCCCGGCCGCGTGATCGCGCATCGCACCCCGGCGCAGTATCGTACCGTGATGGTGCCCAAGACCGTGATGGTGGCGCCCGAAGGCGTGGCCTATGAACGGATCGCTCCGCAATATGGCGTGCGCGAGCGGGTCGAGATGGTGGCGCCGGCGCGCGCCTACTACGTCCCGGTGCGCCCGCGCTGCGGCGGCTGCGGCTACTGAGTCCGCAGTCCGGTCGACGGCGCAAGCGGACCCATCAGCGTCGAATTCATCACACAATGCCCGGCCTCGCGCCGGGCATTGTCGCGAGTCTCGCTTCACCTCTCCCATAGGAGAGGTCGGCGCACCCGGATCGGCGCTTCACGCCGTCCGGGCACAGGCTCCGCGCCGGGTGAGGGGTTTTCGCCTCGCGAGAGATCGTCCCCCCTCACCCCAACCCTCTCCCTACGGGAGAGGGAGCGCGCTGTCGCCGTGGCGATGCTTCGGACAAATCAAACCAGACGACGAGCAAGTTTGCACGCGTGGCCCAGATCCAGGCGCGGCACGGCTCAGCTGCGGCGGAATGGCAGCCTTGGGCCGTCGAGCTTGCGCAGGCCCGGTTCGCGGCGTTCCAGCCACCAGCCATATTGCTTGGGCCAGTCGGCAAACACCTCGTCGTCCTCGGTGAGTTCGAGCTGGGCGTGCAGCGGCCAGTTCGGATCGAACAGCGCCTCGCGGCCGATCGCCACCAGATCGGCCTGGCCCTGCTCGACGATGCTCTCGGCCTGGTCCGGATGCAGGATCAGCCCGACCGCAATGGTGGGGATCTCGGCCTCGCTGCGGATCGACGCGGCGAATGGCACCTGAAAACCGTAGCCGCGCGGAATCCGCGCCGCGGTGGCGGAGCCGACCAGGCCACCGGAGGAGCAATCGATGATGTCGACGCCGCATAGCTTGGCCTGCTGCGCAAACGCCACCGAATCGGCCAGCTCGATACCGCCCGCGACGCCGTCGACCGACGAGATCCGCACCGCCAGCGGCAGCGATTCGGGCCAGGCGGCGCGAACGGTCTCGATGATCCGCAGCGGATAGCGCATTCGCCCGGCGCGATCGCCGCCATAGGAATCGCTGCGCTTGTTGGTCAGCGGCGACAGGAATGCGTGCAGCAGATAGCCATGGGCGCAATGCACTTCGAGCATCTCGAAGCCGGCATCGGCGGCGCGCAACGTGGCCAGCCGCCATTGCTCGCACAATTCGTCGAGCTCGTCCTCGGTCAATTCCTGCGGCGCCAGCCAGCCCTCATCCATCGGAATCGGACTCGGCGCCACGATGGTCCAGGGCATATCGCCGCGGGCACGATCGGACTCGTCGAGCGCGGCATTGCCGAACCACGGCCGCTGCATGCTGCCCTTGCGCCCGGCATGGGCGAGCTGGATCGCCGGCACCGCGCCATTGTCGCGGATGAAGGCGGCGATGCGCTGCAGCGGCTTGATCTGGGCGTCGTCCCACAGCCCGACATCGCCATGGGTGATGCGGCCCTGCGCCGTTACCGCGGTCGCCTCCATCATCACGATTCCGGCGCCGCCCTGGGCGAATTTGCCCAGATGCACCAGATGCCAGTCATTGGCCACGCCATCGACCGCTGAATATTGGCACATCGGCGAGATCAGGATCCGGTTCTTGGCGGTGATCCCGCGCAGGCTGAACGGACGAAAGAGTGGCGGCTGCGGCATCGGTTTACTCTCAGGCTCGCGGAGACGTGTCAGTCGTTGTCGACTGCGGTGGCGTCGGCGTCAATCCGACGGCGACGCCACTCCCGGATCGGGTAAAGACAGAAGGATAGATACTCCGTAGCATACGCTGAACTCTGGCAACGCATGGCCTCAGCGTCAATCGCTCGCTGTCGCTACAAAACCCCTCGATTCTGGAATATCCTTTTCACATGACCTTGATCGATCGCAACTTTCTTTGCCGCCCGACCCCAGGATCGGCCAGGTTTGTCGCTTTGGCCGGCCCGCTGTTGGCGCTGCTGATGTTGGCGCTGCTGCCGCATCCCGCGCAGGCGCAAGGCCTGTATCCGACGAGACCGGTGCGGATCGTGCTGCCATTCGCCGCCGGCAGCGTCAGCGACGTCGCCGCGCGGCTGATCGCCGCCAAACTCGGCGACAGGATGAAGGGCCAGTTCGACATCGATAACCGGCCCGGTGCCGATGGAATCGCCGCGGCCCGCGCCGTTCTGGCCGCGCCGCGCGACGGCTACACCTTGACGCTGCTATCGGACGACACCGCGATCGAGGTCTCGCGGTTCAAAAAATTGCCCTACGACCCGGTGAAAGATTTCGCCCCGGTCTCGAGTCTGGGCTATTTCGATTTCATCTTCGCCGCCGCGGCCCAGTCGCCGTACAAGACGCTGGCCAACTTCATCGACGCGGCCAAGCAGAAGCCCGGGGCGCTGACGGTCGGAACGCTCGCCATCGGCAGCGCGCCGAATTTGACGGCCGAATTGTTGAAGACAGCGGCCGGGATCAATGTGCTGATCATTCCGTATCCCGGCATGCCGGAATTGCAGACCGCGCTGCTGCAGGACGACCTGGCGCTGATCGTCACGCGCTATTCGCGACTGAAACCCGCCCTCGCCGCCGGCAAGATTCGAGCGCTGGCGGCCTCGGCGCCGCTGCGCTCGAAAACCGGTCCGGATATTCCCACGCTGCGGGAGAGCGGCATCGAAGCCAATGTCGAATCCTGGTACGGGCTGTTCGCGCCGGCCGGCGCCCCGCCGGGCGTGATCGCGGCCCTGCAGGCGGCGCTGCAGGCCATCCTGGCCGAGCCTGAGCTCAAGGCACAGCTGCTCAACCTCGGCATCGATGCCAAGGCCAGCACGCCGGACCAGATGGCGGCGCGGCTGAAATCCGATATCGAGAAATGGCGCAATGTGATCGAGAAGGCCGGCCTCGAACGGCGATAGCGCGCATGCCCTCCCACCGGCCATTGCGATGAATCTGAAGCAGCTCGAATATTTCATGCACGTTGCCGAGCTCGGCAGCTTCAGCAAGGCGGCCCTGATGCTCGACATCGCGCAGCCGGCGTTGAGCCGCCATGTCCGCGGGCTCGAGACCGAATTGCGCCAGCAGCTGTTCGTGCGCAACGGCCGCGGCGTGGTGCTGACCGAGGCCGGCAAGCGCTTGTTCGACCATAGCGTCGGCATCATCCAGCTGGTGGCGCAGGCCCGCGAGGATCTCGGCGCCAGCCGCGACGCCCCGGTGGGCCAGGTCACGATCGGCCTGCCGCCCAGCATCGGCCGGCAGCTGACGCTGCCGCTGATCGACCGTTTCCAACGCGAATTGCCGGCGGCGCGGCTGGCGATCGTCGAAGGGCTGTCGACCCATATCGTCGAATGGGTCACCACCGGCCGGATCGATATCGGCCTGGTCTACAATCCGGACGCCCAGGCCGGGATCGAGATCACGCCGCTGTTGCAGGAGGCGCTGTCGCTGGTCAGCCGCGCGCCGAAGGGCAAGCGCGGCCGCGCCGCGCCGCCGCTGCCGATCCGCTACTTGTCGGACTATCCGCTGATCGTGCCCGAACGCGTCCATGCGATGCGGCGGCTGCTGGAGACCCAGGCGGCGCTGGCCGGAGTGAAACTGGATATCGCCTGGGAGGTTTCCAGCGTGCCGTCGATCATCGATCTGGTCTGTGCCGGCTATGGCCATGCGGTGCTGACCGCCAGCGGCGTGGCGGCCTCGGCGCGCGCCGCCGAACTGACGGTGCGCAAGCTGGTCGATCCGGCCCCGGTCAGCGTGCTGTGCCTGGCGGTCGCGGCGCACAGGCGGCCGACGCCGCTGGCCCAGCACACCATGCGGCTGCTGGCGGATCTGGTCCGCGGCCTGCCAGGCTAGGCGCTGGCGAGCCGGGAGCTGGAACCATTCCAGCATGGCTCGGAACTTTTGCCATGCCGGATCTTGATAGCTGTTATAGGTGGCGGGCGGTGGCCAACGCCGCGCCGGACGGCCACAATGGCGCCAACGACATCTGGGACGGAAACCATGCAGACCGCGATTCCCTGCCTGTTCATGCGCGGTGGCACCTCCCGCGGCCCGTTTTTCAACGCCGCCGATCTGCCCGCCGATATCGTCACCCGCGACCGCGTGCTGCTGGCGGTGATGGGTTCGCCCGACAAGCGCCAGATCGACGGCCTCGGCGGCGCCCATCCTTTGACCAGCAAGGTCGGCATCGTCTCCAGGGGCTCGCGGCCCGGCGTCGATCTCGACTTTCTGTTCGCGCAGCTGCAACCCGACAAGGACAGCGTCGACACCACGCCGAACTGCGGCAACATGCTGGCCGCGGTGGTGCCGTTCGCGCTGGAGACGGGCCTCGCCAAGCCGCAAGGCGCCACCACCACGCTTCGGGTGCTGACGCTCAACACCGACATGCTGTGCGACATCACGGTGCAGACCCCGGACGGCCATGTCGATTACGAAGGCACCGCCCGGATCGACGGCGTGCCCGGCCATTCGGCCCCGATCAAGATCAGCTTCCTCGACACCGCGGGCTCGGTGGCGCCGGGCCTGCTGCCGACCGGAAACGTCCGCGACACCATCGACGGCATCGAGGTGACCTGCATCGACAACGGCATGCCGCTGGTGATGTTCAAGGCCTCCGATGTCGGTCGCACCGGCTATGAAAGCGTCGAGGCGCTCAACGCCGATACCGAACTGAAGGCCCGGCTCGAAACCCTGCGGATCGCCTGCGGCCACGCCATGCAGCTCGGCGACGTCACCAAAAAGAACTACCCGAAGATGACGCTGATCGCCGCCCCCCGCGCCGGCGGCAGCATCACCACCCGCAGCTTCATCCCCCATGTCTGCCATGACGCCATCGGCGTGCTGGCGGCCGTCACCGTGGCGACAGCCTGCGTGCTCGACGGCTCGGTGACACAGGGCATCGCCCAAGTGCCGGACGGCGACGCCAAGACCATCTCGGTCGAACATCCGACCGGCGAATTCTCCGTCGAGATCGAAGTCGATCCGAAAAACCCGCAAAATGTCACCAGCGCCGCATTGCTGCGCACCGCCCGATTGCTGATGCGCGGCGAAGCGATGGTGCCAGCCGCGGTGTGGGACGGCCAGCAAACAAGCGATGCGGCGCAACGCCGTGCGGGGTGAAGGTCGTTCCACATGTCGCGCCTGAGACGAAAGCAAGCCTTGCAGCCGTCATTGCGAGGAGCGAAGCGACGAAGCAATCCAGGGCCCAGTGCAGCGAGCCCTGGATTGCTTCGCTTCGCTCGCAATGACGGAATCCTGTCTCTTCGCTCCTGGTTTGAGGAATATTAATGATCATCGACATCCACGGCCACTACACCACCGCGCCGAAGGCGCTGGAGGATTGGCGCAACCGGCAGATCGCCGGCATCAATGATGCCTCGGTGATGCCGAAGGTTTCCGAGCTGAAGATCAGCGACGACGAATTGCGCGAGAGCATCGCCGCCAATCAGCTGAAGAAGATGCAGGAGCGCGGCAGCGACCTCACCATCTTCTCGCCGCGCGCCTCGTTCATGGCGCACCACATCGGCGATTTCAACGTGTCGTCGACCTGGGCTTCGATCTGCAATGAATTATGCGCCCGCGTCGCCCAGCTGTTTCCGGACAATTTCATCGGCGCGGCGATGCTGCCGCAATCGCCCGGCGTCGATCCGAAAACCTGCATTCCCGAGCTGGAGAAATGCGTCAAGGATTACGGCTTTGTCGGCATCAACCTCAATCCCGATCCGTCCGGCGGGCACTGGACCTCGCCGCCGTTGCCCGACCGGCACTGGTATCCGATCTATGAGAAGATGGTCGAGCACGACATCCCGGCGATGATCCACGTCTCGACCAGCTGCAACGCCTGCTTCCACACCACCGGCGCGCATTATCTCAACGCCGACACTACCGCCTTCATGCAGTGCCTGACCGCCGACTTGTTCAAGGATTTCCCGACGCTGAAATTCGTCATCCCGCATGGCGGCGGCGCGGTGCCGTATCATTGGGGCCGGTTCCGCGGCCTGGCGCAGGAGATGAAGAAGCCGCTGCTGACCGATCACCTGCTCAACAACATCTTCTTCGACACCTGCGTCTATCACCAGCCCGGCATCGACCTGTTGACCAAGGTGATCCCGGTCGACAACATCCTGTTCGCCAGCGAGATGATCGGCGCGGTGCGCGGCATCGATCCGGAAACGGGATTCTATTACGACGACACCAAGCGCTACATCGAGGCCTCGACGCTGCTGACCCCCGCGCAAAAGACCCAGATCTACGAAGGTAACGCGCGAAAAGTCTATCCGCGGCTCGACGCGGCGCTGAAAGCAAAGGGCCAGTAGCATGACCACGCGAACCAACGACCTCGGCATCGTCAAGCGCAACATTGTGCGCGCCGACAAGGCCGCGGTGGAGAAGCTCAAGGGTTTCGGCGTCGCCACCATCCACGAGGCGATGGGACGGGTCGGGCTGATGCAGACCTATATGCGGCCGATCTATACCGGGGCGCAGGCCTGTGGCACCGCCGTCACCGTGCTGCTGCAGCCCGGCGACAATTGGATGATGCATGTCGCGGCCGAGCAATTGCAGCCCGGCGACATCGTGGTGGCGGCCTGCACCGCCCACAACACCGACGGGTTTTTCGGCGATCTGTTGGCCACCAGCTTTCGCGCCCGCGGCGCGGTGGGGCTCGTCATCGACGGCGGCGTGCGCGACATCAAGGACCTCACCGCGATGCAGTTTCCGGTGTTCTCCAAGGCGATCAGCGCCAAGGGCACCATCAAGGCGACGCTCGGCTCGGTCAATGTCCCGGTGGTCTGCGCCGGCGCTTACGTCAATCCCGGCGACGTGGTGATCGCCGACGATGACGGCATCGTGGTGGTGCCAGCCGCGGTGGCGCAAGCCGTCGCCGACGCCGCCCAGGCGCGCGAGGACAATGAAGCCGACAAGCGCGCCAAATTCGCCTCCGGCGTGCTCGGCCTCGACATGTACAATATGCGCGGCCCGCTGGAAAAAGCCGGCCTGAAATATATCGACTGAGATGACCCGCGATCCCAAACAATGGCAGGTCGGACTGGTCGGCTATGGCGAGGTCGGCCGGATCCTGGCCGAGGATCTGCGCGCCCAGGGCGTCAAGGTCAGCGCCTATGACATCAAGCTCGACGCCGGGCCGGCCGAGGCGATGCGCTATCACGCCGGCATCCATGGTGTGGCGCTGGCGACCTCGCATGCCGAGCTCGCGGCCAAATCCGATTTCATCATCTCGGCGGTGACCGCGAGCCAGACCGAGGCGGTGGCACAGGCCTGCGCCGGCGCGCTCAACCAGGGCACATGGTTTCTCGATTTCAACTCGGCCTCGCCCGGCGCCAAGCAGCGCGCCGCAAGCGCGATCGACGGCGGCGGCGGACGCTATGTCGAGGGCGCGGTGATGACCTCGATCCCGCCCTATCGGATCAAGGTGCCGCTGCTGCTCGGCGGCGCCGGAGCAGCTGAACTGGCGCCGCTCTTAGTCGCGCTCGGCTTCGACGCCAAGGTGGCGAGCGAGCAGCTCGGCGTCGCCTCGGCCACCAAAATGTGCCGCAGCATCATGATCAAGGGGCTGGAGGCGATGGTGATCGAGAGCTTCACCACCGCGCGCGCCTATGGGGTCGAGGACGCGGTGTTGGCCTCGCTGAAGGAGACCTTTCCGAGCATCGATTGGGAGAAACAGGGCGCCTATTTCTTCCAGCGGGTGATCGAACACGGCCGTCGCCGCAGCGAAGAAGTATTCGAAGTCGCCGCGACCGTGCGCGAGGCCGGGCTGACGCCGTTTTCGGCCCAAGGCACCGCCGAGCGCCAGGCCTTCGTCGCCGACCTCGCCGACGCCGGCGTGTTCGGCCAGCGCGGCGATCAGGCATTCGCCCGTAGCGCCGACTGGCGCGTGGAGGCCGACCGGATTCTGGCGCAGGCGAAGAAGGATGAATGAAGACCGCTGCGCTCATGGCTTCCCCTCCCCCTTGCGGGGAGGGTCGGCCGAGCGAAGCGGAGGCCGGGGCTTGCCTCGGCGAAGCGCAGCGAAGCCGGGTGGGGGTGCGGCGAGCACTGAGCCCTTGGCACCCCCACCCCCGACCCCTCCCCGCAAGGGGGAGGGGAGCAGGCCGAAGACGGATCGGGCTCACGAATAGAACGAGTAGCAGAATGACCTTTGAAAAAACCCCCGGCTGGCTCGACTGGTACCAAGGCCCGTCGAAGCCCACATTCAAGCTGCCGGCGGGCGCGGTGGATGCGCATTGCCATGTGTTCGGGCCGGGCGCGGAATTTCCCTTCGCGCCGGAGCGCAAATACACGCCGTGCGACGCGTCGAAGCAGCAGCTGTACGCGTTGCGCGATCATCTGGGCTTTGCTCGCAATGTCGTGGTGCAGGCGACCTGCCACGGCGCCGACAATTCGGCGATGGTCGATGCGCTGACGCATTCGGACGGCCGCGCCCGCGGCATCGCCACGGTGAAGCGCAGCGTCAGCGATGCCGAGCTGGAAGCGATGAATGCCGCCGGGGTGCGCGGCGTGCGCTTCAATTTCGTCAAACGGCTGGTGGATTTCACCCCCAAGGACGAGCTGATCGAGATCGCCAACCGCATTAAGGCGCTCGGCTGGCATGTGGTGATCTATTTCGAGGCGGTCGACCTGCCGGAATTGTGGGATTTCTTTACCGCGCTGCCGACCACGATCGTGGTCGACCATATGGGCCGGCCCGATGTCACCAAGCCGGTCGATGGCCCAGAATTCGCGCTGTTCGAAAAATTCATGCGCCAGCACGACAATGTCTGGTCCAAGGTGAGCTGCCCGGAGCGGCTGTCGGTGGCCGGGCCGCCGGCGCTCAATGGCGAGCAGCACGCCTATCGCGACGTAGTGCCGTTCGCGCGCCGCATCGTCGAAAGCTTCCCCGATCGGGTGCTGTGGGGCACCGACTGGCCGCATCCCAACCTCAAGGACCACATGCCGGACGACGGCCTGCTGGTCGATTTCATCCCGCAGATCGCCACTACCGTGGAACTGCAGCACAAATTGCTGGTCGACAACCCGATGCGGCTATACTGGCCGGAGCAAGGCTGACACTGGGATTGGCCGCTGCGCCGTTGGCATCCCTCCCCCTTGCGGGGAGGGTCGGCCGAGCGAAGCGGAGGCCGGGGTGGGGGCGCCGCGAGCACCGCGCCCGTGGCCACCCCCACCCGACCCGGCTTCGCTACGCTCTGCCGGGCCACCCTCCCCACAAGGGGGAGGGAAGAAGCGATGACGCGATTCTGACGATCGCAATTGAGGAGGACACGATGTCACTCGACAAGCCCTATAAGGACGTGCCCGGCACGACGATCTTCGACGCCGAGATGTCGCGGCTCGGCTATCATCTCAACCAGTTCTGCATGTCGCTGATGAAGGCCGACAACCGCGCCCGCTTCAAGGCCGATGAGCGGGCTTATCTCGACGAATGGCCGATGAGCGAGGAGCAGAAGCAGGCGGTGCTGGATCGCGACCTCAATCGCTGCATTTCGCTCGGCGGCAACATCTATTTCCTCGCCAAGATCGGCGCCACCGACGGCAAGAGCTTTCAGCAGATGGCCGGCTCGATGACCGGCATGAGCGAAGAGGAATATCGCAACATGATGATCGGCGGCGGCCGCTCGATCGACGGCAACCGCTCGCTCGGGGAGAAGAAGTAATGGCCCGCATCACCGCCAGCGTCTACACCTCGCATGTCCCGGCTATTGGGGCGGCGATCGACACCGGCAAGACCCAGGAGCCCTATTGGCAGAAGGTGTTTTCCGGCTACGACTTTTCCAAGCAATGGCTGAAGGACGAAAAGCCGGACGTGATCTTCCTGGTGTTCAATGATCACGCCACCGCTTTCAGCCTCGACCTGATCCCAACCTTCGCGATAGGCACCGCGGCCGAATATACCCCGGCCGACGAAGGCTGGGGACCGCGCCCGGTGCCCAAGGTGATCGGTCATCCGAAGCTCGCCGCCCATATCGCCCAGTCGGTGATCCAGGACGATTTCGACCTGACCATCGTCAACAATATGGATGTCGACCACGGCCTCACCGTGCCGCTCAGCCTGATGTGCGGCGAGCCGCAGGCCTGGCCCTGCCCGGTGATCCCCTTCGCGGTCAATGTGGTGCAATATCCGGCGCCGTCGGGCCGGCGCTGCTATATGCTGGGCCAGGCGATCGGCCGCGCCATCGCGTCTTATGAGGAGCCGCTCAAGGTGCAGATCTGGGGCACCGGCGGCATGAGCCATCAATTGCAGGGCCCGCGCGCCGGGCTGATCAACAAGGAATGGGACAATGCCTTTCTCGACCGGCTAATCGCCGATCCGGAGGGGCTGTCGAAAATGCCGCATATCGATTATGTGCGCGAGGCCGGCTCCGAGGGCATCGAGCTGGTGATGTGGCTGATCGCGCGCGGCGCGATGAGCGACGTCGCCGGCGGCAAGACGCCGACCGTCAAACATCGTTTCTACCACGTGCCTGCCAGCAACACCGCGGTCGGCCACCTGATTCTGGAGAACAACTGAATGGCTAAACCGATCAAGGTCGCCCTCGCCGGCGCCGGCGCCTTCGGCATCAAGCATCTCGACGGCATCAAGAACATCGACGGCGTCGAGGTGGTGTCGCTGGTCGGCCGCAGGCTCGACGCCACCAAACAGGTCGCCGACAAATACGGCATCGCCCACGCCACCACCGAGCTTTCCGACGCGCTGGCCTTGCCCGAGCTCGACGCGGTGATCCTGTGCACGCCGACCCAGATGCATGCGGCGCAGGCGATCGCCTGTCTTCAGGCCGGCAAGCACGTCCAGGTCGAAATCCCGCTGGCGGATTCACTCAAGGACGCCCAGGCGGTGGTCGACCTGCAGAAAAAGACCGGGCTGGTGGCGATGTGCGGCCATACCCGCCGCTTCAATCCGAGCCATCAATATCTGCACAAGAAGATCAAGGCCGGCGAGATCAACATCCAGCAGATGGACGTGCAGACCTTCTTCTTTCGTCGCAGCAATATGAACGCGCTGGGCCAGCCGCGCAGCTGGACCGATCATCTGTTGTGGCACCACGCCGCCCACACCGTCGACCTGTTCGCCTATCAGGCCGGCTCCAAGATCGTGAAGGCCAATGCGGTTCAAGGCCCGATCCATCCGACGCTCGGCATCGCGATGGACATGTCGATCCAGCTCAAGGCGGAGAACGGCGCGATCTGCACGCTGAGCCTGTCCTTCAACAATGACGGTCCGCTCGGCACCTTCTTCCGCTACATTTGCGACAATGGCACCTTCATCGCCCGCTATGACGACCTGTTCAACGGCAAGGACGAAAAAATCGACGTCTCCAAGGTCGACGTCTCGATGAACGGCATCGAATTGCAGGACCGCGAATTCTTCGCCGCGATCCGCGACGGCCGCGAGCCGAATTCCAGCGTGGCGCAGGTGCTGCCCTGCTACCGGGTGCTGCACGATCTGGCGCAGCAGCTCGACGGCTGAGCGGTCCGACCGGCCGCGACAATGGAACTTTGTCGCGGCCGTTTGGTTGTGTCCTCGGCTTCCAAAGCCAAGCAACCGAAGGACATCCCATGTTCACGCGTATCAAATTGAACGCATCGGCCAGCCGTGGCGTCGCACTGGCGACCATGGCGGCGGTCGCGTTGACCGCCTTCGCCCCGACAACCGCATCGGCCGCGAGCCAGACTCGCGCCAGCGGCGCAACGAACGTGTCGAGCAGCCAGATCACCGATTTCAGCGCGGCCCGACGCCATCGCCATGTCCGGCACTATGCCCGTCGCGGCAACAATGGCGGCGCGGCCGCAGCTGCTGCCTTCGCCGGCATCGTCGGCACGATCGGCGCAATCGCCGCCTCCCAGGCCCGACGCGACGACTATGATGATGGCTATTACCGTCGCGGCCCGGTCTATTACGGGGGCGGACCGGCTTATTATGGCGGCCCCGCTTATTATGGCCGGCCAGATTATTATGGCGGGCCGGGATATGGGCATATTGGCGGCTATGGCGCCTGGTAGCAGTACCGGAGGGCCCGGCAACGCGCGCACTTGGCGCGCGTTTGCATTAGCATCAGCGAATGAATGATTCGCTCGACCGACTTTATCAGGCCGTGCTGGCGGCCAGGGATCTAGACCCGGCGACTTCGCGCACCGCCCGGCTGTTCCAGCGCGGCCCGTCGAAGATGGCGAAGAAGCTGGCCGAAGAGGCGATCGAGGTGGTGATCGATGCCGTCAATGGCAATCGCCCCGCCGTGATTCGCGAGAGCGCCGACCTGCTCTACAATCTGACCGTGCTGTGGGCGTCCGCCGGGGTGACGCCCGACGATGTCTGGCGCGAGATGGACCGGCGCGAGGCCATGCTGGGCATCGCCGAAAAACTGCCGAAATCTCCACTTGGCCGCCCTGACACCGCTTCCGGCGCGACCGAACGGCGGCCAATTGCCGCGCTCGACGCCCGCGGCCTGCGCAAGCAGCGTTAAGCGCTCCCCCGATTGCGCGTATTTCACCTCCCCGGCATGGACAATTGCGCGCCAGGATGGTTGATCGCGCCATGCTGAGGAAAATCTACGATTGGTGCATCGACGCCGCCCATAAGCCCTATGCGCTGTGGGTGATGGGCATGGTGTCGTTCGCCGAAAGCTCGTTCTTTCCGGTGCCGCCTGACGTGATGCTGATTCCGATGTCGCTGGCGCGGCCGGAGCGGGCCTGGCTCTATGCCGGGTTGTGCACTGTCACCTCGGTGGTGGGCGGCGCGGTCGGCTATGCGATCGGTGCGCTATTGTACGATTCGGTCGGGCATTGGGTGATCCAGTTCTACGGCTATGGCGACAAGGTCGCGGCGTTTCGCGCCGGTTACGCCGAATGGGGCGCCTGGATCATCCTGCTCAAGGGCCTGACGCCGATCCCCTACAAGCTGGTCACCATCACCGCCGGTTTCGCCGATTTCAACTTCTGGCAGTTCATCGGATTGTCGGTGATCGCGCGCGGCGGCCGGTTCTTCGTGGTGGCGATCCTGCTCAACCGCTACGGCGTGTGGATTCGCGAGCAGATCGAAAAGCGGCTCGGGCTTTGGGTCGGCCTCGGCGCAATCGTGCTGGTGCTCGGCTTCGTCGTCGCGGTCCGCCTGGTCTAAGCGCTCGGCCGTGGCCCGTAGCGCTTTTCGGCGCCGGCACATCGGGCTACGGTGCGGCCATGTTCGCTTTCACGGCACCGCGATTCGCGCGACTCCCGCTGCGCGCCAGCGCCGCGGCATTGATTGCGATGCTTGGCCTGCCGCAATCGGCCCTTGCACAGCCAGCGCCGCCGGCGGCCGAGCCTGCCCAGCAGGCCGCATCGCCTCCGCCGCCAAAGACGAATCCCGGTCTGGTCAATGAAATCGGCAAGCTGCTGAAGAATCCGTCGTCGCTGATGCCCGACATCTCGATGCCGAGCCTGTCGATGCCGAACTGGGCCACCGGGCGGCCGAAATCCGACCCGGAACGGGCCGTCGAACAAGCCGATCAGCCTGCGAGGCCAGGACCGCCGCCCCGGCCGGTGCCGCCCCCACCAGAGCCACCGCCCGCGCCGCCGCCCGGCCCGCCACCTCCAACACCCGCACCGCCGCCGCCAGGGCCGCTACCGCCAGTACCGCCTCCTGCGGCCGCTCCCCCCGCGACATCGCCGTCAGGGGCGTCGTCATGGTTCGGAATGCCGTCGCTGGTGACCGGTCGCGTGCAGTGCCCGGAATCCAGCCGAGGCGGACCGGACTGCAAGGCCGCCGCCGACGCGCTGTGCAAGGCCAAGGGCTACAGCCAGGGCAAGAGTCTGGGCACCGACGCGGTGGAGAAATGCTCGGCCAAGCTGCTGATCCCGGGCTACAAGCGTCAGCCTGGCGATTGCCGCACCGAAAGCTTCGTCACCCGCGCCTGGTGCCAATAGAGCATGATCCCGAAAAGTGGATCCCGGTTTTCGGAAAAGATCATGCTCCAACAAGAAGCTAGAGCGGGATGGCGATTCGAAGATAAGTCATCCTGCTCTAGCGCGTTTTCGAGCGAAGTGGTCACCGGTTCGCGTGAAGAAAACGCATCAGAACAAGAATCTAGAGCTCCGGTTCTGATCTATCAGAACCGGAAATTCCCTGGCGCGTGCGCACGAAATCGGGCGACGATCTTGCGTTCAAATGCTGCGAATTCATGCAATCGCATCTTGCAACGCGGTAGCCCCCTTGCTTTGTTGTCGCCGCGATCTCGCCGCCAAAAACAAAATGAGGAAATCTGCGAATGTCGATGCCCGCACTGTTCAAAGGCCGCCTGTCGATCCCGGTGATCGGCTCCCCGCTGTTCATCATTTCGGTGCCGGAGCTGGTGATCGCGCAGTGCAAGGCCGGGATCGTGGGGTCGTTTCCGGCGCTGAATGCGCGGCCGGCGGCGCTGCTCGACGAATGGCTGGCGCAGATCAAGCAGGAGCTCGCCGCCCATGACGCCGCCCATCCGGAGCGGCCGTCGGCGCCATTCGCCGTCAACCAGATCGTGCACAAATCCAACAACCGGCTCGAGGCCGACATGGCGCTGTGCGAGAAGCACAAGGTGCCGATGATGATCACCTCGTTGGGCGCCCGCGAGGAGCTGAACCAGGCCGCGCATGGCTGGGGCGGCATCGTCTTCCACGACGTGATCAACCAGAAATTCGCCCATAAGGCGATCGAGAAGGGCGCCGACGGGCTGATCCTGGTCTGCGCCGGCGCCGGCGGCCATGCCGGCGAGATCTCGCCCTTCGCCTTCGTGGCCGAGACAAGGGCCTGGTTCGACGGCCCGATTGCGCTGTCCGGCGCGATCGGCAATGGTCGGGCGATTCGCGCCGCAAGGGTGCTGGGCGCCGATTTCGCCTATGTCGGCTCGGCCTTCATCGCCACCACCGAAGCCAATGCGCTGCCAGGCTACAAGGACATGATCACGACCTCGACCGCCGAGGACATCGTCTATTCCAACCTGTTCACCGGCGTGCACGGCAACTATCTGAAGCCCTCGATCGTCGCCGCCGGGATGGACCCCGACAATCTGCCGGAATCCGACCCGTCGAAGATGAATTTCGGCACCGACGCCTCGGGCGAGCGCGCCAAGCCGAAGGCCTGGAAGGAAATCTGGGGCTCGGGCCAGGGCATCGGCAGCGTCGAGGCGGTCGTGCCGGTGGCCGAGCTGGTGGCGCGGTTCAAGCGCGAATACGATGCCGCGATCGATCCGGCGTTGTGAGACCTCACGCTCTCCACGTGTCCCGGGCGCGATGCGGCACGCAGTGCCGCTTCGCAGAACCGGGACCCCGCTTAACCGCCGCAAAAACCAGGACCGCGGATCAGCGGCGCTGTGCGCCGCATCCGGGGCACCAAGCCGCATGGGAATGATTGAGTGATGGACGCGGTGTTTCGTATCGACGGCAAACACGTCATGACCGGTCCGCACGCCGCCGGTCCCTGGCACCCGACTATGCAGCACGGCTCGCCGCCCTCGGCGCTGGTGACCTATCTGGCCGAAGCGATGCCGACGCCGCGGCCGATGCAGATCGCGCGGCTGACCGTCGACCTGCTGCGGCCGGTGCCGGTGGCGCCACTGAGTTTCGAGACCGAGGTGCTGCGCGAGGGCCGCAAGATCCAGCTCTGCGCGGTCAAGCTGCTGGCCAAGGGCGTGGTCGTGGTCAACGCCACGGCGCTGAAGATCAGGATCGAGCCGCAGCAATTGCCGGACGAGATCGTGCATCCGCCGCTCGACGTGCCGCTGCCCGACGCATGCCCGCCGCTCGATGTCAGCTTCACCCAGAATCCCTTCGTCGGCGGAATGTCGCTGCGCAAGGTGCGCGGCGGCTTCGGCTCGATCGGCCCTGGCGCGACCTGGTACCGCGCCGACCGGCCGCTGATCGAGGGCCAGCCGACCTCGCAGGCGATGCGCGCGGTGATCGCCGCCGATTTCAGCAACGCCACCTCGTCGATCCTTGATTTCAAGCATTGGACCTTCATCAATGCCGACCTCAACGTCCATTTCGCTCGCCAGCCGGTCGGCGACTGGATCCTGCTGAATTCGCAGATGTGGCTCGGCCCCGACGGTGCCGGCATCGCGGCGTCGCAGCTCGGCGACATCCACGGCTATTTCGGCCGCGCCATCCAGAACCTCGTCATCGCAAAGCGCTGAGTCTCCGGCCGCAGTCCGCCGCATCGCGCCGCGGATCGAAGCGCCCAAGGCGGCGCTGCCGTCATGCGCAATTAACAAGCCATTAACCATAGCGGGTCCAACATACCGACGCCGGGGCTCGGCCTCGCCGACGCGTCAGAGGGCGCTCCGGCCTCGATGAAGCCATACAGCAGAGTGGACAGCGATATGTTCTCTGGAAAAACACCGGCCACGCTCGACGAAATCAGGACCCGGGTTCACTACGCGCTGCAGCGTCACCCGCTCTGCCGCAACGTTCAATTCGAAATCGTCAGCACGCCGCGGACGCGGCGCGGCGGCAATTGGACCATCAGCATTCAGCGGGTCGCGCCGAACGCGCTGTGGGAGGCCTCCGAAATCGTCGCCGACATTCAGGACGCCTACGAACTGGCGGTCGCCGCCTGAACCGGGCGGAACCCAGCGCGACGCGCCACCGGCGCCAATGCCGAATGATTTTGCTGTGAGCTTCCAAACGGCGTGCCATGGCCGCCGCTCGGAATCGCTCGCAAGTGCTCAGCCATAATTATTCTGCATTTGTGATGGATATGCCTAAGGGTTCGTCACCGCGCTTGGAGATCAGCTTGACGAAGACAGCAACGCTTCTGGCATTGGCCTGCTTCCTGATGACCGGCGCCGCCGCCGTCACCGTACTGGCGCGCAACGGCCTGCCTGCCGTCGGGGTGATGCAGCTGGCCGCGGACCAAAAGCCTATCTCAAATCGCGCCGGCAAGGCGGACAAGCTTCCTGTGGCGACCGCCGCGGCCGCCGTGCCCTCGCTGGAGCAGGATTTTCCGGAACTGCGCGAGCCGCTGCGGCTGGCCCTGGCTGCGGCCGGTGGCGCCGCCAATTGGCCGGCGCCGGTCCCCGACGCGCCGGTGTTGCCGACAGCCACGGCGCCCGCGACCGACGAGCCTAGCTCCTCCGAAGCCGCAGCCCCCCTCGAAGCCGCCACGCCGATCGCCGTGGCGCCGCTGCCGATGCAGCGCCCGAAACTCGCCGCCAAGCCGCCGGCGCCAAAGCCCTACACCCTGCTCAGCGACGAGCAGATCGCCGCCATCAAGAGCCGGCTGAAACTGTCGTCGTCCCAGGAATATTACTGGCCCTCGGTCGAGCAGGCGCTGCGCGCCGTCGCCCGCAAGATCCACGCCTCCCGCCACGGCAAATCGATCAAGGGCGCGCCGCCGATCGATCCCGACAGCGAAGAGGTCCAGCAGTTGAAATCGGCGGCAATGCCGCTGCTGTTCCAGCTGCGCGAAGACCAGAAGCAAGAAGTCCGCTCGCTGGCCCGCATCATCGGCCTGCACCAGGTCGCAGCCCAGATCTGAGCGCCGCGGCTGCTGACCAGCGCGGCTGCTTCCAATCGTGTCGATGCGCGCATTCCAACTCTGCCTCGTCATTCCGGGGATCGAGCAGCGATAGCTGCGAGATAACCCGGAATCTTGCGGTTATATCCAAGGCGTTTGGTTTCGACCCATCCACTTGGTTTCGCCCCCTCCACGCGTCATGGCCGGGCTTGTCCCGGCCATCCACGCCTCTGATCCAGCACAGCTTTCAAGGCGTGGATGCCCGGCACAAGGCCGGGCATGACGAACGAGAGGCCGGGCCCTTTGGTAGTATCCGCTGCGCCCTGCTGGCGGCGAGATTCCGGGTTCGCTCGGCCTGCGGCCTCGCGCCCCGGAATGACCGAGCTTGAACCAAGACATCTCGGATCGGACGCCGATTGTGAGCAACTGCATTTTGAGCGACTACATGAAGAGTGTTTCGCCCGATCCGAACATCAGCGTCATTCCGGGGATCGAGCAGCGCCAGCTGCGAGATAACCCGGAATCTTGCGGCTAACCGCGGCGCCATGCGCGCGGCGAGATTCCGGGTTCGCTCGGCCTACGGCCTCGCGCCCCGGAATGACCGAGCTTGAACCAAGAAATCTCGGATCGGACGCCGATTGTGAGCAACTGCATTTTGAGCGACCACAATGAATAGTGTTTCGCCCGATCAAAAAGTCGGCAGTCATTCCGGGGATCGAGCAGCGATAGCTGCGAGATAACCCGGAATCTCGCGGTTAACCGCTGCACCGGGCTCGCCTTCACCCCAGATCGATCAGATATTGCAGCGCCGAGCGGCTGGGCAGGAAGAAATAGCCGCCGCCGCGCACGGTGACGTAGCTTTGCATGTCGTGCAGCGTCAGCGGGCCGGCCGGGGTCGGGATCGTGAATACCCGCTTCTCTTTCGGATCGCCGGACGCCGACGCGATGATCGGGTCGGGCTCGTCGGACAGGCCGTGGAACGACGGCGAACTCACCCAGCTTTGCTGCACCAACTCGAACTGGCGTTCGACATCGGCACAGACCGCGACGAATAGCAGGCCCTTTTCGCTGGCTTTTGGCGCGCCCGGCGGGATCTGATAGGAGCGGCCGCGGCGCAGCAGCCGGTGCCGGGCGGTGATCTGCTGCTGGGTCGGGTCGCCGGGCTGCAGGCTGTCGCGCGGATTGGCGCGGCGGATATGAGCGCCGAACGGGCAATGCAGCCCCTGCGGGTCGTCCTCCCCATAGGAGAAATCATTGTCGCGGTCATAGGGCTCATCCTGATCGAGACGGGATTTCTGGCGACGCGTGTTGAAGCTCTTCGAATTGGGCTGATCGACCAGCGGCACGCCGTCACGCCAGCGTCCCATCAGCTTCGCCGCGACCCAGTCGGCGCTCGGGTTCTCGCCGACCACCGCCGACAGGTCGCGATACTTCGCAAGCTCCTTGGCCTTGGCCTGCGTGAAGGCGGCAAAACCTTCGACATCCTGCACCATGTGGCGGATCGCCAGGAAGGTGCCGTTGCGACCGAAATCGCGCACCGCCGCGGTCGGCGTATCGGAGCGGAAATTCGGAAACCGGGTCGGGAACGCGTCCGGCAGGATCGGCAGATGATTGGCCGGATCAGAGGCGCTCGCCACCGTGGCGCTCGGCGGGTAGTAGCCCTGATTGTTGCGATAGCCGAGAATGAATTCGCCGGGCTCGACGATGTCGCGCGGCGGCGCGCCCTTGGCGGAGCGCTGGGTGCCCTTGATCACCGGTTGCGAAATGCCGTCGGCGAAACCGAAATGCTCATAGCCCAGCGACGGCTCCCTGTCCTTGTTGGCCGCGACGGTGACCGGCTCGGTCTCGACAATGTGCAGGAAGGCAGCGCGGCCGCCGAGCAGCTTGGCGTGGCCGTCGAGCGCCGCGCGGCAGGCCGCCGGCGACCTGCCATAGACGAACAGCGCGGCATCCACCGCGATATCGGCGCCGTCTTGCGCTGCGTCGCTCCAGATCCAGCTTCGCGGCACCGATGGGCCGACATCGCGCAGCACATTGGCGCGGTTGGCCATGCCGATATTGAAGGCGCCGGAGAAGGTCGACAGCCCGTCGCTCGGGGTGTCGCGCTTGAGCCCGAGCCTGGCCAACCCCGCCGCCGAGAAGGCGATGAAGCTCGCGACCTTGTCGTCATCCGTCCCGGTGAAAGGATGGTCGCCAAAGGCGATTGGGCCGACCTGCGGCTCTGCCACCCCCGCCGCCGGATCGGACGACAGCGCGCGTTCCGGCATCATCGCCCGCAGCCAGACGGTGCAGGCCGCGCGATCGGCCGGCAGCCGCAGCAGCGCGGTGGCGGTGTATTTCATCTCGCCCATGCCGCGGAACACCAGCGACTGCACCTCCGGGGTTTCAATCGAATAGTCCGGCCGCGTCATCGAGCCGAAGCCATCGAGCCAGGCGCGGGCCGCGGTGTCGGTCGAGGCCCGCGCCAGCCCGTCATGGATCACCGCATTGCGGCGGATCTGGTCGGTGGTCAGTTCAGGAAAGCGGCTGTACCAGAATTGCGTCGGTCTCTGCTGGCGCCGCACCCAGCGCTTGAAGCGGTCGCCATCCTGGGCGCCGTCGAGGATCAAGAAGCGGGTTTTCGGAAAGCCAACGCCGTTGCTCCACGCCGCCGACTGCCCGGCATGGGCCTTCATCACGAAATCTTCCAGATAGCTTTCCCAGCTGCCGTCGTAATTGGCGAGAAAGATCAGCTTGTCGGTGCCCGGCGGCCTGAACCATTTGGCGTAGTGGATGGTGCCCATATTGAGCACGAAGCCGGGACGGTACCAATGCGTCACCAGCTGCTTGATGCCCCATAGCGACAGCGCCAGCGTCAGCTTGCGAAACCAGCCGGGCTTCAGCGCGGTGACCGCGGTGATGTGGTTCTGCGCAAAGCCCGGATGATTCTCACTGGCGGCGATCGCCTTGACGGCGTCGAGATCCGGATCGCGATTGTCCGGCACGTCCTTGTTTTCGTAATAGCGCAGCACCAGCAGGAACAGCCCGACCAGGACCGCGAGTTTCAGCAGCACCAGCAGCAGGCCGCCGACCACCGCCAGCGCCAGACGCCCGGCCGACGCATCGTCCGAGAACGGATCGATCGCCCCATAGATCGCCTGGCTCGCGATCAGCACCGCGGCGATCAGGATCGCGCCGATCCAGCGGAAGGTCGGCGACGACAGCAGCGACGCCAATGCTTCGGTGCCGCTGCGATCGACCCAGTCGGAGATCGCCAGGCGCCGCCGGCTCGGCCGGATCAGATAGTCGGCAAACACCGCGCCGCGCGCCATCAGTGCCTGCATCTGCTGCTTGCGCGGTTCGTCGCTGCGCGCGATGACGCGCTTGAGCTCGTCGTCCTGACGGATCAGCTTGCGGACATAATCCAGCGCCAGCATGGCGCGGCTGCCGAGGCAGGCGTGGTTCTCCAGATAATCCTCGAGCGCATCCTCGGCGAAATCGGCGAGCTCGGCCTGGCGCGCGATATCGGCGACGGCGAATTCCGGCGTGCCGTTGAAATTCAGCCCGATCGCGTTCCACGGGCGGGTCTGCAGATCGAGCACATGCCGGTTCAGCAGCTCGACCAGCGGCGTGCCGGCGCTGGCATCGGCATGGGCGAACACCGGCGCCAGCCAGGACTGCGCCGCCGCGGCGACGGTGGCAATCGCCGCCGCGGTCGAGCCGTCGGCGTTCAGCTCCAGCAGCAGATGCGGCGCCGCCGCCTCCGGCTCGCCGATATCGACCAGCGACAACGAGGCAAAATGCACGATCCCCGTGGCCTGCAGCGTCGCCACGATGTCAGGCCGCGCCGGATTGCCGAGCGCCTTGATCTGCCGGCGCAGCTGTTCGCGATCGGTCCGCGGGCGCAACGGCGCGCAGATCACGATCATGCTCTGGCTCGCCGGCGCCAGCCGCGGCTCGAATTCCATGTCGAGCCGGCGCGGGAACGGGCCGACCCAGCCGATCGATCCATCGCGGCCGGCGCTGCGTCGCAGCCCCGGCTGCGCCAGCAGCACGCGGAACACTTCGCCGATCTGCGCGATCGCCACATGCATGCCGAGGCAGGCATGGGCGCCGTCGCCGAACATCAGGCTGGAGCGGTTCGGCCGATCGGCGCGAAATACGCCGGGCGATACGAAGACCTCGCGATCGCGCAACGCCGACATCGTCGCCACCATCAGCACGTCACCGGCGCGGACCCGGCGCTGCCGCGGCGTGTTGTGGGCGATCACGCCGTCCTCGCGCACGTAGCGCCACTGCCCGGGCGCCAGCGCCGGATTGAGTCTCGCGGCTTCGAGCAGGATCGCTTCGAGACCGTCACGGTCATCGGCGCGGGCGCGGCCGATTGCATCCTTGAACACGTCGCGCCGGCGCAGCAGCTCGTCGAGGATCTTGCCGGCCGCCAGCGTGTTGGTCGGAATGAAGCCGGTGACCAGGCCGACCAGGATCGCGCGGATCTGGTCATCGGTCACGGCGCCGTCGCGGCGCTGCGCGACCAGCCGACCGACCACCGTGTCGGTCTCCGGACTTTGCTCGACGCGGGCGATGGCGCGGTCGATCACCAGGCGGATCTGCGCCGAACCGTTGAGCGCGAGCCGGCGCGTCGCCGCATTGCCAAACGGATCGGCGAACAGCAGCGCCGAGATCGACATCGCCCATTGGGCGAAGGCGTCCGGATCGTCGGTCTTGAGGCCGAAATAGGCGCAGCAGGTCTCGGTGGCGACCCGCGTCAGCAGATCCTTCATCACGTCGATCCGGCCGCCCGAGGCGTCGATCAGGATGTTGCTGTAATGCGCGGCCAATTGCCGGATGCGATCGAGATCGGATTTTTGCAAAACGCTGCGGATCACCGCGTTCTGCGCATCGTGTGGCTGCCCTTCGAGCCCGAGCACGAAATTGGTGCCGCCGGCGAGCTCGGTCATCTCCAGGCCGTAGGGCACCTCGAACAGATCGGGCTGCGCCAGCACCTGCCGAACGTCGCTGTCGCGGCTGACGATGACGAGGCGGCCGAACCGCGGATTGGGCCAGTAGCGGCGAAACAGATAGAGCGCGGCGCGCATCAGGTAGCCGAACGCCCATGAGCTCCAGCGCCTGAACGTGGTATCGGCGCCGAGATCGTCGAGATCGAACGGAGTGATTGGTGCGGGTGGCGAGGCGGCGGTGTCGGATTGGGCCTTCTTGATCGCGTCATAATACTTGAGCGTGAACATCGATCACCTCAAAGCAATTCTGAAAAACGGCTAGAGCAATTCCGGTTCTGATAGATCAGAACCGGAGCTCTAGATTCTTGTTTTGACACGTTTTCTTCACGCGAACCGGTATCCACTTCGCTCGAAAACGCTCTAGGTCTGCAAATACGGCGTGGAGCTCTCCTGACCGGTCAACCAATCGCTCCGGCGCCCCGAGGCCATTCTCAGGCCTTCGACCAAATGGTCAATCCACCCGCGATCAAAAAACGGCAGCCAGTCGATATATTGCTTGGAAAAATTCGGCTTGGCGGCAACCAACTCGTCGAATGCGAGCCGCGCCGCCGCGATATTACCGCTGCGCGCCACGGCGTTGATCTTGATCACATGCGCATACCAATAGGCCGGGCGCCGCGCCAGCGCGTGATCGGCATGCTCGATCGCGTCGTCCCATCGGCTCAGCAGCGTATAGGCCATCGCCAATTCGCCGAGCGAATAGAACATATGCGGGTCGTTCGAACTCAGCCGCAGCGCCGCCTTGAGATGGGCAATCGCCGGCTCGGCCTCGCCGATCAGATTATAGCTGCCGCCGAGTTGCGCGTGCGCCAGCATCAGGCTGGGATTGAGCGCGATCGCCTGTTGCAGCAGCACCTTGGCCTGCAGCGGGTGACGCAGCCACATTTCGGCGATGCCAGCCAGCATGAAGCCGCGGCCATCATCGGGATCGGCCAAAGTGGCCTGCTGCGCCAGCTTGCGCATCCGCAGGATCTGTTCCTGCGGCTGCCGGCCGGCCCAGATCGCCCAGCCCAGCGCCGCCGTCGCCTGGATCAGCGCTTCGGGCGATTCCGGATCGAGCGCCAGCGCCTCGGCGAACAGCTTCTGCGCCATCTCGGAATCGGCGCGGGTCAGCCGGTTCATATGCCAGCGCCCGCGCCAGATCAGGTCGTTGACGCCGAGGCTGTCCTGCCGCTTGGCGCGGGTGCGGGTCTGCTCGGCGTGTTCGATCCGGGTGCCGAGATGCGCCACCAGTTCGTTGACGAATTGCTCGAGCGCCTCGCGCGATGTCGGCGACGCCAGCGGAAAGCGCCGCGACCAGATCGCATAGCCAGTGACCGACTCCGATAGGCTGGCGGAGATCCCGTAGGAGTCGTGCGCGCGATACAGATGGCCTTCCAGCAGATATTTGGCGCCGAGCCTTTGGCCGACGAACTTGCGGTCGACGGAATCGGCGAATGAAAAGCTTGAATTGCGGGCGATCACCGGCAGCCAGCGAATCCGCGACAGGCCTCCAATCAGCTCCTCACTGATACCTTCGGCGAGGTAGTCATGTTCTTCGTCACCGGTGAGATTGCCGAACGGCAACACCGCGATGGCATGGTTACCCTCGAAGCCAAGCACCGGCTGCGACGTATCGACGATGTAGCTCGGCAGCGGACCCAGGGCGCGGGGCGCCGCCCGCGACACGTCCGCTGGCGACGGCGCCAGCTGCGGCGCGCGCGCCAGCGCCAACCGCTGCTCACACAGCCAGCCGCGGAACCCATTTTCGCCCGGAATATCGAATCCTTCGAGAAATTCGTCCGAGCGGCCTGTATCCTGCGTCCGATTGAGCGCATCGACATCGATCAGATCGAGCCGAAGTCGCACCCGATCACGTTCGCAGATCAGCAGCGGCTCGGCCCCGGCATTGAGGCATTTGCGCAGATTGGACAATTCGCGGCGCAAACTCCCTGCCGCCTCGGCTGGGCCGCGGTTCCGCCAAAGCCTGTCCTGCAACCAGCCGCGCGTCCGCTCGCCCTCCTTGGACATCGCCAGCATGGCGACCAAGGCGACGCCCTTCTTACTAGGTATCTCGATACGATCGCCGTCCGATGTTGAAAACTGAAACGGCCCCTCGAGATTCAGCGCGAAGCGCAATTCCTTGGTCCCCATCACCAGACATCCCCTGCTGCCGCTGAGAATAGCATTTTTCACGTAGCAATCACGAGATTTTCACGCTGGTCGCGCGTCACCGCGCAGACGCAGGGCATCGCAAAGGCGAAAGTTAAGTGATTGCTGTTCCTCAACAACGAGGCGGCCAGAGCAATGAAGGATGAGCCGGCCCTGCGCGTAAGCCTAGTGATGAACCGAGCAGGTTCAACGACGACGAATGATTTGAACGTATCTGACGAATCGGCAGCCGGTATGAGCGAGGCAATATGGCAGGCGTTGCGGGGGCAGCATTTCAGCAGGACATCCTGTTCGCTTTTGGCGGGGGCGATCCGGCCGTCACGATCGCGGTGTTGGACGGGCCGGTCGATCGCACCCATGATTGCTTTCGCGGCGCGCGGCTGACCCCGCTGGAGACGACCGCTGCGGCGGGTGCGGCCGATGGCCGGGCGACCGCGCAAGGAACCCACATCGCCAGCCTGATCTTCGGGCAGCCCTGCAGCTCCGCGGAGGGCCTGGCACCGCTGTGTCGCGGGCTGGTGATCCCGATTTTCCGCGACGATCGGCGCGGCTGCTCCGACCGGGAACTGGCGCACGCCATCACCCTGGCGGTCAAACACGGGGCTCACATCATCCACGTCAGTGGCGGCCTGTTGCAGCAGGGCCTGAGGCCAGCCGCGGCGCTTGCCGAGGCGGTCGCCCTGTGCGACCGGCACAATGTCCTGATCGTCGCGGCCGGCGACGGCTGCACCGATCTTCGCGGCGCTTTCGGCGACACCCGGACCATCCTGCCGATCGGTGCGATCGACAAGTCCGGCCGATTGTTGGCCGACGCCGGGCGTCGCGCCCTCATCGACCAAGGCATCATGGTGCCGGGATCGAATCTGATGGGCGCCGAGCTGGAAGGCGGCATTGCCTATCGGACCGGGTCGAATTACTCCGCCGCGCTGGTGTCAGGCATCGCCGGGCTCCTGCTGAGTGCGCAAATCCAGGACGGTCAGGCGCCGAATCCAAGCGCAGTCGGCGCCACAATCCTGGCCACCGCCACGCCGCGGGTTCCGTCCCAGTCGTACGAGTGTCAACGCGTGCTGATCGGGCGCGACAACATCCAGGCAGCCGTCGAGCGCGTGGTGGCGGAGGGCGGCAATTCTGTTCCGGCGCGGTGCCGCTTCGGCGTGTGGCGCGGATCAGCGGCGGGATCATTGGCCGGTCACGCCGCGTGGCGGCCGCGGGCCTGAGCGCGCCACCAGGCGTCCAGCGCCTCGCCCTCGGCCGGCAGCGACACCGACAGCCCCTGCGCGAAATCCGCCCAGACCTCGTCCGCCTTCGGCGTTACCACGCAGGCCACCGGAACGCCGGCGGCGACCGCGGCCTGGAACGCCGCCATCAAGCCACCCCGTGTCGCTTCCTGCCCGCCGAACCGGCTCAGCACCACCAGCTCGGGGCCTTGCGCGATGGCGCGCTCGACCGCGCCGGACGCCAGCGCCAGCGATGACGAATTCAGATTGCAGGCCTGCGAGCCGGAGCCGAGATTCTGATGCATCGCGTAGCGATCGCCGGTAGCGATATCGAGCAATTCGCTGCGACACTCGCAATTCGGGTGGCCGCCGTGATCCTGTACATGGCCTTCGCCATGACTATTCCCGGGCGGATGGGGCGGAACATGGCCGGTCTCCTCCGGCGGCACGATGACGCCGACGATCCGCACGCCTTCGGCTTTGCGCCGCAGCGCGAAGGCGGTCAGCACGTCGGCGGCGGGCGTGCCCGGGCCGCCGCGAACCGCCGCGATCAAGGCGGATTCGACCAAGCTGGATTGAATGACTTCGAACGACATTGTCGGTTCCCCTTCATCACCACAGCCGCGTAGCAAGCTGACAGTCCGATAATTGGTAGCTGCATAACGATCGGCGGGCCGCGGCGCGGCGGCGCCGACCGCAGATCCGACAATGCGAAGTTCATGCCGGGCAAGGGAGCGCGGACGCCGCGCGCTCAGCGCATCGCAGGATCGCGATCGCCCGCAGCGCCGCGCTCAGGGGCCAGAGCGACGCCCTTGACCTGGGCGTAGACGTCGACGCCTTCGCCGAGTTCGAGATGATCCCAGGACCGCCGCGTCACCCGCGCCAGCAACTTGGCGCCCTCGCCTTGCGGGCCGAGCGCCAGCACCACCAGGATTTCGCTGGGACCGATCGGCGAATGGGCGACGATGCGCGCCGGCAGCGCGTTCAGGATCGAGGTGCGATAGGGCGGCTGCCGGACCAGGCTGACCTCGCCGGCGGCGATGCGCACCCGGCGGCGGTCGCCGATCGGCAGCGCCGGCGCCGGCACCAGCAGATGGCCGCCGTCGATCCGCAGCGTCAGCAAGCCGTAGACGGAATCGTGGCTTTCCACCGTGGCGTCGAAATTCACCGCAGCGTCGCGCGCGCTCGCCAGCGGCAGCGACGGATCACTCTGCAGATCGTGCAGCGGCCCCGACGCCAGCACCCGGCCGGCCTGCATCAGGATCAGATGATCGGCGAGGCGTTCGATCTCGGCGATGTCGTGGCTGACATAGATCACCGGCAGTGCCAGCCGCTCATGCAGCCGCTCCAGGAACGGCAGGATCTCGTCCTTGGTCAGCCGGTCCAGCGCCGACAGCGGCTCGTCCATCAGCAGCAGCTTCGGCTGCGACAGCAAGGCACGGCCGATCGCCACCCGCTGGCGCTCGCCGCCGGAGAGATTCTGCGGCGAGCGCGGCAGCAAGCGCTCGAGCCCGAGCAGTTCCATCACCTCGTCGAAGCTGATCGCGCCGGGCGCCGCTTGCGCGCCGCGCGGCGCGCCATAGAGCAGATTGGCCCGCACCGACAGATGGGCGAACAGGCTGGCTTCCTGAAACACATAGCCGATTGGCCGCTCGAATGGCCGCCGGAAGGTTTCATCGTCCTGCCAGATCTCGCCATCGACCTCGCAGAACGAGCCGGGCAAATGCTGCAGACCGGCGAGGCAGCGTAGCACCGAGGATTTGCCGCAGCCGGATGGGCCGAACAGGCCGGTGATGCCGGTGGCCGGCACGCTGAATGCGGCGTCGAGCTGAAAGCCGCCGAGCTGACCGCGAAATTGCGCGCGAATCTGACGGGGTGCGATCGCCCTCATCCGCGGATCCGTGCGGTACGCTTCTCCAGCAGCATCATGGTGAGGATCACCACGAAGGCGAACACCGCCATGCCGCCGGCCAGAATGCTGGCCTCACGCCATTGCGAGGTTTCGACATAGTCGTAAATCGCCACGCTCAGCACCTTGGTCGAGCCGGGAATATTGCCGCCGATCATCAGCACGATGCCGAATTCGCCGACGGTGTGGGCGAAGCCGAGCACGGCGCCGGACAAGAAGCCCGGCCGCGCCAGCGGGATCGCCACGGTCCAGAATGCCCGTGTCGGCGAGGCCCGCAAGGTCGCGGCGACCTCCAACGGCCGATCACCGATCGCCGCGAAGGCATTGCGGATCGGCTGCACCACGAACGGCATCGAATAGATCACCGAGCCGATCACCAGGCCCGCAAAGGTGAAGGCCAGGGTGCGGCCGCCCCACAGATTGGCCAGGGCGCCGCCCGGCCCGTCCGGCCCCAGCAGCACCAGAAGATAGAAGCCCAGCACGGTCGGCGGCAGCACCAGCGGCAGCGCCACCACCGCGGCGACGCCTTCCTTCCACCGCGCCTTGGACCGCGCCAGCCACCACGCGATCGGCGTGCCGATGACCAGCAGGATGACCGTGGTGATCGCCGCAAGCTCGATGGTGAGCCGCACCGGCTGCCAGATGTCGTCGGGAAGTCCGCCCATTGACCTTCGATTTTCCGAGTTCGAGTGAGTCTCAATACCTCAACGTAGCTCAACGGGCGGTGCGCGCGCTTTTAGATGTGGAGAGATTGCGGTGAGGGGATACGATCTCGTTGGCTTGTAACCCCTCACCCGGATTGCTGCGCAATCCGACCTCTCCCTATGGGAGAGGTGGACCGTGCGCGCGGCGGCTTGTTTAACTCAAGCCAGTTCAGCTGCGCTCGCCGGCTTGGTAGCCGTATTTCTCGATGATGGCGCGGGCTTCGGGTCCCTTCAGGAAGCTCATGAAGGCCGTCGCGGCCTCGTTGTCGGCACCCTTCTTCAGCAGCACCGCGTCCTGCCGGATCGGCGCGTAGAGATTCTGCGGCACCACCCAACGCGAGCCGTCCTTGTCGTTGATGACCTGCGACAGCGCCACGAAGCCGACCTCGGCATTGCCGGTCTGCACGAACTGATAGGCCTGGGTGATATTGGCGCCCTCGACCAGCTTCGGCTTGAGATTGTCATAGACCTTCAGCGATTTCATCGTCGCCACCGCCGCCGCCCCATAGGGTGCCGCCACCGGATTGCAGATCGACAGCTTGGCGAATTTGCCGTCCTTCAGGGTCTGCTCGCCCTTGACCGCGTCGGGAGCCTTGCTCCACAGCACCAGTTTGCCGATCGCATAGGTGAAGTTGCTGCCGGCGACGCCGGGGGCGCTGTCGGCAAGCTTCTCCGGGCGCGCGGCGTCGGCCGACAGAAACACCTGGAACGGCGCGTCCTGATTGATCTGGGTGAACAACTGCCCGCTGGAGCCGAAGCTCAGCACCGCCTCATGGCCGGTCTTCTGCTTGAAGGCCGCCGCGATCTCCTTGGCGGCGTCGGTGAAATTGGCGGCGACGGCGACGTTGGTGGAGGCGGCGAAGGCGTTGCCGGCGGCCAGGCAGGCAGCGCCAGCGATGGCGACGAGGCGCAGTAGTTTCAAAGATCTCACGATCGGACTCCTTTGCTAGTCGATGGCGACGATGACGTGCGCGGCGTCGAACAACGCGCAGGCCGGATCGCCGGGGGAAAGCTTCAAATCGGCGGCACTGCGCGCGGTGATCGAGGCGGCCAGCGTCTTGTCGCCGCCGATGTCGAGCACGATCTCGGCATTGACAGCGGAAATATCGGCGCGCCGGACCACGCCGCGCACGCAATTGCGCGCCGAGACCAGCGGCACCACATCGCCTGGCGAGATCAGCACGAACGGCGCCTTGATCAGCACGATCGCCTCGCGGCCGACGCACAGCCCGAGGCTGCGCACGCTCTCGCTTGTGAGCATCGCGTAGATCGTGGTGTCGTCCGACACCGCGACTGCGACTTCGGCGCTGAGCGTATCGGACTGGATCGCCGTGACGGTGCCGCGAAGGGCGTTGCGGGCGCTGGTTTTCATGAAAAATCCGGAGACGAGATTGAAGGGAGAGATCCCGGAGCCGGCGAGATCGGGCTCGAGGCTGCGAAACACCCGCGCCATTTCGGCCTCGAGCCGGCCGAACGCCTCGATCACCCGCAATCCCGTGGGCGTCAGAGCGGCGCCGCCGCCCTTGCTGCCGCCGGTCCGGGTTTCGAGCAGCGGCTGGCCAAACAGGTTGGTCATCGCATCGAGCCCGTCCCAGGCCGCCTTGTAGCTGAGCCCGACCGCCTTGGCGCCGGCGGTGATGCTGCCCTCGCGCGCCACCGCCTGCAGCAAGCGGATGCGCTCGCGCCCGACGCTGGCGACATCCTTGCTGCCAAGCGTCACGGTGGCTTCGATCGGGAGCGTTTGCTGCGTCATATAGCCATTCTATATAACGTGAAGATCGATCGGGCAATGCCGCTTTGGTACGACGCCGCGGAAACGCTGTTGCGACTTAGAATTGATCTAAGTCAATGGATTTGAGAATTGCTTTCACTATCCAGGAGCCACGGGCGGCTGCACAGCTCCCAATGGAGCGGCAAGCAGCCTCGCCCGCCATTGGGGATTGCCATGACAACCAACAAGCTTGCGCCGCTGGCAACAGCGCTCACTCTGTCGACGGCATTGCTGCTGTCGACCTGCCTCATCACCCGCGCCGCCGACGAGCCGATCTCGCCGATCGTGCCGGCGGTGGTCAAGAATCCGAAGCTCGTCGAGCTCGGCAAGAAGCTGTTCTTCGATCCGCGGCTGTCGAAATCCGGCTTCATCTCCTGCAATTCCTGCCACAACCTGTCGATGGGCGGCACCGACAATCTGAAAACCTCGATCGGGCACAATTGGAACAAGGGTCCGATCAACGCCCCGACGGTGCTGAATTCCAGCCTGAACGTCGCGCAATTCTGGGACGGCCGCGCCCTGACGCTGCAGGACCAGGCCGGCGGCCCGATCGCCAACCCCGGCGAAATGGCCTTCACCCATGACCTGGCGATCGCGTTCCTGAGCTCGGTGCCGGGCTATGTCGAGGAGTTCAAGTCGGCCTTCGGCAACGACAAGATCACCATCGAGGAAGCCACCCGCGCGATCGCCGCCTTCGAGGAAACCCTGGTGACGCCGAATTCGCGGTTCGACAAATGGCTGAAGGGCGACAAGACGGCGATCACCCCGACCGAACTGGCCGGCTACGAATTGTTCAAGGATTCCGGCTGCACCGCCTGCCATAACGGCTCGGCGGTGGGCGGCAATACGTTCCAGAAGATGGGGGTGGTCGAGCCGTACCAATCGGATAACCGGGCCGAGGGACGCATCGCCGTCACCAAGGAAGAGGCGGATCGCTTCAACTTCAAGGTGCCGACGCTGCGCAATGTCGAGCTGACCTATCCCTACTTCCATGACGGCGAGGCCGGCACCCTATCCAAGGCGGTGGATATCATGGGCCGGATCCAGCTCGGCAAGAAGTTCACCCCGGCCGAGAACGCCAAGATCGTCGCCTTTCTGAAGACGCTGACCGGCGATCAGCCCGACTTCAAGCTGCCGATCCTGCCGCCGTCGACCGACAAGACCGAGCCGCCGCACCCGTTCAACTGAGGCGTTCGGCACGACACGCCGCCGCCAAAGGCGCACAACATCGGGGGCAGACGGCGGCGGCGCCGGCTGCCTCCTTGCGTTGGCCCGGCCGCAGCGGCCGTCGCATCGCGGCGAGGAATGATCATGCATTTCGGTTGGTTCGGATCGCGCCGGCGCTGGCCGCTGGCGGCGCTGGTGCTGGCGGCCGGTGCCGGCGTGGTCGGCTGGGGCGGCTTCAACATCGTGATGGAGGCCACCAACAGCCTGGAATTCTGCACCTCCTGCCACGCGATGCGCGACAATGTGTTCGCCGAGTACAAGACCACGGCGCACTATCGGAACGCCTCGGGCGTGCGGGCGATCTGTTCGGATTGCCATGTTCCGCGCGACTGGAGCCACAAGCTGGCGCGCAAGGTGATGGCCACCAAGGAGCTGTATCACTGGGCGGCCGGCAGCATCGATACACGGGAAAAATTCGAGGCCAGGCGCCACCGGCTGGCGCGCCGCGAATGGGACCGGATGCGGGCCAATGACAGCCGCGAATGCCGCAACTGCCATTCCTTCGCGGCGATGGACTTCCACAAGCAGAGCACCAAGGCCGCGACCGCGATGGCGGCGGCGATGAAGGCTGGCAAGACCTGCATCGACTGCCACAAGGGCATCGCGCATCACCTCCCCGACATCAATGCCGACCATCGCGCGGCATTCGCCGCACTCGCCGCCGCCGCCGCGGCGTTGACGCCGGCGGTCGGCGCCACGCTCTACGCCATCGCGCCGATTCAGTTCCGGCTGGCCCGCGACGCCGCCGGTCCCGACGGCGAATTGGCGCCGGCGGCGGCCGTGACGGTACGGGCCATCGCCGGCGATGCGCTTCGCCTGACGATCACCGGCTGGCAACGCGAGGGCTCGCCGGAACTGATGTATCGGCGCCAGGGCCAGCGGGTGTTGCTGGCGACGCTGTCGGAGCAAGCGGTGGCGCGCGTCGAAGCGCTGGATACCCTGACCGATCCCGGCTCCGACGAGGTCTGGACCCGCGTCCGGCTCCAGCTCTGGAGCAAGGCCGGCGGCTTCGTCACCTCGGTCGCGCCGCTTTGGCGGATCGCGGCGCAGATCAATGACGACAATTGCACGCTATGCCACGCACTGCATCCGCCGCAATACGCCAGCGCCAATGACTGGATCGGCCATATCAATGCGATGCGGCGACTGACGCCGCTGAATCAGGACGAGGTCGCTCTGCTGCAATCCTACCTGCAGAACCATGCCCGCGACGCGGCGCCGTCGCCCTGATCCGACGCGCTGCCAACACGATGGCTGCCTGATCCGGGCGCCGCGGGTCCAAAGGGAGGGCTCGCAAGGGTCATATAGTCACTCTATACAACGGAACTCGCACGGCAAAGCCGGCCAAAATCCAACGGAGTATCCAATGATGAAAATCAGTGCCCGCAACCAGCTCAAGGGGACCATCGTCGACGTCATCAAGGGCGCGACCACCTCGCATGTCCGGATCGACATCGGCGGCGGCGCGATCGTGACAGCCTCGATCACCAACGAGGCGGTCGACGAATTGCAGCTCGCCAAGGGCAAGCAGGCAATGGCGGTGGTCAAGGCCTCCGACGTTCTGGTCGCCATCGACTGATCATCATTAGCAGGCGTGATCGGGCGACGCGGAAACGCGCCGCCCGATCACGTTCCGCATCTCATTTCAGCGCGTCGCAATAAGTAATGTGAGGCCGCCCGATGCCGCGGCCGCGGGCCGACAGCGAAGCCCACCACGCCGCCAGCGCATCGGCGTCGCAGCGCAGCCGGACGCTCATGCCGTCGGCGAATTTGATCCAGTCGTCAAAGCGTCCGCTTGGCACCGCGATCACCACCGGCATATCGGCGCTGAGCGCGCGGTCGATCAGATAGCTCAATCCCTTGCCCTCGCGCTCCAGGCGGCCGAAGCGGTTGACGATCAGCAGATCGGCGCCGGCGTCGATGGCGCCGGCGACCTGCATGCCGGCGTCGATCAGGCGGCCGGTATCGAGCCGGCATCCCGTCGCCATCGGCCCGAGGTCCTGGAACAGCGGCAGCTGTTCGCCCGAATGCAACAGCAGCGCGGACAGCCGCTTCGAACCTGCTTCGCGGTGGCCGAACTGCACCAGACCGACCGCGCGGGCGCCCTGCCGATCCAGGGCAGCTGCGAAATCGCGCAACACCCGATCGGGATCCTGATCCGGCTCATACACCAGCGCGGCGAGATCGCATTGGGAATCAAAGGTCACGGGCGTAGCCCTCACGTCATGTAGCTTATCTATATAACGCAATTCTGGACGCCGGCAAATACCCCCTTCGCAGCATCGAGACCCAGCGCCTGGTCGGCGCGCATTGGCACGAGCCGCAATGGAATCCGCGCCGAGGGAAATTTTATTGCGCGAACCGCGGGTAATTCTTCGCTTTTGATGCGCATCAAATCGGCGGTATTTCCCCCGTGCTACTGCGCTGCACAACTTGGCGGAGGCTCGGCCAGCAGGCCCGACTGGTTCGCATGCGGTCAAATCTGAAAATCGAGATCGGTGGACCGGCCGCCGCGTGACGCAGCAGCCCTGGCTGTCGATGCATTTCCCGCCTCTCAAAGCGACGAACCGCGGGCTCGAGCGGTTGAAACACGGACGGACAGCACATGAACGCAAAATATCCCGGTCTTCCCAGCGTCATCCACGGCAATGGCGCGGTCGCGCAGGTCATGGGCCACGTTTGCGGCGGCGTCATCGGCTATCCGATCACGCCTTCGACCGAGATTTCGGAAATCTATGAGGCGTTCCGCTCCGCCGGCGGCTGTAACGTCTGGGGCAAGCACCCGTTCTTCTTCGAGCCCGAGGGCGAGCATTCGGCGCAGTCCGGCGCGCTCGGCGCCGCGCTGACCGGGGGCAAGTTCGTCTCCAACGCCTCGTCGAGCCAGGGCATCCTGTACGGGCTGGAATCGCATTACGTCACTGTCGGCAAGAAGGTCGGCGGCTTCGTGTTGCAGGTCGCCGCCCGCGTCGTGTCGAAGCATTCGCTCAATGTGATGGCCGGCCATGACGACGTCTACGCGCTGCTGTCGTCGGGCTACACCATCCTGTTCGGCGCCAATCCGCAGGAGGCCGCCGACCTCGCGGCGATCTCCTATAAAGTCAGCGCCACCTCGCTGATCCCGGTCGCCAATGCGATGGACGGCTTTGCCACCAGCCACATGCTGAGCGAAGCGCTGATGCCGGAGCCAGAGCTCTTGCGCGAATTCCTCGGCGATCCCGCCGGCCGGATCAAATGCCCGACGGTGGCGCAGGAGATGCTGTTCGGCGCCAAGGGCCGCGTGTTCCAGCTCAAGCAATATCTGGCGCGGCACGAGGGCGATTTCATCGCCTGCGACCTGACCAAGCTGAAGCTGCATCTCGACAGCCATGCCGACGCCATCGAATCCGACAATGACGGCGCGCTGATCGGCGCGACGCTGGACTACGTGCCGGAAGAATTGCGCGGCCAATGGAAGCGGCAGTGGATCAACGCGCCCGAAAAGGGCACGCGGCAGCTGGTGCCGGCGCTGGTCGATATCGACAATCCGGGCCTCACTGGCGGCGTGCAGAACCAGCCCGACTTCCAGGCCGGCGCCGTCGATCACCGCACCCATTTCGCCAATGCGGTGCCACGCTTCGTCAACGAGGCGATGGCGGAATTTTCGGCGCTGACCGGGCGCGAATACAGACCGGTGATGACCTATATGTGCGACGACGCCGACACCGTTCTGGTCGGTCTCGGTTCGGTCACCGACGACGCCGAGGCGGTCGCGACCTATCTGCGCAGCCAGGGCAAGAAGGTCGGCGTGGTGGCGATCAAGCTGCTGCAGCCGTTCCCGGAGGCCGAACTGGTCGCCGCGCTGGCCGGCAAGAAGGCCGTCACCGTGCTGGAGCGCTCCGAAGTCACCGCGCTGACGCAATTCGTCACGCAGGCGCTGTGCAAGGCACGCGAAAACGCCGACGGCGTCCGCCATGCCGGGATTCCGCCGATCGACAAACTGCCGAAGCTCACCACCGCGATCTTCGGCCTCGGCGCCCATGATCTGCAGCCGCGCCATCTGATCGCGGCCTACAAGAACATGGAGAATCCGACCACCAACGCGCCGTTCGTCTATCTCGGCACCCAGTTCTTCACCAAGACCCCGTCGCCCCGCATGGCGGTGCTTCAGGATCGGCTGAAGGCGGCCTATCCCGAAACCCAATTCATGGCGCTGTCGACCGAGGATAATCCGAGCCTGCTGCCGGCTTCGGCATTCCGGATCCGCTTCCACTCGATCGGCGGCTACGGCACCATCGCGTCGGGCAAGCTGCTGACCGACATTCTGGCCGGCGTGCTCGAATTGCACTCGAAATCAGCGCCGAAATACGGCTCGGAAAAGAGCGGCTCACCGACCAATTACTACATCACGCTGTCGCCGGAGCCGATCAAGATCACCAATGCCGAGCTCGAAGACGTCGAGATCGTGATCTCGCCGGACCATAAGGTGTTCGTCCACACCAGCCCGCTGCGCGGGCTGGTCGATGGCGGCACCTTCATTCTGCAATCCAATCTGCCGGCGCTGGAGGTGTGGCGCGAACTGCCGGCCTCGGCGCGCAATACCATCCGCGACAAGAACATCCGCTTCTTCGTGATCGACGCCTTCGCGGTCGCCAAGCAACATGCGCCGACCGCCGAGCTCGAAACCCGAATGATGGGCATCGCCTTCATCGGCGCGGTGTGCGGCCATGTCGACCGCGTGGTGGCGGACACCTCGCAGGACGTCATTCTCACCAAGATCCGCCAGCAGATCGCCAAGAAGTTCGGCGCCAAGGGCGGCCCGGTGGTGGAAGGCAATATGGCGGTGATCCGCGAGGGCCTCGAAGCCACCCATCAGGTCGATTACGACGCGCCGGAATTCCGCGCCGCCGAAGTCAAACCCGCGGCAAAGACCAGCCACAACGTGTCGACCTCGGCGGCGATGTGCCGGATCGCCGCCCCGGCCTCGGCCGCGGGCTTCCTCGATCCGCAATATTACGACGACGTGATGGCCGCACCATTCCGCGACGGCACCATCGCGGACGCGCCGGTGCTGCCCGGCGTCGGCCTGTTCATGCCGGCCGGAAGTGCCGCGATGAAGGACAAGGGCCTGTTCCGCCGCAACGTGCCGGAGTTCAATCCCGATCTGTGCACCGGCTGTCTGGAATGCGCGCTGGTCTGCCCGGATGCGGCGATCCCCAACGCGGTGCACGACATCCATGAATTGCTGACCACCGCGATCGGACAACTCGACATCGCGCCGGCGCAGCAGGACGCGCTGCGCGGCCAGGTGCCGGCGCTGACCGAGGCGATCCGCGAGATCTATCGCAGCAGCAAGGAGAACAGGACGCTGCACGACGTGGTGGCGCAAGTCGCGGCCACGTCCGACACCGACAACGCGACCTTGAAGCGCAATCTCAGCAAACTCGCCGCCGCCTTGCAGGTCTATCCGGTGGCGCGGACCCGGCCGTTCTTCGACGCGATGGAAAAGAGCCAGCCCGGCTCCGGCGGGCTGTATTCGGTCAGCGTCGATCCGTGGAAATGCTCGGGCTGTCTCGAATGCATCGAGGTCTGCGGCCCCGGCGCCTTGGTCGACCGTGAGCAGGACGAGCCGCTATTGGAAACGCTGCAGACAAGGTTCGAATTTCTCAGCCGGATGCCGAACACGCCGGCGCGGTTCTTCGACGGCGCCACCAGCGCCGGCGGCGAGACCAAGCGGCTGATGCTCGATCGCGCCAATTACTACGCCACCACCGGCGGCCATGGCGCCTGTCGCGGCTGCGGCGAGGTCACGGCGATCCGCCTCGTCACCTCGACCAACCACGCCATCCACGACAAGCGCCGCCGCGACCACACCCGCGAATTGGAGGCGCTGATCGATCAGCTCGCCGCCAAGCGCGACGCGGTAGCGGCCGACACCGAGCGCTGCGCGCGGATCGATCGCACCCTGAAGACGCTGGAAAAGCGGCTGTATCTCTATGAGAGCGGCCCGACCGGCAACGGCCCGTCCGGCATGGTGATCGCCAACGCCACCGGCTGCTCGAGCGTCTATGCTTCGACCTTCCCGTTCAATCCCTACACCGACCCCTGGGTCAACAGCCTGTTCCAGGATGCCCCGGCGATCGCCAAGGGCCTGTTCGAGGGCCTGACCTCTGCCGCCTCCGACGATTTCCGCGCGTTGCGGATCGCCAGGCTGGAGCTGGCCGATGCCTATGACCCGGCGGTTCACGACGAGGTGTTGCGTTACTTCGGCTGGGGCCAGTTTACCCCGCAGGAGCGCGCCTTGCTGCCGACGGTGCTGAGCTTGGGCGGCGACGGCGCCACCTATGACATCGGCTTTGGCGCGCTGTCGCGGCTGCTCGCCACCAAGACCCCGGTCAAGGTGGTGGTGCTCAACACCGGCGCCTATTCCAACACCGGCGGCCAGACTTCGACCGCCAGCCTCACCGGGCAGGATTCCGACCTGTCGCGCTACGGCGTCGCCAATCACGGCAAGCAGGAATCCCGCAAGGAGCTCGGCCTGATCGCCGCCTTCCATCCCAATGTGTTCGTGGTGCAGACCGCCACCTCGCTGCAGGGCCACTTCCTCAAGAACGTGATGGAATTCCTCAACGTCACCGATTCGCCGGCGGTGCTCGACGTCTACACCCCGTGCCAGGCCGAGCACGGCATCGGCGACGCTGTCGCCAACCGCCAGGCCCGCAAGGCGGTGGAGAGCCGGATGAACCCGGTGTTCGTCCACGATCCGCGCCGCGGCGCCAATCTGCGCAGCAAATTCTCGCTCGACGGCAACCCCGAGCCGGATCAGGACTGGGCCTCGCAATCGATCGAATATGTCGACGACAATGGTGCCACCCAGCTGCTCAAGACCAAGGTGACGCCGGCCGATTTCGCCTTCACCGAGGTCCGCTTCAAGAAGCAGTTCAAGCGGCTGGCCAAGGATGCCGACGCCGTGCCGGTCGAGGACTATGTCACGCTGAGCGCCGAGCAGCGCGTCGGCAAGACGCCGTTCATCCATGCCACCGACGCCGACAAGCACCTGGTGCGCTACGCGGTCGGCGACGGCGTGATCCAGCTGGTCGAAGAGCGGCGGAAATATTGGCGCACGCTGCAATATCTCGCCGGCTTCGAGGTCCGGCAGATCGACGAGAACCATCGCGTCGAGCTGGAGGCGCTGCTGCAGCGCTACGACGAATCGATCAAGGCGCGCGAAAGCTCGCTGGATTCGATCGCGCGCGGCATGAGCGAACTCGCCGCCTCGTCCAACGCACCGGCGGCGGGTGGTTTCGCCGGGCTGATGGCGGGGCTCGCCCCGAGCGCAACGGCGCCGATGGCGGCCGTCAACGCCGCGAAATCGGCCAACGGCGCCGGCGCGATCCCGATCACCATCAACGAGTCGGATCTCGACAAGTGCACCAACTGCAAGAGCTGCTATCAGGACGTGCCGGAAGTGTTCGAACTCACCAAGATCATGGTCGGCGGCGCCTCCAAGGACGTCGCCCATGTGATCCCCAATGTGTTCAGCAAGATCAAGATCACGCCTGAACTGACCGCCAAGCTCAACCGCGCGGCGGCCAATTGCGACGCGGAGATCATCCGATGAGCGGCACCACACCGGTCGCGGTCGCCGACGAATTGCTGCGCTACCAACAGGCGCGCAGCACGCTGGAAGCCAGCCGCAGCGAGCTCGAGGAGCTGCAGACCTCCGAGGCGGTCGGCGTGTTCCAGAAACAGGTCGCGCTGCTGCAGAAGCGGCTGCTGAACGATCCGAAATCGCTGCGCGACATCTTCATCGCCGACGGCACCAGTGCGATCGTCTGGGAATTCCAGCAGGCCGAGCTGGGGCAAGGCTTCACCACGACGCTGTGGGATCTGCTCAAGCGCGACGACGACATGAGCGTGATCCTGCAGCGCTTCGTCTGGGCGCTGCCGCTGAAATTCAAGCGCAAATTCATCAAGGCGATCGACGTCCATCTGCGCGAGCGCTATCCGATGTTCAAGGACCTGTCGGTCGGCTGGCCGGGCGAGACCTATATCCCGCCCTATATCCGCCCCGCCGAGCAGCGCGCGCAGGATTTCGAACTCGTCAACCAGGGCTACCTTGGCTATCAGAGCCTGGGCTATTCGCTGCGCGAATGCGAGCTGTTCGTCTGGCTCGAAGTGCTGCGCGACAAGCAATGCGACGATCGCCCCTGCGAGGTCGGGCTGCTGATCCAGGGCAAGAGCGAGCCCAAGGGCGGCTGCCCGGTCAAGATCCACATTCCCGAAATGCTGGATCTGCTCGGCACCGGCCGGCATCGCGAGGCGCTGGAGCTGATCGAGAGCTGCAACCCGCTGCCCAACGTCACCGGTCGGGTCTGTCCGCAGGAATTGCAGTGCCAGGGCGTCTGTACCCATACCAAGCGGCCGATCGAGATCGGCCAGATCGAATGGTACCTGCCCGAGCACGACAAGGCGGTGAATCCCGGCGCCAACAAGCGCTTCGCCGGCATTGTCAGCCCGTGGGCGGCGGCGGCCAAACCGCCGATCGCGGTGGTTGGCTCCGGCCCGGCCGGGCTGATCAACGCCTATCTGCTCGCCGCCGAAGGCTTCCCGGTCACGGTGTTCGAGGCGTTCCACGATCTCGGCGGCGTGCTGCGCTATGGCATTCCCGAATTCCGATTGCCGAATTCGCTGATCGACGACGTGGTCGAGAAGATCACCCTGCTCGGCGGCCGCTTCGTGCGCAATTTCGTGGTCGGCAAGACCGCGACGCTGGAAGACCTCAAGGCCGCGGGGTTCTGGAAAGTGTTTCTCGGCACCGGCGCCGGGCTGCCGACCTTCATGAACGTGCCGGGCGAGCATCTCTTGGGCGTGATGTCAGCCAATGAGTTTCTCACCCGCGTCAATCTGATGCGCGGGCTGGATGACCGCTACGAGACGCCGCTGCCCGAGGTGAAGGGCAAGCAGGTATTCGTGATCGGCGGCGGCAACACCGCGATGGACGCCGCGCGCACCGCCAAGCGGCTCGGCGGCCACGTCACCATCGTCTATCGCCGCACCCAGAAGGAAATGCCGGCCCGCGTCGAGGAATTGCACCACGCGCTGGAGGAAGGCATCGCTCTGGCGGTGCTGCGAAGCCCGAGCGAATTTTTGGGAGACGGCAAGACCAATTTCGTCACTTACGCGGTGCTCGACGTCAATGAACTCGGCGAGCCGGACAAGAGCGGCCGGCGCAGCCCGAAGCCGACCGGCAAGGTCGAGCGGCTGCCGGTCGACCTCGTCATCATGGCGCTCGGCAACACCGCCAATCCGATCATGAAGGACGCCGAGCCGACGCTGAAGACCAATAAATGGGGCACGATCGAGATAGAGCGCGGCTCGCAGCAGACCTCGATCCCCGACGTCTATACCGGCGGCGACGCCGCGCGCGGTGGCTCCACGGCGATCCGCGCCGCCGGCGACGGCCAGGCCGCCGCCCGGGAAATCGTCGGCGAGATTCCGTTCTCGGCCGCCGAGATCACCGCGATGGTCGCCAAGGCCGCGCGCTACACCGAGCTCGGGCAATTGAAGCCGACCATCGTCGACAAGATCGAACTGGCCGGCGGCATCGTCGAATTCGTGGTGCGCGCCCCGATGGTGGCGAAGGCCGCGAGGCCAGGACAATTCGTCCGCGTGCTGCCCTGGGACAAGGGCGAGCTGATCCCGCTGACGCTGGCGGATTGGGACGCCGAGAAAGGCACCATCGATCTGGTGGTGCAGGGCATGGGCACCTCGTCGCTGGAGATCAACCGGATGGCGATCGGCGATGCCTTCTCCGGCATCGCCGGCCCCTTGGGTCGCGCCTCCGAGTTGCATCGCTATGAGGGCAACCAGACCGTGGTGTTCTGCGCCGGCGGCGTCGGCCTGCCGCCGGTCTATCCGATCATGCGGGCGCATCTGGAGATGGGCAATCACGTCACCCTGATCTCGGGCTTCCGCGCCGTCGACTTCCTGTTCTGGACCGGCGCCGATGAGCGCGTCGGCCTGTTGCAGAAACAATTCGGCGACCAGCTCGACGTGATCTACACCACCAATGACGGCTCGTTCGGCGTCAAAGGTTTTGTCACCGGCCCGCTGGAACAGATGATGAAGGCCAATCAGCAGGGCGAAGGCCGCGCCATCGCCGAAGTGATCGCGATCGGCCCGCCCTTGATGATGCGCGCGGTCAGTGATTTGACGAAGCCTTACGGCGTGAAGACCGTGGCCAGTCTGAACTCAATCATGGTGGACGCCACCGGCATGTGCGGCGCCTGCATGGTGCCGGTGACGATCGACGGCAAGATGGTGCGCAAACACGCCTGCATCGACGGCCCCGAACTCGACGCCCACAGCATCGACTGGGACAAATTCCTGCCCCGCTTCAACCATTTCAAGGCGCAGGAGCTGGAGAGCAAGATCAAGCACGGCTTTGCGTGAGCGAGAACCAAACCTGACCGCCTATCCGGGCGTGCGCGTTTCACCCAATGGCAGCCGCGACTCCCAACCCTCCCCCTTGCGGGGAGGGTGGATCGCCGCAGGCGAGCCGGGTGGGGGTAGCGGCGAGCACCGAGTCCGTGGCTCCCCCCACCCGACCCGGCTTCGCTGCGCTCGCCGGGCCACCCTCCCCGCAAGGGGGAGGGAAAGAGCGTCAGCCGCTAAGCTCGGTGTTCCGCGCTGCCCGCTACGGCGTGATCGCGATTTTCAGCACGCCGTCGCGCTGGTGGCCGAACAGATCATAGGCCGCCTCGATGTCGTCGAGCTTGAAGCGATGCGTCACCAGCGGGGTGAGGTCGATCCGGCCGGAATCGATCACCGTCATCAGCCGCCGCATCCGCTCCTTGCCGCCGGGGCACAGCGTGGTGACGATCGTGGTATCGGCCAGACCGGCGCCGAACGGCCCGAGCGGAATCGACAGATCCGACGAATAGACCCCGAGGCTGGACAACCGCCCGCCCGGCCGCAGCACCCGCAGCGCCGCCTCGAACGTCGCTTGCGTGCCCAGCGCCTCGATCGCGACGTCGACGCCGCGGCCATCGGTCAGCCGCATGATTTCGTCGACCGGATCGGCGGTGTTGAAGTTCACGCAATGATCGGCGCCGAGCTGGCGCGACACCGCCATCCGTTCCGGCAACCCGTCGACGGTGATGATGGTGGTGGCGCCGGATAGTTTGGCGCCGGCGGTGGCGCACAGCCCGATCGGGCCCTGTGCGAAAATCGCCACGGCGTCGCCGATCCGGATCTTGCCGCTTTCGGCGCCGCCAAATCCGGTCGACATGATGTCCGGACACATCAGCACCTGCTCGTCGGTGAGGCCATCGGGCACCGGCGCCAGATTGGCCATCGCGTCCGGCACCAGCACATACTCGGCCTGGCAGCCGTCGATCGTATTGCCGAATTTCCAGCCGCCCAGCGCCTTGAAGCCGTGTTTGGTGCCGGCGCCGTCCTGGCTGAGACAACCGCACAGGCAGGCATTGCTGTGGCCGCTCGGCGTGATCGCGCCGGCGATCACCCGTTGACCTTCCTGATAGCCCTGCACGGCGGAGCCGAGCTTCTCGATCACGCCGACCGGTTCGTGGCCGATGGTCAGGCCACGCGCGACCGGATATTCGCCCTTCAGGATATGGATGTCGGTGCCGCAGATCGTCGTGGTGGTGATCTTCACCAGCGCGTCGAGCGGACCGATATCCGGGATCGGCTTGTCGTCCAACACGATCCGGCCAGGCTCGACAAAGACCGCGGCTTTCATCTTGCTCATCGGCGTCCTCCTACTGTTCAAGCTCGCCGAACTATCTAGGTGAGCGTGGTGGATTGACCACGGCCGCGCCGATAGAATAATGCCGATCCGCAGCGGAAATTTCATTTGCCCCATATCGTTACCGTTACGCCGAGTCCGGCGATCGACGCCTCGAGCTCGGTGGAGCAGCTGGCGCCATTCTCCAAGCTGCGCTGCGGGCCACTGATCCGCCATCCGGGCGGCGGCGGTATCAATGTGGCGCGGGTGATCCGGCGGCTCGGCGGCGACGTGCTGGCGATCTATCCGACCGGCGGGATGACCGGCGATCTGCTGCATGATCTGATCCGGCGCGAAGGCATTCAGAGCCTGGAGATTCCGATCGCGGCCGAGACCCGCGAGAATTTCACGGTGTTTGAGATCAGCACAAGGCGGCAATTCCGCTTCGTGGTGCCCGGCGCCGAATTGACCGAAGCGGAATGGACCCAGCTGATCCCGGCGGCCTCGGCGCGGCCGGCGCCCGCCTTCATCATCGCCAGCGGCAGCCTGCCGCCCGGTGTGCCGCATGATTTCTTCGCGCAGCTGGCGCGCGCCGGCAAAGCGCAGGGCAGCAAGGTCATCGTCGACAGTTCGGGCGTGCCGCTGACCGCCGCGCTCGACCAAGGGGTCTATCTGATCAAGCCCAGCCTGAGCGAATTCCAGCATCTGACCGGGGTGACATCGGATGATCAAGGCGCGCTGATCGCGGCGGGGCGCGATCTGATCGACCAGGGCCGTGTCGAGATGGTGGCGCTCAGCATGGGGCCGAACGGCGCGCTGCTGATCACGCGCGACTATGCGTTGCGCGCCGAAGCCCTGCCGATCGCCGCCGAAAGCGTGGTCGGCGCCGGCGACAGCTTTCTCGGCGCGCTGATCTGGAGCCTGACATGCCGCGACGATCTCGAAACCGCGCTGCGCTATGGCATCGCGGCGGGCTCGGCGGCGCTGCTCAATCCCGGTACCGAATTGTCACGGCTCGATGATGTCCAGCGATTCTTCGCGCAGACCAGCGTGCGGCGGATCGGTTAGAGCGCAGGATGTCCACATGCGTCATTCCGGGATGCGCTGCTCTTGCAGCGCAGGCCCGGAATCCATACGCCGCAGCAGCGCGTTATGGCAATGCACGCAACTCAGGCCAGGGGCTATGGATTCCGGGCTCGCTCGCAGCTATCGCTGCTCGCGCCCCGCAATGACAGCGTTGAATGCAGTGCCCGGCGCCAGTCACCCCGCGCCGTCGATCTTCAAGCCGTCTTTCAGCTCGTCGATCTTGCCGCGAAACGCCTCGGCGTCGCCGAAATCGGCAAAGCCCTGATAATGCGGATGCGGGCCAAGCACGCGGCGGGCGTGCTTGATCGGGCACCAATAGGCTTCGGTGCGCGCCGCCACTTCCCGCGCGAAGGCAATCGCCCCATTGCCATAGGAGCAATAGGCGCAATTGATCTTTTCCAAGAGATTGAGATAGGCCAGATGGTGGCGGTCGAACACCAGATAGTCACGGCGGCGCACTTTGGGGATCTTGTAGACCGGAAAACAGATCGCCTGATAGGCCATCACGAACAGGTCGAGCAGCACGAAAGGGATGATCAGCGAATAGATCACCGGCGCGGTGATCACGATCCACGGATTGGCGTTGCGGATATATTGCGACAGCCGCACCTTGATGGCGCGCTGAAACCGGAGCACGTCCTCCTCGAAGATGATTCTGCGGTTTTCCAGACGATAGCGCAGCGCCTCGCGCTGCCGCACGATCTCGGTCTCGATCTGGCCTTCGACCTCGCGCAGCCTCTCCATCAATTCGTCGAGCCGCGTGGCCATCGCTGTATCCTTCCGGGGTGAGATGCGGTCACCGGCGCACGGAACCGGAACGGACGCAACCCGTTGGGGCGCCGGTCAGCGGAAAATAATCGCGCTGTGTCGGCTTCCGGACGACTGTCATTGGCCGCAAAAACCCTTAAGTTGCGGCCATGCCAGACAGCTCAGATCAAGCCATGCCCGCCGCCGCTCAACCGCCTGCCGACAATCCTGCCGAGAACCCCGCCAAGATTCCCGGCAAGATTCCCGGAAAGGGCGACCACGTCTTTCTGGTCGACGGCTCGTCCTATATTTTCCGCGCCTATCACGCGCTGCCGCCCTTAAACCGCAAATCCGACGGCTTGCAGGTCAACGCCGTGCTCGGCTTTTGCAACATGCTGTGGAAGCTGCTGCGCGACATGCCGCCGGACGACCGGCCGACCCATCTGGCGATCATCTTCGACAAGTCCGAGGTCACCTTCCGCAACAAGCTGTACCCGCAATACAAGGCGCATCGGCCGCCGGCGCCGGAGGATCTGATTCCGCAATTCGCCCTGATTCGCGAGGCGGTGCGCGCTTTCGACCTGCCCTGCATCGAACAGGGCGGCTTCGAGGCCGACGATCTGATCGCGACCTATGTGCGCGATGCCTGCGCGCGCGGCGCCACCGCCACCATCGTGTCGTCCGACAAGGATCTGATGCAGCTCGTCACCGATTGCGTCACCATGTACGACACCATGAAGGACCGCCGCATCGGCATCGCCGAGGTGATCGAGAAATTCGGCGTGCCGCCCGACAAGGTGGTCGAGGTCCAGGCGCTGATCGGCGATTCGGTCGACAACGTCCCGGGCGTTCCCGGCGTCGGCCCGAAGGCCGCCAGCACGCTGATCGGCGAATTGGGGTCGCTCGACCGGATTCTCTCGGCCGAAGGCGAGCCAGAGAAGATCGAGGACGAACTCAAGGCAAGCCTGACCAGCCTGGAAGACCGGATCGCGGCGCTGGCCGGCGAGAAGGTCAAGCCGAGCTCCGCCGCCCAGGTCGGAAAGATCCTGGAGCAGAAATTCGGCCAGACCGATCTGGCCAGGGACAAGAAGGGAAATGCCACCGCCGATACCGAAACCATCGAGCGGCTCGCCAATGGCGGCAACGAGTTTTGCGCGCTGATCCTGCGCGCCCGCAATCTGTCGCGGGTGATCGGCGGAACCGTCGCCAAGATCGTCGCCAACAAGGATCTGGCGGCGATGTCGCGGCAGCTGGTGCTGCTGGACGACAAGGTCGCGCTCGACGTGCCGCTGGATGACTTGGCGGTGCACGAGCCGGATGCGCGAAAACTGATCGCGTTCCTGAAGGCGATGGAATTTTCGACGCTGACCCGACGGGTCGCCGAATATTCCCAGATCGATCCGTCGGATGTGACAGCCGATGCGACGACCAGCAGCGGCGGCGACCTTTCTTCTCCCTCCCCCCTTGCGGGGGAGGGCCGGGGTGGGGGGTCTCAGCAACGCAGCGACTCGGAGTTACCCCCCTCCCCAACCCTCCCCCGCAAGGGGGGAGGGAGCGCGCAAACGTCGCCGCACGCCGAACTCACCCCTCAGGCGCTCGCCGCGGCGCGGGCGGAGGAGGCACGCCAGACGCCGGTCGACCGCAGCAAGTACCAGGTCGTCCGCACGCGCGACGAATTGAACGGCTGGATCGGGCGGATCCACGACACCGGCCATTTTGCCTTCGAGGCCAAGGCCTCGTCGATCGATCCGATGCAGGCCGATCTGGTCGGGCTGGCGCTGGCGCTTGGGCCCAATGAGGCCTGTTACCTCCCGCTCGGGCACCGGCAATCCGGCGACGGCTCCGGCCTGTTCGCCGCCGGCCTGGCGCCCGACCAGATCAGGGCCAGCGATGCGCTCGAGGCGCTGAAGCCGCTATTGCAATCGCCCGGCCTGTTGAAGATCGGCTTCAACATCAAATTCAGCGCGGTGCTGCTGGCGCAACACGGCATTTCGATCGAGAATGCCGACGACATCCAGCTGATGTCCTATGCGCTCGACGCCGGACGAAACAGCCACGGGCTGGAGCAGCTGGCGGAAAGCCGGCTCGGCCACAAGATGCTGAGCTTTGCCGAGGTGATCGGCAGCGGCAAGGCCAAGGTCGGCTACGACCAGGTCACGATCGAGCGCGCCACCGAATATGCCGGCGAAACCGCCGATGTGCTGCTGCGGCTGTGGCGCGCCTTGAAGCCGCGCCTGCCCGCCGAACGCATGACCACGGTCTACGAGACGCTGGAGCGGCCGTTGATCGGCGTGTTGGCGCGGATGGAGCGGCGCGGCATTTCGATCGACCGCGCGGTGCTGGCGAAGCTGTCGGCCGATTTCGCCCAGACGGCGGCGCGCATCGAAGCCGAGATCCGCGAGATCGCCGGCGAGGACATCAATATCGGCAGCCCGAAGCAACTCGGCGACATCCTGTTCGGCAAGATGGGCCTGCCGGGCGGCAGCAAGACCAAGACCGGTGCCTGGTCGACCTCGGCGCAGGTGCTGGACGAACTGGCCGAACAGGGCCACGACTTTCCGCGAAAAATTCTCGACTGGCGGCAGGTCTCGAAGCTGCGCTCGACCTATACGGACGCGCTGCCGAATTACGTGCATCCGCAGACCCAGCGGGTCCACACCACCTATGCGCTGGCCGCCACCACCACCGGTCGGCTGTCTTCGAACGAGCCCAATCTGCAGAACATCCCGGTGCGCACCGAGGACGGCCGCAAGATCCGCCGCGCCTTCGTGGCCACGCCCGGCCACAAGCTGGTGTCGGCGGATTATTCGCAGATCGAATTGCGATTGCTGTCCGAAGTCGCCGAGGTCCCGGCGCTGCGCACCGCGTTTCAGGAGGGCATCGACATTCACGCCATGACGGCGTCGGAAATGTTCGGCGTGCCGGTCAAGGACATGCCGGGCGAAGTCCGCCGCCGCGCCAAGGCGATCAATTTCGGCATCATCTACGGCATCTCGGCGTTCGGGCTGGCCAACCAGCTCGGGATTCCGCGCGAGGAGGCCGGCGCCTATATCAAGAAGTATTTCGAGCGCTTCCCCGGCATCCGCGCCTATATGGATGCGACCCGGGATTTCTGCCGCGAACACGGCTATGTCGAAACCCTGTTCGGCCGCAAATGCCACTACCCGGACATCAAGGCTTCCAACGCCTCGATCCGCGCCTTCAACGAACGCGCCGCCATCAACGCAAGGCTACAGGGCACCGCCGCCGACATCATCCGCCGCGCCATGGTGCGGATGGAGGACGCCTTGGCCGAGAAGAAGCTCTCGGCGCAGATGCTGCTGCAGGTCCACGACGAATTGATCTTCGAAGTCCCCGACGACGAGGTCGCCGCCACGCTGCCGGTGGTCCAGCACGTGATGCAGGACGCCCCGTTCCCGGCGGTGATTCTGCACGTGCCGCTGCAAGTGGATGCAAGGGCGGCGAATAATTGGGACGAGGCGCATTGATGCCCCACCTCGCCTCCTTGCTCGGCTTCGCCGCCGTCGCTCTGACCATGGCGCTGTCGCCCGGGCCGAACATGATCTATCTGGTCTCGCGCTCGATCTCGCAGGGGCCGCTCGCGGCACTGATCTCGCTTGGCGGCGTCGCGCTGGGCTTTTTGATCTACATGCTCAGCGCAGCCTTCGGCATTACGGCGTTGCTGTTCGCGGTGCCCTATGCGTATGACGCGCTGCGGCTCGCCGGCGCGGCCTATCTGGTGTGGCTGGCGTGGCAGGCGGTGCGGCGCCGCGGTCGCTCGCCATTTCAGGCCCGCCAGCTCGCCATCGACAGTCCGAAAAAGCTGTTCGCGATGGGGCTGATGACCAACCTGCTGAACCCCAAGGTCGCGATGCTGTATCTGGCGTTGCTGCCGCAATTCATCGATCCGGCCGCCGGCAGCGTGATGCTGCAATCGGTGCTGCTGGGCTCTGTCCAGATCGTGATCGGCGTCAGCGTCAATGCGGCCGTGGCGCTGGCCGCGGGTTCGATCTCGCTGTTTCTCGGCACGCGGCCACTCTGGCTGCTGGTCCAGCGCTGGCTGATGGGGACCGTCCTGGCGGGGCTGGCAATGCGGATGGCGCTGGAATCGCGGCGCGCTTGAGAGCGCTCAGTCCAGTCTGACGTCGAAGCCGCGCTTGACGCCGGGGCGGGCCATCAGCGCGTCGTACCAGCGGGCGACGTTGGGAAAATCGGCAAGCGGCACCTTGTGACGCTCGTGCCGCCAGGCCCAGCCGAGAATGGCGAAATCGGCGATCGAGAGCGCGCCGGCGACGAATTCGTGGTCGGCCAGCCGGCGATCCAGCACGCCATAGAGCCGGCGCGTCTCGTCCGAAAAACGCTTCAACCCGTAGGCGCGCTCGGCCTCGTTCTCCAGCGCGATGAAATGATGCACCTGGCCGGGCATCGGGCCGAAGCCGCCCATCTGCCACATCAGCCATTCCAGCACCGGAATCCGCTCGATCAGCGGCGCCGGCAGGAATTTGCCGGTCTTTTCGCCGAGATAGAGCAGGATGGCGCCGGATTCGAACACGCTGACCTGGCTCCCGTCCGGACCGTCGGAATCGACGATCGCCGGGATCTTGTTGTTCGGGCTGATCGCCAGGAATTTGGGCTCGCGCTGCTCGCCCTGGGTGATGTTTACCGGAACGACCCTGTAGGGCAGCCCCATCTCCTCCAGCGCGACGCTGATTTTGCGGCCATTCGGCGTGTTCCAGCTGTAAAGATCGATCATCGTGCCGTCCTTGATGAATACAGATCGCTTCTAGCATCGGCCCGTTGCGGGCAACAGCCTTCGCAAGGTGGCGCCTTGCCTCTGGCGCGGGCCGTGGCTGGCCGATAGATTGCGCGGCATCGCCGCAGCAGAGAACGCCCCCGTGTCCAAATCCGCCTCCCGCGCCCGCCTTGCCGATATCATCCGTGCCCGCTCGTTCGGGCGCGGCGAGATCACGCTGGCCTCGGGCCGCAAGAGCGACTTCTATTTCAACCTCAAGCCGACCATGCTCGACCCCGAAGGGGCGACGCTGCTGGCAGAGCTGACCTTCGAGGCGCTGCGCGACGACATGCCGGATTATGTCGGCGGGCTGGAAATGGGCGCGGTGCCGCTGGCCGGCGCGATCGCGCAATTGTCCTGGCTGAAAAACCATCCGATCGCGGCGTTCTTCGTGCGCAAGAAGCCGAAGGAACACGGCGCCCGGCTGGCGATCGAGGGGCTGGCCAAGGGCGAGACGCTGCAGGGCAAGCGCGTGGTGATCGTCGAGGACGTCACCACCACCGGCGGCTCCGCCATCAAGGCGGTGGAATCGGTGCGCGAGACCGGCGCCGAAATCGCGATGGTGCTGACCATGATCGACCGCGAGGAAGGCGCCGCCGCCAATTTCGCCGCGGCCGGACTACAGTTCCGCGCGCTGTATACGGCGAGCGAATTCCTCAAGGGCTGATACCAAAGGCGTTTGGTTTCGATTCATCCACGCCTTTGATCCAGCACGGCTTTCAAGACGTGGATGCCCGGCACAAGGCCGGGCATGACGAACGAGAGGCCGTGCCCTTTGGGCTGATACGGCGTTCCAAGACTCGATCGGGCCCGCCTCGCCTCAGGGTGAGGAGCGATTCCGGCGTCGATTTTCCCGGCGTCGATCATGGCCCACCCCGCCGCAATTATTCGGTGAGCTGAGCCGGCGCTCACCGCTCGTTTGCCATCCCGCATTAAAGTTGCCGAGGTCGCGGCAGTTCAAGCTGCGCGCAATTCGGCTGCGGTGGAGTGAGCGTTGCGTCATATGTCCGGCATTACGCGCCTGCGGCGCGGCATCGCGCTGTTCGCCGCCATCGCCATCGTGGCCCCGATGGCGCTGGCGCCACGGACCGCCGCCGCCGAGAATTTCTTCGAGGCGCTGTTCGGCCTGAACCAGCCGCCACAGCAGCAACGACAGACACCGCAGGGCAATTTCTTCGCCGATCCGTTCGGCCTCAACCAGCAGGCCGCGCCGCCGCCGGCGCCGCGTCAGGCCGCCTCCGGCGGCGGCCCGGCATTCTGCGTGCGCAGCTGCGACGGCAGATATTTCCCCTTGCAGGCGCGTGGCGGCATGACGCCGGCGCAGATGTGCCAGGCATTCTGCCCGGCCGGCAATGCGCGGGTGTTTTTCGGCAGCAGCATCGCGGGCGCGCGCGCCAGCAATGGCGAGCGCTATGCCGACAGCGAGAATGCCTTCGCCTATCGCAAGGCGCTGAAGGCCGATTGCACCTGCAACGGCCGCGACCCGGCGGGGCTGGCGTCGATCGACCTCGCGCGCGACACCTCGTTGCGACGCGGCGACGTGGTGGCGACCGCCGACGGCCTGGTGGCCTATTCGGGCGTCCGGCTCGGCGCCGACCAGACCCCGGAATTCACCCCGGTCGCGTCCTATCCCGGGCTGACCGCGGAATTGCGGGCCCGGCTCGGCGAAATGAAGGTGGCCCCGGTCAACGCCGACCTATCCGCCGAGGAGGCCCGATTGCCGGGGGCCGGCCGCGACGTGTCGCTGCCGATCACCTCGCTGGCAAAGCCGATGCCGACCGGCAAACGCGCCGACATTTACTGAGCCGGCGGTTCAGCGTTCAGAACGTCGCGCTGATGCCCAGTTGCGGGCCATGAACGTAGCGATCGATCGCCACCCTCGAGGCGGTGCCGAAGGTCTGGTTCAGCACGTTGAAATAGGCATCAAGCCGATAGCTGGCGCTGAGTTTGACGTTCGGCGTCATCCAATACGACACGCCGACCTGCAGATCCGCGTTGAACACCGTGGCGAAATGCTGGTCGGTGGTGAAGGTGACGGAACTGCCCGCTCCTCCCAGCAATCCGAGAATTGCGGGCGTCAACACCGTGTTGGAGGTGGCGGTGCTGGTGAGCCGCTGGTAACCGAACAGCACGGCGGCATCTCCGGCATAATCGAAAGCCCAGCTGCCGGCGAGCGGCACCGAGCCCTCGACGCCGATCCGCGGACCGGCGCCCAGGAATGAGCTACGCGTCTGAGTTGCGATCGACGTCGATGACCCGGCTGAACCAAAGGGCGGGAAGCCAGCGCCGAGCGGCAACGGGGCGCCGAAATTGAAATTGAAACCGCTATTGCTCAGCGAGCTGGTTTTGCCGACGACCTCGGCTACGCGCAGGCCCGCCTTGAGCTGCATCGCGCTGGCGCCGCTGCCGAGCACGTCGCGGCCAATCGCGGCATCGGCCAGCCATTGGCTTTCTTGATAGTCGGTATTAATGCTCCCGTAAGAGCTCCCTGTTGTGCCTGGACCAAAGGCCGGGGCTAACAGCTGCGCCTCGATCGCACCGCCGGCGACGGCGTTTCCCGACGCCCGGCCATTCTGCCAATAGCGGAACTGGCCGCTGACATGCCACGGCGATTCCGCAAAGCGATAGTCGAATCCCGCAGCGGCCTGCCAGCCGACTTTGGGCAAGAGATCGAACGATCCCGCATTGGGCTGAAAAATCGCAGGGTTCGCGGCTGCTAAATCATAGGTCGAAGCCGGCGCACCGCCGCCGCTCCAGATCGCGCCACCTTCGCCCCAAACACGAAACTGACCGTTGCGGTCCACAGGCCGCGCCTTATAGGCGGCCGGCAGGTCCGCCGCATAGGCGGCGAAGGGGTCGCGCTTGCCGACGGATCCGGCGTCGGCCGCGGCCGGGTGAGCGCCCGACGATTTCAGCGTCGCATTCTGGGCGCGCAGCGCTTTATTCGCGCGCAAGGCGGCGTTCTCTTTTCGGATCGCCGCATTTTCTTTTTCCAGGGCGGCGAGGCGCGCCATCACCTGCTCGCTCGAATCGGCGCGTGCGGCGCTTCCCGCCATCGCCACGACGCCGGCGATGGCCAGGACCGAAACCACTGTCTTCGTCATGAGAACTCCTCCGAATCATTGGCGCAGCGCCGACGTAGCGGCGTGTTGCGGCGAATATTTCCGAGGATGTCCAAGTGGAATAGCCGGCATATGCCGGTGCGCCAGTGTCTTTACGGGGCCGCTGTGACAAAGCGGCAACGCCGGCTCAGCTGCGGCGGAGCAAAGGTTGCGCACTCTTGAGCAAGGCCACCAGCTGACTCTGCTGATTGGTGCGGGTCTTGCGGAATATGCTTTCGAGATATGAGCGTGCCGTAGAGAAGCGGATGCCCTGGCGCTCGGCGGCGAGCTTCAGCGCGATGCCGCCCGTCAGCAGAGCGGCGAGCCGGGCTTCGGACGGCGTGAGATCGAACAGATTGCGCAGGTGATCCTCAAAGCCCTCCGGAACGGCCAACGGCAGTTCCCGCAGCAGGATCACCGCATGACGGCCCGGCGCAACGCCGAAGCCGCCGCCATTGGCGAGCGGCCCCACCGACAACGCGATCGACGCCGCCGGATCTCCCGCCGCAGGGCGCAGCAGCAGATCGCCGCCGCGCCCCGGCGTGCCCCCGTCCAGCCGACAGGCGTCGACAATCAGCCGACGCAGCGTGACGGACATGGCCGGATCGCGCGCCGACAACAGGCCGTTCGTCCTCGCCAGCCGGCAGTCCTGGCGCATCAGATAGGTTTCGGCGGCGGCGTTGATATGAAGGATGCGACCGTCGACGCCCACCACGATCGTCGCGATGTCCTGCGCCGCGACAGCCGTTGTGGCCGCCTCGGCCTCGAGCCGCAATGTTCCGATCCGATGCCCCAGATAGGCGGCGCGCGTCATCGCGGGAATCAGTTGCCGCAGCACAGCGACGTCACCGGCATCGAAATCGGAGCGCTGGCGGCCGCGCTGGATTTGCAGCGTCCCCATCACGTCGCCGAACAGCTGGATCTTGGAACCGAGCAAATAATGCAGATCCTGCGGCGCCATCCACTCGTTCCAGAACCGGCTCTCGAACCAGACGTCGTTTGGTACCGGATTCCAGTTGGTGAAGATCGTCCCGGGTGGAGCGGGAACCAGCGCGTGCTCGATCAGATTATGGCGTGCATATTCCTCGAAATAGCTGCGGTGATAGGATTCATCGACGCCGCCGGTGTGAACCGCGGTTCCGCTGTGAGTCTTGATGTTCTGAAGCGCGAAACAGATCGTCGCGCCATCCCAGACCTGGCGCAGCCCCTCGACGGCGTGCTGCCAGCGGCTTTCATCATAGGCGGCTTCGTAGAAATCGCCGACGATGCCGGCAAGAATTTCTGAACTGATACTCGCCATTCCCGATCGCCGCGCCGAGTTTTGAATGCTGGTTCCGCTGACGTCGCGTCGTCAGACGCCACGCCGGTTAGTACTTGCTGGCCGCAAGTTGAAATGAAAACGCCGCAGCCGTCAAATCGATAAAGGCGGCGGGTCGCGCAATGATGCGGCAGCCTGATCGTCTCGAACGATTCATGCGCGACGGCTGGTCGGGACGGCAACAACGGTCGGCAAGCTGACATTATCCACGCTGACATTATCAATGTCGCGCCGGGCTCTTGTCGCGCCGGGCTCACGTCTCGCGGGGACGTCGCGTCGCGGTCACCGCCCGACGATGATGCCGATCACATTCGGCGCCGAGAGATATTTCTCCTCGATCCGGGCGCGCGCCGCGGCGCGGTTTTCCGGCGTCAGCAGCCCGCGTTTTTCGGCCAGGATCATCCAGCAATAGCCCCACCAGTCGGTCAGCATGCCGTTGTCGTCGATCAGATCATAGCCCTGCTCGGCGGCAAAGATCCGCGCATGGGCCTCGTCCAGCGTGTCGAGCCAGGCATGATCGGCGTTGCAGAACAGCTCGTCGCTGATGTCGTCGGTGGTGTAGCCCCAGATCGCCAGACACGCCGCGTTGAATTCGCGGTCGATCTGGTCGTCGTCGACCACCTGCCGACGGGCCAGAAGATGCAGCCGCGACAGCGGCCGGGCGAAATCGGCGATCCGGGTGAGCGCCGTTTGATCGAAGGCGATGGTGGACATGTAGTCCTCGCAAACAGAGACAGACCATAGATATTGTGTCGGCAGCGCGCCGAATCACGATGATATATCAATCACTTACTAAAGTGTTCTTAATTTGTTCTGGTCGACGAGACGCACGCAGCATTGGCGTGGCATTTCCGGACGGCCGGCGCGGCGGCCGCGTCATCCAATCGCCAACGACCGGAATTAACAATGCCAGCAAGCTCTCGCGGTCTTTGGGGACGGCGGGGGCGACGATCGGAGGGGGCCTGGTTTGAATTTCGGCGTTGCGAAGCGGCCGTGCATAAAATAACAAGCTCCTCCGCTCGCAGCCCATTTAATGTCCCATGCTCCGCCTTGCCCAAAACCCAGGCAAGACGCTGCAACGATGCGCTCGCAACGGGTTCCGATCCGGTCATAATGCGCGTATGCTCGGGACTCGCGCTGTTTAGGAATGAGATTTGCCAGTCCAATCGTCACCAGACCACTTCCAGCCACCCAAGGCCCCTCTCGATGAGCTGGCGCTGGCCGAAATCAAGAGCGCGATCGTCGCCAAGCTGACGCTTGCGATCGGCAAGGAGGCCGCGCTCGCCACCAAGCACGATTGGTACAAGGCGGCGGCCTTGGCGCTGCGCGATCGCATCGTCTACCGCTGGCTGCAGAGCGAGAAGGAAAGCTACGACGGCGGCCGCAAGCGGGTTTACTATCTATCGCTCGAGTTCCTGATCGGCCGGCTGTTCACCGACGCGCTCAACAATATGGGCCTGCTGCCGCTGTTCGATGCGGCACTCGGCGACCTCGGGGTCGGGCTTGACGAGCTGCGGAAATGCGAACCGGACGCCGCGCTCGGCAATGGCGGCCTGGGACGTCTGGCGGCCTGCTTCATGGAAAGCATGGCGACGCTGGACATCCCGGCGTTCGGCTATGGCATCCGCTATGATTTCGGCCTGTTCCGCCAGATCATCTCGCAGGGCTGGCAGCAGGAATATCCTGATGAATGGCTCGGCTTCGGCAATCCGTGGGAGTTGCAGCGGCCCGAGGTGGTGTACCAGGTCTATTTCGGCGGCCATGTCGAGCATGTCGCCGATTCCCGCGGCCACGACCGGGCGTTCTGGACCCCCGGCGAGACCGTGCAGGCGGTGGCCTATGATACACCGATCGTCGGCTGGCGCGGCCAGCACGTCAACGCGCTGCGGCTGTGGTCGGCGCGGGCGCCGGACCCGCTGCTGATCGACGTGTTCAATACCGGCGACTATCTCGGCGCCACCGCGCATGAAGCGCGCGCCGAGGCGATCTGCAAATTCCTCTATCCCAACGACGAAAGCGCCGCGGGCCGGGAATTGCGGCTGCGGCAGGAATATTTCTTCGTGTCGGCCTCGCTGCAGGATCTGATCAAGCGCCATCTGTCCTCGGACGGCTCGCTGCGCAACCTGGCGAAAAAGGCCGCGATCCAGCTTAACGACACCCATCCGAGCCTCGCCGTCACCGAATTGATGCGGATCCTGATCGACCAGCACGGGATGCGCTGGGACGACGCCTGGGAGATCACCCGCGCGACGCTGTCCTACACCAATCACACCTTGCTGCCCGAGGCGCTGGAGACCTGGCCGGTCGAATTGTTCGAACGCTGCCTGCCGCGCCACCTCGAGCTGATCTACCGCATCAACGAGATCCATCTCGGTCTGGCCGATGAGAAATGCCCCGGCGACGTCGATTTCCGCGCTTCGGTGTCGCTGATCGACGAGAAGGCCGGCCGCCGGGTGCGGATGGGCCATCTGGCGTTCATCGGCTCGCACCGTATCAACGGCGTCTCGGCGATGCATTCCGACCTGATGAAGGAGACCGTGTTTCACGATCTCAACCACCTTTATCCGGGGCGCATCACCAACAAGACCAACGGCATCACCTTCCGCCGCTGGTTGATGCTGGCCAATCCCGGCCTGACCGACCTGTTGCGCGCCACCTGCGGCGAAGAGGTGCTGGACGACCCGACACGGCTGGAGCAGCTGGAAGCCTTCGCCAGCGACCCGGCGTTCCAACAGCGGTTCCGCGCGGTCAAGCACCACAACAAGGTGGCGCTGGCCCGGCTGATCGCCGAACGCAACGGCATCAAGGTCGACCCCGCCGCGCTGTTCGACGTCCAGATCAAGCGCATCCACGAATATAAGCGCCAGCTGCTCAATATCCTGGAGACCATCGCGCTGTATTACGCGATCAAGGACGAGCCGAATCGCGATTGGGTGCCGCGGGTCAAGATCTTCGCCGGCAAGGCGGCGGCGAGCTACCGCTACGCCAAGCTGATCATCAAGCTGATCAACGACGTCGCCCAGGTGGTCAACAACGATCCGGTGATCGCCGGACGGCTCAAGGTGGTGTTCCTGGCCGACTACAATGTCAGCCTGGCCGAAGTGATCATTCCGGCCGCCGATCTGTCGGAACAGATTTCCACCGCCGGCATGGAAGCCTCCGGCACCGGAAATATGAAGCTGGCGCTGAACGGGGCGCTGACCATCGGCACGCTGGACGGCGCCAATATCGAGATCCGCGACCAGGTCGGCGCCGACAACATCGCGATCTTCGGCATGGAAGCGCTCGACGTGATGGCGCGCCGGGCTCAGGGCCTGGACGCCAATGACGTGGTCACCAGCTCGCCACATCTGGCCCGCGCGATCCGCGCCATCGATGCCGGCGTGTTTTCGCCGGACGATCCGGCGCGGTTCGCCTCGATCGCGCATGCGCTGCGCCATCTCGACCACTACATGGTCAGCGCCGATTTCGACAGCTACTTCGAGGCCCAGCGCGGCATCGACGCGCGCTGGCGCGCCGGCCCGGCTTGGACCCGCGCGGCGATTCTCAACGTCGCCCGCATGGCGTGGTTCTCCTCCGACCGCACCATCCGCGAATATGCCGACGAGATCTGGAACGTGCCGACCAGGCCGGCAACACAGCCCTCGCCGGCGCGGCAGGCGTTGATCAAAGGCGGCTAGCTGGCGGCCGCCGCGCCGGCAGCGTCTTCAAGCGAGTGCTTGCCGGTTCGCGCAAGGAAAACGCGCGTCAAAAAAAACTGGCGCCGATTTCATTTCCATTAGAACCAGAATTACTGCTGCGACGACCCATCTGTTGCGGCGACCGTCCGCCGATTGTCAGCGCACAATCGTGTAACTGTGAGCAATACTGAACTTCACCGCGAACCTGGGTATGTTACTAATTAGTAGTTATACTTAGAGTGGCATTTTGCGTGCTGGCGTGGCCGGAGAGATTGCGGCTGACGACGCTGGATGTTGCGGTATGCCCGCAATCACCATCAGAAATTGTTTGGCTCAAGCCAACCGGTATCAGAGGAGGGTTGCCATGGTCGGATCGGCTCAGCAAGGATTCAATTCCACATTCATGCCATTTGGTGCCGCACCGGCATCGACACCGGGTGTCGCGCCACAAGGCATTGACTTCAATGCGATTCTGAAACAGATCGCCGGACAGGCCGCGCAGGCTTTGCCGGGCCTGATCATGGGCCTATTGTCATCGCATCCGACGCTTGGTCCGCAAATGCGCGCACAGGGCGTGTCGCCGCAATCTCTGTTCAACATCGGCATCAACACGCCGTTCGGCGGTGGCGGCCTCGATCTGTTCGACGCCGCGCCCGAGCCCGACTTCACAGCGCAAGGGTTCAACTTTCGCAAACTGCTGAAGGATGTCAGCAATCAGGCGCTGAAGACGCTGCCCGGGCTGATCATGGGCCTGTTGTCGGCGAATCCGACGATCGGCCCGCAATTGCGCGCGCAAGGCGTGTCGCCGCAATCGCTGATCAATTTCGGCATCAACACGCCGTTCGGCGGCGGCGGCATCAGCCTGTTCGACTCCGAGCCCGATGTCACGCCGCAGGGCATCAATTTCCGTAAGCTTCTGAAAGATGTCGGCGGTCAGGCGCTGAAGGCCCTGCCCGGCTTGCTGATCGGACTGTTGTCGTCGAACCCGACGATCGGCCCGCAACTGCGCGCGCAAGGCGTGTCGCCGCAATCGCTGATCAATTTCGGCATCAACACGCCGTTCGGCGGCGGCGGCATCAGCCTGTTCGACTCCGAGCCCCAGGCCGGCGTCACGCCGCAAAGCTTTGATTTCGACAGCTTCGCTCGACAGATCGCCGAGGAAGCCAGCAAGGCCATCCCGGGCATCTTGCAGAGCCTGTTGTCGGCGCAGCCCGGCGGCGCGCAGCAATCGCCGACCATCCATTGATCGCAAAAGCTCAACCGAACCGCATGTGTTCGGTTGAGCTCCACTAGAGGAACCACGGCTCTGACCAGCAAACTTCAACAATTCACCGTGACGCCGCGCGATGGCTCGACGTCGTTTGACGACGCCGAGGCTGCTATCAGGCAGGTGCTGTCCGATACGCCGGAAACGAAATTGGTCGACTTGGATAGGAAGAACCGGATCGCGGTCATTGAAATTCCCGATCAAGCTGTGACCGCGGTCCGCGACGCCCTTCAGTCGCGTTTCCAGATCGATCCGAATGCGCCGCTGAGATTCTAGCCGCAGTCGCGCCGCCAGGTGTCTTCCCGGAAGGGGGAACAAATGAGCGAGCATGAGGAAACCCAAGGCGGCCAGGCCGACGCCGCCACAACAAGCACCGGCCGCAACGAAGTCATCGAACGACAAAAGCAGTATATGGTCGGCCGCCGGCTGTCGGCGGGCGTCGCAACGCTGAGCGCCGGACCCGGCGGCTTCGATTCCAGACAGGTCGTCGAAGCCTTGTCGGCGCTGCCGGATCTCGACGTCGTCAGGGTGGTCAAATCGCGCGGATTGTCGGTGCTCTCCACCGCGGCCGCCGCCAGCCAGGACATCGTGGTGGTTCGTACCGCCTCGCCGGAACGCGCGGCCTATCTGGAGGAGATGGGCGCGCGCAACCCGGCGCTCATCATCGAGCGCGACCACCTGCTGCAACATCTCGGCAGTTCACAGCCACAATTCGCCGTGGCGTCGCGCAGTCCGTCGCAACTCATCACCGCATCGGTCCCGGTTCGCTTTCATATCCAGGACGACACGGGCCAGGCAGTGGCCGGCGCCGAGGTGATCGTCTATGGCGAATTGGGGACGCAGGACCAAGGTCAGACCAACGAGCATGGCGACCTCACGCTCCCGGTGACGGGCGGTGCGCTCAATCTGGTGGCGGCCCTCTATGTCAAACCCGCGGCGGATTATTGGGAGCGCTTCATCGAGCGTCCGGGGCTCGACGCCAGCACCGTCAATACTATCACGCTGCGATCACTCGCCTCATTCGCCCAGGCCGGCTACGCGGTGCCGGGCGCCAATGCCGGCCCGTTCCTGGGATGGGGCGAGCGGGTCATGGGACTGCTCGGGCTCGACCTGCAGCAATCCAATGGCGCCGGCGTGCGCGTCGCGATTATCGATAGCGGTTGCGACACCACCCATCCGGCACTGTCCCACATCACGATCGGCCGTGATTTTACCAATCTGGACGCCAACCACGAGCCGGACCAGACCAGCTGGCGGACCGACGTCTTCAGCCATGGCAGCCACTGCGCCGGCGTGATCGCCGGCAATGGGCGGGGCGGGCATATCAGGGGCTTCGCGCCAGCGGCGGAGGTCCACGTCCTCAAGGTGTTCCCGGGCGGCGCCTTCAACAATCTGGCGGCGGCGATCAATTACTGCATCGACAACCAGATCCATGTGGTCAATTGCAGCCTCGGCGGCGACGCCAGCTCGAATCTGGTCGCGCAGGCGATTCAGCGCGCCCGTGAGGCCGGCGTCGCGCTCTTCGTGGCCGCGGGAAATTCCGCCTCGGCGGTGCAATTCCCCGCCAATGTCCCGGGCGTCATGTGCGTCTCGGCAATCGGGCAGTTCGGGAATTTCCCGGACTACACCTATCACGCGCGTACCGTACCGGATGGCGTTGCGGTGGCGCCGGGCCAGGTCTATCCGGCGAAGTTCACCTGCCATGGTCCGGAAGTCACGGTCTGCGGCCCGGGTGTCGGCATCATCTCGTCGGTCCCCGGCGGCGGCTATGCGGCCTGGGACGGCACCTCGATGGCCGATCCGCATCTGACCGGCCTTGGCGCCTTGGCGGCAGCGCATCATCCGGAGCTGAAAAACGCCAGAACCCGCAATGCCGCCTGGGTCGATCGCCTATTCCAACTCGTCGTCGGGGCGGCACAATTCGTCGGATTGCCGCCGGAATATGGCGGCGCCGGACTGCCGTTGGCGCTCGGGGCAATCGGTGCAGCCAAGGTCTCGGTCCAATCGGCGGCCCCCCGGCCGAAACCGGAATTCAGCCCGGATGAGTTTGCGCAACTGGTCAAGTCGGTGATCGACGCCCTGCCGGCCGAAGTGACGACACGAATCGTCCGCGGCAATTCAGGCGTTGCGGGAGCAAACGGCGCTCGCGACGGGATGCCTGCCTGACGCAGGCAACACCGTGCCATCGTTCAGCCAACACGGCGTCGCCCACCGGCGACGCCGGATTTGCAGATCGTCGCTTCGCGCAGATTGCCGGCGGCAATGAGCCGATCACCACCGCCGAAGCGCGTCGACCCCTGGCGGCGCCGGGGTTCGGGGACGCAATCGCATCCTCACGGCCCCAGGCCCCGCCCCCGATGGCCAGGGCGGCCAAAACCGTGACTGCGGCCCTCGGCGCCGCCGATGCCCACATCCTGTACGAAGCCTTTCACCGCCAGAACGGGAACTCCGGTCCCCGATGGACGTTCGCTGGCAACCGTCCAGCCAATCGCCTATCTCAATGGTCGACCCATCCCCCTCCTTTGGCGCAAAGGCGAACCCGCGCATGTCCTCTTCCGGCGCATCGATCACATGTGACTCACCGCGGCGGATCGCGCTGCTCGGCGTGCCGATCGAGATCGGCGCCGGCCAGCGCGGCACGCTGATGGGGCCGGCGGCGCTGCGCACCGCCGGGATCGGCCGGGTGCTGGCCGAGCTCGGCTATGCGGTCGAGGATCACGGCGATCTGGCGCCGGCCCCGGTCGAGACCAGCGTGCTGCTGCCGCCCAACGCGAAAAGCTATGACGAGATCCGGCCCTGGATCGGCAAGGTCAGCGAGCAGGCCTATCGGCTGGCGCGCACCGGCGCGCTGCCGGTTTTCATGGGTGGCGATCACAGCCTGTCGATGGGATCGGTCAACGGCGTGGCGCGGCACTGCGCCGAATCCGGCCGCAAGCTGTTCGTGCTGTGGCTCGACGCCCATGCCGACTACAACACCACCGCCACCACGTTGACCGGCAACATGCACGGCATGTCGGCGGCGTTTCTGTGCGGCGAGCCCGGCCTCGAGCGATTGCTCGGCGATCAGCCGCGCGAGGCGCTCGGCCCCGGGCGGCTCGATCTGTTCGGAATCCGCTCGATTGATCCCTTGGAAAAGGATCTGGTGCGCGAGCGCCGGATCGCGATCGCCGACATGCGGGCGATCGACGAATTCGGCGTCGGCGTGCTGATCCGCCGGGTGATCGACCGCGTCAAGGCGCAGGACGGCGTGCTGCACGTCTCGTTCGATGTCGATTTTCTCGATCCGGAGATCGCGCCCGGCGTCGGCACCACGGTCCCGGGCGGCGCCACCTATCGCGAGGCCCATCTGGTGATGGAGCTGCTGCATGATTCCGGGCTGGTGCGCTCGCTCGACATCGTCGAGCTCAATCCGTTTCTCGACGAACGTGGCCGCACCGCGCGGGTCGCGGTCGAACTGATCGGCAGCCTGTTCGGCATGCAGATCTCCGACCGCCCGACGCCGAGCAACGCGGTGCTGCCCGACGCCGACTAACGATGTCGCAAGCCAGCTACGCGTCGACCAGCACGGCGTCCGGTTCGGCTTCTTGCGGCTTGCGTTCCGGACGGCCGCGGCGCGGCGCGCGGATCACGACCGGCGCGCTGGCGGCCTTTGGCTGGAACAGGCCGGTGAGTTCGGCGGCCCAGTCGCGCTGCGGATATTCGCTATAGAGCAATTTGCGGTATTCGCGGATCGCACCGTAGAACGATCCCTTGGCGATCTCGCTATTGGCAGCGGCGACGGTCGCGGCCGCCTGCGGCATCTGCGCCAGCAATTCTGCGACCAGTTCAAAATACCGCGCCACGCTCGCGCCGTCGCAGCCGAGATACAAATTCTGGACGCAGAGATAGACGCGCTTCAGCGGCGTGTCGGCGCGCTCCTCGAGCATCGCATGGGCCTGGCGCAGCACCGGCGCGGCGCCCTCGATGGAGAATTTCGCCGGCTCCGACCAGGCATTCGTCACGACGGTCGTTCCGATGAAGATCCGCTCATAAGGCATCATCTTCACTTTCAGGGCCATCGCATCTCTCCGAACGATCGTTGCGGTACGTCAGTTAGTAGATGGGACGGCGGGGCTGTTCCCGCCGTCCCGATTGTCGTCAGATCGCTTAGCGCAGCAGCTGCAGCACGCTCTGCTGCGAGGTGTTGGCCAAGGACAGCGCGGACACCGCAATCGACTGGCGGGTCGACAGCGCCTGGCTGTTGGCCGCTTCCTCATTGGTGTCGGCCAGCGTCAGGTTCGACGAGCCGGTCTGCAGCACGTTGATCAGATCCTTGGAGAAGGACTGACGGGCCTGCACGACCGACAGGTTGGAGCCCAGAGCCGAAGCCTGCGACCGCAACGTGGTCGAGGCCGTGGTCAGGGTCGCCAAGGTCTTGTTGGTCGCGGCGTTGTCGATGAAGTCGGTGCCGGCGGTCAATTTCGACAGACCAAGACCGTTCGGGTCGAAAGTCACGCCTTCGATGTTCAGCGTGGACTTGCCGGTTTCGTTGAACACCAGCTTCAGTTGGTCACCGTTCAGCAGGTTGACGCCGTTGAACGACGCGTCCTGGGCCGTGGTTTTGATCTGGTCCATGACGTCATTGTACTGCTTGACCAGATTGGCGCGGGTCGACTGGGCGACCGGGTCGGCAACAGGGTCCGTGGGCGCGGAGAAGAACGACGCCGCGGTGCCGCCGATCTTGCCGCCGGACAGCGTGGAGCCGAGCGTCGAGGAGGCGTAGTCATTCGCCGCCGAGATCGTCAGCTTGCCGGTGGTGTCGATCGAGGCCTGCAGGTTGTTGGCCTTCAGCGCCGTATTCAGGTCGCTGAGCGACTTGACGGTGCCATTGGTGCCATCGCCGATCGTGATGTTGACCGCGGTGCCGCCGTTGAACGAGTCGAAGGTCAGCGTCTTGCCGCTGATGCCACCGGCGGTCGCGGTGCGGGCGACGTTGAAGCTGGTCCCGGTTCCCTGGGCGCCGGCCAGACCCAATGCCGACAGCGCGTTGCCGGTGCCGGAGATCTTCAGATCGCCGGCCATGCCCGAGCTGATCTGCAATTGACCACCGGAGAGCACCTTGGACGCCTCGCTGCCCGAGGCAACCGCCAGCGTGGCGGCACCGTTGCTCACCGGGGCAACCTGCGCACCGCTGGCGATGTCGATGGCGGTGAGCACATCGTCCATCGTGCCGCCCTGCAGGTAGACGGTCGAATTGCCGCTGCCGTCGGTAATGACGTTCTTGCCCGTCACTTTGCCCGAACCGTAGTCTGCGGCGGCCGGCAACTTCGCGTCCGCGAAGGTGATGGTCTTGCCGTTCACGCTCAGCGTCGAGCCAGCCTGCACCATTCCGGATCGGCTGACGGTGGCTCCAGCGGTCGTGCTGGCGGTTCGGTCGGCCGAGAAGCTGCCGACGCCGGTCGCTCCCGAATTCAGTCCGAACGCCGACAGCAGGGTGTTGTTGCCGGAGATCTTCAGATCGGAGCCCGTCGAGGTGCTGAGCACCAGCGCGTTGGTCGCGATCGAGGCATTGGCACCCGAGCTGTTTGCCAGCGTCGCGCCACCACCAGTGATCGTCGCGTTTTGCACGCCGCTCGCCAGATCGATAGCGTTCATCACGTCTTGAACGGTACCGCTGTTCAAATAGACGGTGGAATTGCCCTTGCCGTCGGTGACCAGCTGATTGTTGACGCCGGAACCGGCCGGCAAAGTGGTGGCGGCCGGCGCGTCGCCATTTGCGAAGGTGACCGTGTGGCCATTCACCGTCAGGCTGTTGCCGGCCACCGGCTTGTCGGTGCCGAGCGCGCTCAGCAAGGTGGTGGTCGCGAGACCCGTCACCGTTGCGCCGGTCTTTGACCCCGCGACGCCGCCGAGCAAGGTCGTGCCGGAAATCGCGCCGGGAGCGGCTTGACCGTCCTGCAGGCCGAGGCTTTGGGCCGAGCCGTTGGAATAGGTCGCGGTGCCGCGCAGGTCGTCGGCGGTGGCACCGGCGATGGTGGTCGAGACGCTGGACTTGCTGGTGTAGCCGGCGACGGTCTGCAGCGCCTGGTTGGCGATCGACTTGGCGCTATCCACCAGCTTGTTCAACGAGGTGATGCCGGTATTGGCGGACTGCAGGATCTGCACGCCATTGCCGATGCCATCCAGCAGATTGTTGATGTCGCTGGCACGCGAATCGAGCGAAGCGGCGGTGAAGAAATTGGTCGGATTGTCGAGCGCCGAGTTCACCTTCTTGCCGGTCGACAGACGGCTCTGGGTGGTCGAAAGCATGTCCGCGGTGGCCTGCAGCGACGACAGGTTCTGCCGCACGGCGTTGGAGAGAACAATTCCTGACATTTAGGTATATCCTTCTGGACTACGCATATTTTGAGCGCCGAACTTTTCTGTCGGCACGTCACCATGAATTGCAGCCGAGAAAGCCGGGTGAAAAATGCCACGTCATTTCGGGTGCCATTCACACCCTTTCGGGTGAAGCCGTTTTATCCAGCCGGATTGGATCTCGTCATAAAGTGCGCAAGCACACAGCACCGTCGGCATGGATTTTTGATTTGCATCAATGAAGGCCAATGATCGAATCAGAGATCAAATCTGTTGAGCATCCCGCGCGAGCAAATGATGATCCATCATGAGATCAGTGCGATCCTGGGTCACATTTCCATCAGCGGCGTGGTTCTCGATCGATTCGGCAACATCATCGACCTGAGCGACGAATGGAAGTTGAAGCCGGTCGGCTCGACGAACCATGCGCGCGTCAATGTCGGCGATAATTATTTCGAGTGCTGCATCCGGCCGGATCTGCACTCGATCGAATTGCTGCGCGGTTTTAAAAATTTGCTCGATCGCAAGATCGATTTCTTCTCGACGATCTGCGGCCAGCCCGCCGCCGAGGGAACCGATTGGTACTTGGTTGTGGCATTCCCCAAGGCGCCAGGGCTACCGACCACCGTGGTACTCCACATCGACATTTCGGCAATTCTGCAGGGCCGCTCCGAATTGTCGGCCTTGATGGTCGGCATCGGCGACGCCGCCTCGGCGCAGGTCGACGCCGCGATCACCACCACGATTCGCCGCGCCATCGCCGAGACGCTGTCGCGGCCGAAGGAACGCCCTCCGGAACGGCCGATGGAGCGCGATCGCACTGGCAGCGATCGGGACGAGAAGCAACTCGACAAGCTCAGCAGGCCTCAGATCGAGCTGCTGGGATATCTGGCCCGCGGCATGAGCAATCTGGAAATCGCCAAGGCGCGGGGGATCAGCATCAATACCGTCAAGGCCCAGGTCGCGACCGTGATCCAGAAGCTCGACGTCGCCAATCGGACCCAAGCGGCGCTGTTCGCGGCGCGCAACAATATCGATCTCGGCCTGCATTCCTGAGCCGCGTCGCCGCCGGCCGGCGGCGCAGGCCCGGCAACACCCTTCCACCGCGACGCCACATGGGCTAAGGGCCGCGCAGCCCCTTGCAAACGCGTGAGCCCATGATCCGTCTCGACAATATTTCCAAGCAGAACGGCCACCAGCTGGTCTTCATCGAGGCCTCGGCGGCGTTGCTGAAGGGCGAGAAGGTCGGGCTGGTCGGCCCCAATGGCGCCGGCAAGACCACTCTGTTCCGGATGATCACCGGCCAGGAAGCGCCCGACGAGGGCCAGGTCTCGGTCGATCGCGGCGTCACCATCGGCTATTTCAGCCAGGATGTCGGCGAAATGGCCGGCCGCAGCTGCGTCGCCGAGGTGATGGACGGCGCCGGCCCGGTTGCCGAGGTGGCGGCCGAACTGGCCGAGCTGGAACACGCGCTGGCCGACCCCGAGCGGGCCGACGAGATGGAGCAGATCCTGGAGCGCTATGGCGAGGTCCAGCACCGCTTCGAGGAACTCGACGGCTACGCGCTGGAGGGCCGCGCCCGCGAGGTGCTGGCCGGGCTCAGCTTCACCCAGGAGATGATGGACGGCGACGTCGGCAATCTCTCCGGCGGCTGGAAGATGCGCGTGGCGCTGGCCAGAATTCTTCTGATGCGGCCCGCCGCCATGCTGCTCGACGAGCCGTCGAACCATCTCGACCTCGAAAGCCTGATCTGGCTGGAGCAGTTCCTGAAAGGCTATGACGGCGCGCTGCTGATGACCTCGCATGACCGCGAATTCATGAACCGCATCGTCAACAAGATCATCGAAATCGATGGCGGCGCGCTGACTTCCTATTCGGGCAATTACGAATTCTACGAACAGCAGCGCGCGCTCGCCGAAAAGCAGCAGCAGGCCCAGTTCGAGCGGCAGCAGGCGATGCTGGCCAAGGAAATCAACTTCATCGAGCGCTTCAAGGCGCGCGCCTCGCACGCCGCGCAAGTGCAGAGCCGGGTCAAGAAGCTGGAAAAGATCGAAAAGGTCGAGCCGCCGAAGCGCCGCCAGACCGTGGCGTTCGATTTCCTCCCCGCTCCGCGCTCCGGCGAGGACGTCGTCACGTTGAAGAACGTCCAAAAAGGCTATGGCAGCCGCCGGATCTATGACGGGCTGGATTTCCAGGTCCGACGCCGCGAACGCTGGGCGGTGATGGGCATCAACGGCGCCGGCAAGTCGACGCTGCTGAAACTGGTGGCCGGCACCACCGAGCCCGACACCGGCACCGTGGCGCTCGGCGGCAGCGTCAAGATGGGCTATTTCGCCCAGCACGCGATGGATCTGATCGACGGCGAACTCACCGTGTTCGAATCGCTGGAGCAATGGTTTCCGCAGGCCGGCCAGGGCTCGCTGCGGGCGCTGGCCGGCTGCTTCGGCTTTTCGGGCGACGACGTCGAGAAACGCTGCCGGGTGCTGTCGGGCGGCGAGAAGGCCCGGCTGGTGATGGCCAAGATGCTGTTCGATCCGCCGAACCTGCTGGTGCTCGACGAGCCGACCAACCATCTCGACATCGCCACCAAGGAAATGCTGATCAAGGCGCTGTCGGAATATGAAGGCACCATGCTGTTCGTGTCGCATGACCGGCATTTTCTCGCCGCGCTGTCCAACCGCGTGCTGGAGCTGACGCCGGACGGCATCCACCAATATGGCGGCGGCTACACCGAATATGTCGCCCGCACCGGCCAGGAAGCGCCGGGCCTGCACGCCTGAGCCGTCACGCGCGCGATGGCGATGTCGAAGGCGCGACAGGTTTGACCGAGCAGCGCCGGCCCGAGCGGCAAGCGCCTGTCGCTCGGCATCGCCATACCTGTCTGCCAATCTGATCGGGCGCCCTCGGGGACACCGCCACCGGCTTTATCAGCGGGGCGCAGCCGGATGGCTGCGGGACATGGAACCTTGTCACCGGCAAGGACTTCAATGAGCGAATATCGCTATTCCCGTCCGAACCGCCAGCGTGAGTGAAACCCATTCTGACCTTGTCAAACGCCCATCATCTGCACGAGCGCGCCGCCGCGTTTGCGAAGACCGCGTCCGACGCGGCGGAATCGGCCGACACCGCGGGGGCGATCGACGCCGCGACGTGGGGGGCGTTTCACCGATCCGGCCTGGCGATGGCCGCGTTTCCGGAGGCGCTTGGCGGGGCCGGGCTGAGCGAGGGCAGCCGCCAAAGCGACCTGTGCATGATCCTGCGCCTCGTCGGCGCCGCCGATCTGTGTTTCGCGCGGCTGTTCGAGGGGCATATCAACGCCATCGCACTGGTCTGCCGCTATGGCACCCGGGCGCAAATGCTGTCTTTGGCCGACAGCGTCGCGGAGGGCGCTTTGTCGGCCGTATGGGGAGCCGATGACGCCGCCGGGCTGGCGATCAAACAACAAGGCGATCGCTCCGTATTGCGGGGCCGCAAGATTCTGGCCTCCGGAGCCGGGCTGGTTACGCGTCCCATCGTGACCGCGGCGTCCCCCGCCGGACAGATGATGTGTCTTCTCGATCTGGCGCGGCACGACAATGTCGACCTCAGCGGATGGACCCCGCTGGGCATGCGATCCACCATGACTGGCGCGGTCGAACTGTCGGGGATCGGCGTCGGTCCCGACGAGATTGTCGGCGTGGCCGGCGACTTCATGCGACAGCCGCATTTTTCCGGCGGCGCCTGGCGCTTCTGCGCCGCCCAGCTCGGGGCGATGGAACGTCTGGTCGAATTGTTTCGCGAACACCTCGTCGCGCGCCGCCGCGCCGACGATCCCTATCAGCTCCAGCGCGTGGCTCACTGCGTTGCATCGGCGAATACGGCCCGGTTCTGGGTCGAGGAGGCCGCCAGACGGTTGGGCGCTTCGGATCACGATGCGGCCTCCACCGTCGCCTTCGCCAACATGACCCGAATGGTCACAGAACGCTGCGCGCTCGAGATCATGCAGGAGGTGCAGCGCGGGGTCGGCCTTGTATCCTTCATCCGGCCGAACCCGATCGAGCGCATCAGCCGCGATCTATCGACCTATCTGCGCCAGCCGGCGCCCGATCTGGCAATGGGCGACGCCGCCAGAGCCTGGCTGGCTTCGACCGATCCCGTGGGAGAGTTCTGATTGAACGCCGGAGACTATCTCGACGCGATTCGGGCGCTGGCCGTGGGTTCGCTGCAGGATTTGACCGGCAATCATCCATTCGTGGTGCTGTCGCCGCATCCGGACGATGAGTCGCTGGGCGCCGGAGGGCTGATCGCCGCCGCATCTTCGCAGGGCCCGCGAGCAGAGGTCATGGTGATCACCGATGGTTCGGGATCGCATCCGGGCTCGAAACGCTATTCGCGCCAGCATCTGATCGATCTGCGCCAGGCGGAACTCGCCGAAGCGGGGCGACTGCTCGGGCTTGGTCCTGATCGCGTCCATCACCTCGGCTTGGTTGACACCCAGGCGCCGTCAAGCGGTGCGGCGTTCGATCACGCAGTCGCCACCATCACCGAGACCTGCCGCAAAGCCGACGCGCGATCGCTGTTCGTGACCTGGGACTGCGATCCGCATTGCGACCACGTCGCGGCCGCCCGCATGGCCGAAGCCGTGCGGCGGCAACTGCCGCAGCTGCACCTCTGGGCCTATCCGATCTGGGGCTGGCATCTGGACCGCTCGACGATGCTCGAGCGGCCGCGACCGCGCGGGTTGCGGCTCGATATCTCGCGCCATCAAACCATAAAACGCGCAGCCATCGCCGCCCATGTCTCGCAAATGACGGATCTGATCGATGACGATCCCGACGGCTTTCGATTTACCGATACAACGCTCGCGCCGTTCCTGGGGGCGTTCGAATATTTCATCGAGGTCGCGCCATGAGCCGGAAGACCGACACGATCCAGCCGGACTACTTCGAAGACAAATATCAGTCTGACATCGACCCCTGGCAATTCCGCACCAGCGCCTATGAGCGGGAGAAATACGCCACCACGATCGGCGCGCTCGGACAGAAGAGATATGCCAAGGCTCTCGAAATCGGCTGCTCGATCGGGGTGTTGACCGGATTGTTGGCCAAGCGATGCGACGCGGTCGTGGCGATCGATGCGTCACCGACCGCGATCGCCGCGGCGCGCCAGGCGGGGATTGAAAATGCCAGCTTCCTCACCGGCACCGTGCCCCAGGATTTCCCGGCGGGCAGGTTCGATCTGATCGTTCTGTCCGAGGTTCTGTACTATTTCGCCGCTCCCGATCTGGCGCGGCTCGCCTCCCTTTGCATGACCGCGTTGCAGCCCGGCGGTGAGATCATCCTGTGCCATTGGCTCGGCGAGACCGACTACCCGTTGACCGGTCAGGCCGCCAGCGACCTGTTCGCGCAGGCTGTCAACGTCAGACTGCCAGCGCGAGCGTTGCTGCGCGATGAGGTGTATCGGCTGGAACGGTTTTCGCAGACCCCGCCGGCAGCCGCAGGTGCCGGAGAATAAGTCTCGCGATGGCGATCTGCCGCGGCAGGTCGGATGGCCGCAACGGCCGACCGCGCTGCAGGCTTGGGCTGTCCTGGCATAGCTTGCGCCAGACATCCTCGAATGCCGCGCCTGGCTTCGCATTCCAGCTATCGGATTCGGCAATGCGCCAGCCGCCACCCGGGCTCTGCGGCACTACAGAGCCGTTCAGAACGGCGCGCAAGCGGCCCCGGTAGATCGCGCGGCGGGTCGCTGCGAGGGCCGGTTCGAGATCGTCGTCGCAGGGCGCGTCCGGCATGGCGTGGCGCTGCCGCATCGTATCCGCCGCCCCGCCCTGGGCGCGGCCGTCGAACCGACACGAGGTGGAGACGCTGACACCCATGGCGTGACGGACCTTGAAACCGGCGCGCTCCAGCGTTGCGGTCAACGCGGAATCTTCGCCCACCGGTAACGGCGGCAGCCCGCCGATCGCCCGATAGGCCGCCAGCGTGACCGCCAGGCTGGCGCCGGACGAAACCCTGTGATTCGGCCATGGGTCGTGGGGCCGGTGATCGCAACGCGCATAGATCTCGGCGATCAGGCGCAGATAGGTATCTTCCAGCCGGCCGCGCGCGAGAAATCTCCGTCCCAGGCTGACGAGTTCGAGCGGATTGGCATCGATATAGCCGGCGACGCAATCGACGCCCTTGGAAAATTCGTCGATGGTTGCGGCAAACCATGTTGGCGAGACGCAACTATCCGCGTCGGTGGTGAGGATCAGCCCGTTCGCGCCGCGCTCCGCGAGGCAAGCCGCCGCCAGATCCATCGCCCGCTTGCGTGCCCAACCGGCGCTCATCCTGTCCGTCGCCAGCCGCTCTTCGACCACCATCATCCGATGTGGTAGCAGCTTGGCAAACGCCGTGACGACATCCACGGTTGCATCGCTGCAATTATTGGCGAAGATCAGGATATCGAACGCTCCCGCCGCTACCGGCGCGCCGGCCTCGTCGCGCTGCATCGCCAGAGCGGACAGACAGGCTTCGATTTTGACGGCTTCATTGCAGGCGGGAATCGCCACGATAGCGGGCCAGTGCGTGCGGGACGACGTCTGGCGCGGGATGAATGTCGGACGCACGGACTACTTCTCTGCTTGCGGAATTGCCGACTGCACAAGTCGGCGTCGATGATTAAGTTCCTCGCCTCAATCGCGCAGCCGCATAGTCGAGGACATCCAAATGTCGCCCTCCCGACGGAACCGTTAGTTCCCTTCTTATTCAAGATTCTACCGCGGCAAATTGGCCCGCGCCATTTGGCGAAGCTGTCGCGGGCAATTCGTTTCATTCCATGCGGCGTCACGATCAGCCGTCTCGCCGTGCCGTGACCCAATCATCGCCGCGATGACGGCTCATGCAAACCGACATGAAACGGCGTGGTACTAGGTATCGCGCCGGCTTGGTCGGCGGCGGCGGCCACGAGGCCGGCCGCATGCCTGAGCGCGCTCAATCCGCGTTGATCGGTAGTGCACCATTGGCGCGGTAGCTGCGCATCGCGAAGCTGGAGCGGATATCGCGCACCGTCGGCAGCGACAGGAACCGGCGCAGCACGGTGGATTCGTAGGTCGCCATGTCGGGCACCACGATCTCGACCAGGAAGTCGGCCTCGCCGGAAACCAGATGGCAGCCGACCACTTCGGGCATCGCCAGCACGGCGGTGACGAAGGCCTCTTCATTGTGGCGGGAATGACGATCGACCCGCACGCCCGCGAACACGGTGAGGCCGAGCCCGATGGCCTGCCGGTCCAGCACCGTGCGGTAGCCCTCGATCGCGCCGCCGGCCTCGAGCAATTTGACCCGGCGCAGACAGGGCGACGGCGACAGCCCGACCCGCTCGGCCAGCGCGACATTCGGCAAGCGGGCGTCTTGCTGCAGCGCCTGGAGGATCTTGCGGTCGATGCGATCCAGCGTCGTCTTGGCAGCATCGCTCATTCAACAGGCCTCGCTAAAGCATAAATGCCAAAAATCATCGCCACAACAGATCACTTTGGTACAATCGACACAATGTTTTGGCATAGGCTGGGGGCAAAGGAGCCAGCGATGTCCAGCAATCAGCGCCCACGGGGATTTTCGACCCGCGCCATCCATGAGGGTTATGATCCGCTCGACTATCACGGCGCGCTGAATCCGCCGGTGTTTCTGACCTCGACCTATGCGTTCGATCGCTCCGACACCGGCTCCAGCCGCTTCGCCGGCACCGAGGCCGGCTATATCTACAGCCGGGTCGGCAACCCCACCGTCAGCGTACTGGAAACCCGGCTCGCCTCGCTCGAGGACGGCGAAGCCGCACTGGCGACATCGTCCGGCATGGGCGCGATCACGGCGGTGATCTGGACCTTGCTGAAAGCCGGCGACGAGATCGTCGCCGACCAGACGCTGTATGGCTGCACCTTCGCGCTGCTGCATCACCAGATCGCCCGCTTCGGCATCAATACGCGCTTCGTCGATCTCACCGACCCGGCCAATCTGCGCGATGCGATCACCGCCAAGACCCGGCTGGTGCTCACCGAGACGCCGTCAAATCCCAACATGAGGGTGGTCGATATCGCCGCCACCGCCGAAATCTGCCGGCGCGCCGGCGTGCTGCTCGTGGTCGACAACACCTATTGCACGCCCTATCTGCAGCGGCCGCTCGCGCTCGGCGCCGACATCGTGGTGCATTCGGCCACCAAATATCTCGGCGGTCACGGCGATCTCTTGGCCGGCGCCGTCATCGCCAGCAAGGAGCTGATCGACCAGTTTCGCTTCGTCGGCATCAAGGAGCTGAACGGCGCCTGCATCTCCGCATTCGATGCGTTCCTGGTACTGCGCGGGCTGAAGACGCTGACGCTGCGGATGGACCGGCACTGCGAAAGCGCGTTGCGCCTGGCGCATGATCTGGAGGGCCACCGCGCTGTCGAGCGGGTGTATTATCCCGGGCTCGACAGCCATCCGCAGCACGCGCTAGCACGCCGGCAGATGAGCGCGTTCGGCGGCATGATCGCGATCGAACTGGCCGGCGGCCTCGACGCCGGCAAGGCCTTCATGGACGCGGTGCGGCTGGTGACCCGTGCGGTCAGCCTCGGCGACGCCGAAACCCTGGTGCAACACCCGGCCAGCATGACGCATTCGACCTATTCGCCCGAGGAGCGCGCCCGCCACGGCTTCACCGACGGGCTGATCCGGCTGTCGGTCGGACTGGAAGATTACGACGATTTGCGCGCCGATCTGATCGAGGCGCTCGACCAGGTCTGTGACTGATACTGCGGGGGTAAGCGCCCGACCGAAAGTCCGCTCGACGAATTAAGCTACGTCGTCATTGCGAGCGGAGGCGGCGCGCAGCGCCGTCCGAACAGCGAAGCAATCCAGGGCGTCATACAGCTACTTCTCGTGCGGCCCTGGATTGCTTCGTCGCAAGAGCTCCTCGCAATGACGACGGCTCATCCATTGCCCGCTTCTTGAGTGCCGCCTCAGAACAGCGGCTGCACCCGCGCGACTTTCAGCGGGCCGAGCATCACCACGCCGTCGACGAAGCGCAGCGGGAAGCTGCGGGCAGCCTTGCCTTCCAGCACCGCCGGCTGGCCGAGCGCGTTGATGCCGGCGGCGACGCCGACATTGGCGTTGCGGCGAACCACCTTTCCGAGTCCGGGAATCGCGCGGTCGAGCGCGCCCATCAGCCTGTTGAGGTCGTTGGATTTGACGCCCGGCGCGAGCTTGTCGAGCGTGGCCTGCGGCACGCCGTCTTCGAGGATCTTGTCGATGCCGAGCTTGGGGATCACCTTGTCGATCCCCGCCACGATCATCTGCAATTCGCCGTCGACATTGCCGCTGGCGGTGAGCCCGAGCGATCCGGTGGCGACCGCGATCATCTCGCCCTGCTGGATCCGCGCCTTGGTGAATTCGATCCGGCCGCCGGCGGCCTGCAATTCGCGAAACCGCATCGGCCACGGCTTCGGCGAAAAATCCTTCAGCCCGCTCAGCAGCGTGCGGATCTCGGCGTCGAAACTCTCGGCCAGCAGCGGATGCACGCCCTGGACGCTGGCGCCGGTGAGCTGCAGATCGGTTTCGATCAGGGGCTGGCCGGGCGTGGGGCCATCGACCATCCGTCCATGCATCTCGACATGACTGGCGCGCGCCAGCGGCGTCGGCACCGTGCCAATGAGGCTTTCGAGCACGGGATCGTCGAACACCAGGGCGATCCGCTGCGGCGGCCCCGGCAGCCCGACCACGGAGCTGCGTGCGGTTTTCCAGCGCGCGGTCATCGACACCGGCTGGCCGCGATCGGCGAAGCTCGCCGGCCCCTTGAATTCGGCGATCAGCCGCGACGGATCATAGACCTGCGCGATAACCAGGATTTCGCCGAGCCTGGCGGTGAGCGGAGTCTGGCTGGCGGCCTGCGCGGCGGTCTGCGATTTGAGCGCGACGCTGGCATTGGCGCAGCGCACTTCGAGCCGGAACGGAAATCCGGCGACCGAGCGGTCGCCGCATTCGATCGCCCGGCCGGCGGCGGCCTCGCGGGCACGCCAGCTGTCGACCGATTGATCGACCTTCGAGGCCGTGTAAAACCAGAAGCCGGTCCAGGCGATGGCCGCGACCAGGAGCAGAGCCGGAGCGATGAAGAGAGTCCAAAGTCGACGGCGAGGTGGCACGATGATGTGATCTGACATCCGGCGACCTTACAGCACAGAATTTGTCAATTGAGCGATTGAGACGCGATGTCCCCGACTAACCTGCCGAATTCCGACACGCCCAGCGGCGAATTATGGGTTTTCGGCTATGGCTCGCTGATGTGGCGGCCCGGTTTTGACTTCCTCGAGCAGGTTCCGGCGCGGCTGATCGGCGAGCACCGCGCGCTGTGCGTCTATTCGTTCGACCATCGCGGCACGCCACAGCGGCCGGGCCTGGTGCTCGGGCTCGATCGCGGCGGCGCCTGCCGCGGCATTGCCTTCCGGGTCGCGGCCGAGAACCGCGACGCCACCATCGCCTATCTGCGCGAGCGCGAGCAGACCACCAATGTCTATCGCGAGGTGATGCGCTCGGTGTGGCTGCGCGACGACGCCCGCAGCCGGATCAGCGCGCTGGCCTATGTGGTCGATCGCGGCCATGTGCAATATGCCGGCCGGCTGTCGCTGGCCGATCAGGTCCGCTATGTCCGCCAAGGCCACGGTCGTTCGGGCCCGAACCGCGACTATGTGCTGTCGACCGTGCAGGCGTTGGAAGCCCAGGGCTGTCCCGACCGGCAATTGCACCAGCTCGCCGGACTGCTGCGCGACGACGTCCCACCGCATCGCTGATGAATTTGTGCCGAGGTCGTCCGCTCGAGACAAAAGGATGAGTCATTCCGGGGCGCGAGCAGCAACAGCTGCAACGAAGGTGTCATTCCGGGGCGCGAACGGCGCAGCCGTGAGCGAACCCGGAATCTCGCTGAGGCGCCGTGCCTCGCCGCGAGATTCCGGGTTCGCTCGCCCGATGGGCTCGCGCCCCGGAATGACGAACTCCAAGGCACTCAATAGACTCGATAGGAAGACTCGATAGGACGTCGCTTCAGATCAAGCCGTCGGGCGCGCCGGTTTCGGCGCCCGGCTCGGCACCCGGCCGAACAATTGCGCCTGTTCGCGCCGGGCGTCTTCGACCAGCCGGTTGGTGGCGGTCTCGATCGCGGTGCTGACGCGGGTGAGGAATTCGCGGCGGCGCAATCCGGCCGGCAGCGGGTCGAGGAATTCGACCACCAGCGTGCCGGGATAGCGCATGAAGGTCCGGCGCGGCCAGAACAGGCCGGAATTGAGCGCCACCGGCAGGCAAGGCACGTCGCAATCGACATAGATCTGGCCGACCCCGGTCTTGTAGTTCGGCGGCGCATCGACCGGCGTGCGGGTGCCTTCCGGAAAGATGATCAGTTGGCGGCCGCGGCGGACTTCCTCGCCGGCGCGCCGCGCCATCTCGATCAGCGAGCGGCCGCCGACGCCGCGTTTCACGCCGATCATATGCGATTTGATCAGGTACCAGCCGAACAGCGGAATATACAACAGCTCGCGCTTGAGGATGTAGAGCGGCTGATCGAAGAATTGCAGCAGCGCGAAGGTCTCCCACATCGACTGATGCTTCGAAGCGACGATCAGCGGACCCTGCGGAATTTTTTCGAGCCCGCGATATTCGACCTTGATGTTGCACACCACCCGCATCAGCCAGATGCTGCTGCGGCCCCAATATTTGCCGATATTCATGATGCCCCAGCGCGGCATCAGATAGGTCGGGATGCCGATCAGCACCCAGAATGTCAGCAGCAGATAGAATAGCACGTTGAAGATCAGCGAACGCAGGAAGATCGAAACCATCGAATAACCCGATCAGTTGGCGAGGGCCGTCGCCGGCTTGGGGCGATTGAGCGCTTCCGGGGGAGGTTCGGCGGAATCCGGCGCAAGGTCGATGCCGAGATCCGCCAGCCGTACCCGCAGCTCGGCGGCGATATATTTGGCATATTCCGATAGCAGCAGCCGGAACGTGCCGCCACTGGTCCACCACGGATCCTCGCGCCATTTGTCGCCCACCACCGCGAAGGGGATCAGCTCGATCTCCGGCATCGCATGGGACATTTCGACGATCGCGCGCGGCATGTGGTAATTCGACGTCACCACGATCAGCGACTTGAAGCCGCGTTCATGGGCCCAGCGTTGGGTTTCGGCGGCATTGCTGCGGGTATTGACGGCGGAGCGGTCGAGATCGACGCAGCAGGCCAGCCAGGCGCCCTGGCTGTCCGGCAAGGAGCGCGAGATGTCGCTGATGCCGTTGGCCCGATGCACGCCGGAGATCAGCAGCCGCTTGCCATAGCCGCTGGCGAGCAATTCGATCGCGTCCGCCACCCGCGACGAGCCGCCGGTGAGCACCACGATCCCGTCGGCATTGCGGTCCGGCTTCAATTCGGCGCCGCGCAATTGCGACAGAAACGCAACGAAGCCGGCGGCCACACCGACAAAGCCCAGCGCCATCAACGCCACGATCGAGGCGCGCAGCCGGCTGGGACGCCGCGGCGATCGCGCGGGTGCGGTGGGGATCGGATGCTGGTCGGCCTGCGAATTCATCTCCGCCCGATATACTCCGATTGTGGGTTTCCGGTGCCGTCTCTTTCGACGGCCGGGATGACGGAAAACCCAGGCACTCTACGGCTGTTTCCGGCGAAGGGGAGACCGCCGCGCGACCTTAATGTGTTTCCAGAATGCGGGGCGCCGCCGATCCGGACCGGCCGCGCGTCTTTCCATCGGCCCCTCATTCGATCGCATTGAGGGTCGAAAATAATGTCCGTCGCGAGGCCAGCGCGGTGATCGCGGCGATCACCACGCCCTGCCCGGCCAGCGCCAGATAGCCGATCGGCCGCAGCGAGAACGTCCCCAGCAGGGCCGCGAACTGATCCCCGACCGGGGTCCCTGAAAACCAGGTGGCGATCGATTCGGAAAAGCCGAAGCCGAGCATCGCGGCGCCGCCGCCGATCACCGCGCCTTGCAATCCGAGCATCAGGAAATGTCGAAAGAAGCGGTTGGCGATATAGCGATCGCCGGCGCCGACGAAATGCAGAACCTCGACGATCGGCCGGTTCGCCGCCATCGCGCCGCGGGTCGCGAACGACACCGAGATCACGGTGGCGACGATCACCAGCGCCAGGATCGCGATCCCGGCGATCACGGTGGCGCCGGTCATCGACCGCATCCGCTCGATCCAGGCGCGGTGATCGTCGACGCTGGCGGATGGCGCCTGTTCGGTGACCCGGCGGCGCAGCTCTGCGAGATCGAGCACGCTGCCCGGCGCGATCCGCGCCACGATCATCCGCGGCACCGGCAGTTCGTCGAGCGACAGGCCGCTTCCCAGCCACGGCTCCAGCAGCTGGGCGGATTCCTCCTTGGTGTAGGGCCGCACCTCGACAATGCCGGGCTGGGTCCGCACCGCCTCGGCCACCTGGGTCACGTCGCGCTCGAAGTCGCGACCGGCGACGGGGCGGACCTGGACGGTGATTTCGCTGGCGACCTCGGCCTGCCATTCGCCGGCGGAGGCGCTGATCAACAGCACCGCGCCGGTGGTGGCCGAGGCCAGAAAGGTCATGATCGCCACCACCGCGACCAAGGCACGGCCGGCGATCGACGCCCGCGGCACGATCGGCGACAGGTTGCGCGCCCGCACCGGGACCTGCGGACGGTCATGGCCGAGATCCATCAGCGCGTCGTGGCGATCGTCGTGTCTATTCACTGCGCTGCCTGTCCATCCCTGCCCGATGGCTGTGTCGATGCGGTCCTATTCATACACGTGCAGCCGTCCCTGATGCAGCACCAGCCGCCGCGCCTCGTATTGATCCATCAAGGTGATGTCATGGGTGGCGATGACCACCGCGGTCCCGGATTTGTTGAGCTCGATGAACAGCCGCAACAGCCGCCGGCCCAGGGTCGGATCGACATTGCCGGTCGGCTCGTCGGCCAGCAGCAGATGCGGCCTGGCGATCACCGCCCGGGCGATGGCGGCGCGCTGTTTCTCGCCGCCGGACAGGATCGGCGGCAGCGCATCCATCCGCTCGCCGAGCCCGACCCATTTCAACAGATCGATCACCTCCTTGCGGTAGCTCGATTCGGCACGGCCCGTCACCCGGAACGGCAAAGCGACATTCTCATAGGTGGTCATGTGGTCGAGCAGCCGGAAATCCTGCAGCACGATGCCGATCCGCTGCCGCAGCGCCGCGACGTCGTCCTTGTTGAGCAGCGAGACGTCGTGGCCGAACAGATTCACCAGCCCCCTGGTCGGCCGCAACGACAGGAACAACAGCCGCAGCAGCGACGTCTTGCCGGCGCCGGACGGGCCGGTGAGGAACTGGAACGAGTGCGCCGGGATGGTGAAATTGAGATCGCGCAGGATCTCCGGGCCAAGCCCGTAGCGCAGGCCGACATTTTCGAACCGGACCATATTCAGCTCCGTTCGAGGTTGACGCGACGGCGACGACGGGACGGCAGCGGCCGCGGGATCGCCGGGGCTCTCGGCCCCGGCGCCACCAGCGGTGCGGCCGGCTTAGGCCCCGGTTGTGACGCGGTTATGGTTTCCGGTTCGTTAACGGACACGGGGTACGATCCCGTCAGCCTCATCTGTCGCGGTTCGCTCATGCACATCGTCTGTCCCCATTGTACGACATCCTATGCGATCGACCCGTCCACTTTGGGCGATACCGGGCGAACGGTTCGCTGTTCCCGTTGCAAGCAGGTCTGGCTCGCCCGCGCCGAGGACGCCGCCCAGACCGGGGCGCGGGTCGCGGCCATGACTGCAAGCGCCGCGCCCGGCCTCGACAATGATCCGGGCTGGGGCGACCTCGGCGACGACAATGAGGCCCCGGAAGTCGATAGCCCCTCGATCAGCACCGAAATGCCCGAGGCCAGAACCGAAGCCTGGACCGAGGCCGAGCCCAGCACCGCCTTTACGCCGGCCGCCGAACCCGAAATCCCGCCGCAGCGGCGAGACGAGGACTTCGCCGAGACCCGATCCTTCGCCCGGCCGCGTCCACCATCGCGGCTGGCGCGGCTGTTGGGACCGCTCGACAGGCTGGTGAAGCCGGTCAGATCGCTGGTCAGCGCCCCGATCGCCTGCGCGGCGATGGGCGCGCTGGTGGTGGCGCTGCTGGTGTGGCGCGCCGACGTGGTGCGGCTGATGCCGCAGACCGCGACGTTTTTCAAGCTGGTCGGGTTCGAGGTGAATCTGCGACATCTGGCGATCAAGGACGTCAAGATCAGCACGGAGACCGTGGAAAACAAGCCGGTGCTGGTGATCGAGGGCGTGATCATCGGTCAGGGCCGCAAACCGGCCAGCCTGCCGCGCCTGCGCTTCGTGGTCCGCGACGAGCACGGCACCGAAATCTATGCCTGGAACGCGGTGCTGGAACAGGCCGTGCTGCGGCCGGGCGAAAAGGCCTGGTTCCGCTCGCGGCTGGCGTCGCCGCCGGCCCAGGCGCGGTCGATCGATATCCGCTTCTTCTCCCGGCGCGACATGGCGTCCGGCGCAGCCTAGGGCAGGATCGCTAGTCTCCGAATCGTTATCCCGCTCTGGCTTGTTGTTTGAGCATGATGTTTTCCGAAACCGGGATCCACTTTTAGGGATCATGCCCTAGGGTCGCGGTCCGCAGCTTGTTCACTTTACCCGGCGGCCGCCGCAGCCGCCGTATTCTCAGGACGGTCTGATGCCGCGTGTACTGATCGCCGATGACGAAGAATCAATGCGCCTGCTGGTGGCCCGCGCGCTCGCGCTGGACGGCCACGAGACCGTGACCGCCGAGGATGGCGGCGAGGCGCTCGAAATCCTGACCCGCGCCAAGGGCGATTTCGACCTGCTGCTGACCGACATCAAGATGCCGATCATGGACGGCATTGCGCTGGCGCTGGCGGTGAAGCGGGATTACCCCGATCTCACCATCCTGCTGATGACCGGCTTCGCCGACCAGCGCGAACGCGCCTCCGGCCTCGACGCCATCGTCCACGACGTCATCACCAAGCCATTCTCGGTGGCCGATATCCGCACCGCGGTGGCCGACGCGCTGGCTTCGAAGAAGCGGGATTAGGGTGGTCGAAGGAACTTGTGCCCCGGACAGCAGCGTAACGCGCCGCTGTGGCGACGTCACTGGGCAGCGAGGCCGCATTTCAAAAAGTGCGACTGCTGCAAGCGAATCCCTCCCCCTTGCGCGGAGGGTGGCCCGGCGGAGCGCCGCGAGGCCGGGTCGGGGTAGCCACAGACCCAGTACGCGCGGCCTCCAGCCGGCTGGCCCACGGCGATCCACCCTCCCCACAAGCGCGAGGGAAGGAACGGCGGCGACTGTCGATGTCGATGCGCGATCACCGTGCGGACAACCGGTCACGGTTGGGACAACCGGGGTCCCGGCTCTGCGGAGCAGCGCTGCGCGCAGCACCGCGTCCGGGACGCGGTGCTGGAGGTCGGGCCGCCTCAATAATCCTTCAGCAGCCGCTCGATGTAATCGAGTTCGATCTGCGGCCGGCCGGTGTCGCCCAATCGGCGGCGCAGCTCTTCGAGGATGCGGCGCACCCGCTGGACGTCGATCTCGCCCGGGATCTTGACACTCAGATCGTCGCCGAATTCGCGGCCGTGCAACGGCCGGCCGAGCGGATCGTTCTGATTGCCGCCGCTTTGCTGGCGGCCGAGGCGATTGCCGGGGCCGTCGCCCTGGCCTTCGCCCTGCTGCATCGCCTCGGCGAGCTTCTGCGCGCCCTTGCGCAGCGCCTCCAGCGCCCGCCCCTGGGAATCGACCGCGCCGCTGGCATTGCCCTCGCCGAGCCGGCCTTCGGCGTCGCCCATCGCCGAATCGGCCTGACCGAGGCCGTCCTCGCCTTCGCCCTGCTGGCCGGGTTGCTGGCCCGGCTGCTGCCCCGGTTGCTGACTCGGTCCCATGCCGCGCTTGGCCAATTCGTCCTGCAGCTGCTTCAACCGCTCGCGCAATCCCTGCTGGTCCTGCTGCAGATCGCCGAGGTTCGGCTGGCCCTGGTCGTTCTGGCCGCGCTGCCGGTCGCGACGCTGGTCCTGGCCCTGCTTGAAGGTCTTGTCGCGCAATTGCTGCTGCTTGCGGATCATGTCGCCGAGCTCGTTCAGCGACTGCTGCATGTCGCCGGTGCCGTTTTGACCGGGCTGCGCCATCTGCAGATTCTCCAGCATCTGCTGCAGCTGTTCGAGCAATTGCTTGGCGGCGTCCTTGTCGCCGGAGCGCGACAGCCGCTCCATGCGTTCGATCATGTTGTTGAGGTCCTGCTGCCGCATCACCTTGGTATCGGGATCGAGCGGGCGGGCCAGCTGCTGCGGATTGTTCTTCAGGTTCTGCGCCAGCTGACGCAGGAAATTGTCGAGCGCGGCGCGCAGATTCTCGGTGAGCTTCTTGATCTCCTCGTCGCTGGCGCCGCGGTCCAGCGCCTGCTTCAGCGCGTCCTGCGCGGCGCGCAGCGCCTTGTCGACATCGGTGAGGTCGCCGTCCTCGATCGTCACCGCCAATGCCCACAGGCTGGCGACCACGGCACGCAGCTCGTCATCGGTGCCGGCGCGCTCGAGCTCTTGGGCCACGGTGTAGAGCCCGAGATATTGCCCGGCGTCCGGCGTGAACGCCTCCGGCGCGATCAGCAACGCGTCGAGCGCGGTGTAGACCTGGGAATTCTGGTTGGCGTCGAGCGCGAGAATCCGGCGCTGCTCGATCAGCGCCCGCGCCAGCGGCTTGGTGAACAGCCGCTCCGGCAGCCGCATGGCGAACGGCTCGCTGCTGCCCTCATTGCCGGCTTCGTCCTTCGCGGTCAGCGTCAGCGTCACCTCGGCGCCGGCGAAGGGATCCTCGCTGAGATCCTTGACGGTCTGGCCGACGCCGTTGCGGGTCCGCGCATTGGGCAGCACCAGCGCGAATTGCGGCGGCTCGAACAGCGGACGCGGCGGGGTCGCCGCCGCCTCGCCAGGCTTGTCGGATGGCTGATCGGATGTTTTGGCCGAATCGGGCACCGCGGCGAACAGCGCATGGGCCTCGGTGACCCCGTAATCATCCTCGAGCTTGTAGGACATCTGCAGCGAGCCGCGGGCCTGGCGCTCCGGCTCCTTGGCCAGCGCGATAGTCGGGGCGCGGTCGGCGGTGGCGGTGAATGTCCATTTCGGCTGTCCGGACGGCGAGCGCACCTGCGCGGTGCCGTCTGCCGCGATGGTGAAATGCCGCTCGCTGGTGCCCTTGGGTGCGTCCTCGGCCGGTGCGGCCTCGGTGACGCCGCCACCGACGGTGACGTCGAGATGGCCGCCGCTGGAGCGCACCAGCAGCGTCGATCCGACCGGCACCGGCAGCGGCCCCTGCGGGGATGCGCCGGCGTTCTGGTTCGCGGCCGACAGGATGATCGGCGGCTTGTTGGTGTAGAGCGGCGGCGTCACCCAGGCATCGACCCGGACATTGGCGCCCGCCAGCGCTCCGTTCCAGTCGAACGCCGCGGCGACCCGCGCCATGCGCTCGCCGCCGGCGGCAAAGAATGTCGCCACCAGCATCACCACGACCAAAGCGCGCAGCGCCCAGGGATCGTGAATCGGCAGCCGCGGCGACGGCAGACCGGCGCTGATCCGCTTCAAGGAGGCGAGCGTGCGCTCGCGCTGCACCTGCCACAGCGCCATTGCCACCGGATCGCTCGAGGCCAGCGTGTCGGTCAGCGCGGTGGCGGGGCGATGGCGGATGCCGCTGTTGCGGTCGAGACGGGCCAGTGCCTCGTCGCGGCGCGGCCAGCGAAACCGAATCAGCGGAAACAATGCGGCCAGTGCCAGCAGCCCGAACAGCCCCAGCCCCACGGCGCGGCCGATGAAGGGCAGCATCAGCCACAGCCCGGCCCAGGACAGCGCGAGAAACAGCCCGCCGACGCTGAGCAGCCGCGCCAAAGACGGCCAGCTGCGCTCCCACGCGATCGCCAGTCGCGATCGCCGTAAGGCTTGCGACAATTGCAGCCGCGCCAGAGCGTCGCTGTCGCGCGCGGGCTGCGGTGGATCGGGGATGCTGCCGCTCAACAATCTCTCCGGGTTGCCGAACTGCATCCTAGCACAAAGGCCGCAATGAGGCATCGCCCTTCCGAGCGTAAAGCCCGTCCCACCACCGTATCACACGAAAGCGTGACGGCAGCGGCGCGACCCCGTAACCTCCGCCGGCATCCACCGGAGGAACCAAGATGGACAAGACGACGCACGACAAGGGCCTGGAAATTCGCAAGGCGGTGCTGGGCGAGGCCTATGTCGAGAACGCGCTGAAGAACGCCGATGATTTCAACAAGCCGTTCCAGGAACTGGTCACCGAATATTGCTGGGGCGCGATCTGGGGTCGCGAGGAACTGCCGCGCAAGACCCGCAGCATGCTCAATCTGGCGATGATCGCGATCCTGAACCGGCCGCACGAATTGCGGGTCCACATCAAGGGTGCGCTGACCAATGGCGTCACCAAGACCGAGATCCGCGAGATCTTCATGCAGGTGGCGATCTATGCCGGCGTGCCGGCCGGCGTCGACAGCTTCCGCCACGCCCGCGAAGTCTTCGCCGAACTCGACAAGGGCTGAGAAACAAGGTCGTCATTGCGAGCCGGAGATCGGCGCGAAGCGCCGGCCGAAGGCGAAGCAATCCAGGAGCCGCAAGCGAGGACTGGATTGTTTCGTCGCTTCGCTGCTCGCAATGACGCGGCCGCCATCTCGACGCCGGCACGTCTGCGCGCCGTTCATCACACACTTAAGGAAACACCATGGAGATCGGATTCATTGGGCTCGGCAAGATGGGCCTGCCGATGGCGCGCCGGCTGATCGCGGCCGGGCATCAGCTGGTGATCTATGACAAGCGCGCCGAGGCGGTCGAGGCGCTGGTCGGGCTCGGCGCGCGCGCGGCGACATCGCCGCGGCACGTCGCCGACCACGCCGAGACGGTGCTGGCCAGCCTGCCGTCGCTGCAGGCCTCGTTCGAGGTCGCCACCGCCAATGACGGCGTGATCGCGGGCCGGCGCATCAAACGCTTCGTCGACCTGTCGACCGTCGGCTCGCAGATGGCGGTGCGGATTCACGATCTGCTCGCGGCCCGCGACATCGTGCAGCTCGACAGTCCGGTCAGCGGCGGGGTCGGCGGCGCCGAGAAAGGCACGCTGGCGGTGATGGTCTCCGGCCCGCCCTCGGATTTCGACTTCATCAAGCCGGCGCTCGACGCGATCGGCACGGTGTTCTTCATCGGCGACAAGCCGGGCTCGGCCCAGACCATGAAGCTCGTCAACAATATGCTGTCGGCGACCGCCATGGTGGCGACCTCCGAGGCGGTAGTAATGGGGGTGAAGGCCGGGCTCGATCCGGCGGTGATGATCGATGTCATCAACGCCGGCAGCGGCATGAACACCGCCAGCCGCGACAAATTTCCTCGCGCCATCCTGCCGCGCAGCTTCGATTTCGGCTTTGCCACCGGGCTGATGGTCAAGGACGTCCGGCTCTGCCTGGACGAAGCCAAATCGATGGGACTATCGATGGAGGTCGCCGAGGCGGTGGGGCGGCTGTGGGAGGTGGTGATCGACCGGATGGGCCCGGAGTCGGACTTCACCTCGGCGATCCAACCGATCGAACAGGCCGCGGGGGTGGTGGTAGAAACACGTAGATAGTCCGCCATTGCGGCAACCGCGTGCGACTAAAGTTCCAGCGGCCGGGGCGTTAAGGTTGATCAGTTAGGTTAAGCGACGGATTGCATTGCCGCGGCGCGGCGTATCGATAGGATGATCTCATCGCGCAGAGCAGGTCGGCGAAGCCGCCCTTCCCGGCTATGATTGCAATCGCGCGATCGGGACCGCCATTTCTTAGTCGCGTATGGCGGTCCCGCCCTTGCAATCAACTTTCAGCCCGCAATCACTTCAAGCTCACAGCCACGGCTTGCTCACAGCCACGGCGCCGGCTTGTCCATCGCGATCAGTTGTTCGACCTCGACGCGCGGACGCACCACCGCGTATTGATCGCCATTGACCAGCACTTCGGGCACCAGCGCGCGGGTGTTGTAGGTGCCGGCCTGCACCGCCCCATAGGCGCCGGCGGTCATCACCGCGATCAGGTCGCCGGGCGCGGGGAGCGGCAGGCTGCGGTCGAGCGCCAGGTAATCGCCGGTCTCGCAGACCGGGCCGACCACATCGGCGATAATGGTCGGCGCGCCGGGCGCGGGCTGCGTCACCGGCAGGATCTCGTGATAGGCCTCGTACAGGGTCGGGCGGATCAGATCGTTCATCGCCGCGTCGATGATCACGAAATTCTTGGCCTCGCCCGTCTTCACATAGATCACCCGCGCCACCAGGATCCCGGCATTGCCGACGATCATCCGGCCCGGCTCGAACATCAGCGTGCAGCCGAGATTATGCGTCACCCGCTTGACCATCGCCGCATAGGCCAAGGGCTCGGGCGGCGCGGCGCGGTCCTCGTAGTACGGAATGCCGAGGCCGCCGCCGAAATCAACATGGCTGATCGAGTGGCCGTCGCCGCGCAGCACGGTGACGAAGTCGGCGAGCAGCCGGAACGCCGCCTCCATCGGGCCGAGATCGATGATCTGGCTGCCGATATGCATGTCGACGCCGGTGACGCGGATGCCCGGCAGCGAGGCTGCGCGGGCATAGACGGCGCGGGCACGGCTCAGCGGAATGCCGAATTTGTTCTCGGATTTGCCGGTGGTGATCTTGGCGTGGCCGCCGGAATCGACGTCCGGATTGACCCGGATCGAGATCCGCGCCACCCGGCCGGTCGCGCTGGCAATTTGCGACAGCAGCTCCAACTCGGGTTCGGATTCGATGTTGAGGCACAGAATGTCGTGGTCGAGCGCGGCGCGCAGCTCGGCCGCGGTCTTGCCGACGCCGGAAAACAGGATCTTGTGCGGCGGAATGCCGGCCGCCAGCGCGCGCTGCAATTCGCCGCCCGACACCACGTCGGCGCCGGCGCCGAGCTTGGCCAGGGTGCGCAGCACCGACTGGTTGGAATTGGCCTTCATGGCGTAGCACACCAACGCGTCGACGTCGGCGAAGGCCTCGGTGAACACCCGGTAGTGCCGCTCAAGCGTGGCGGTGGAATAGCAATACAGCGGCGTGCCGACCGCATCCGCCAAAGCGGCCAGATTCACGCCCTCGGCGTGCAACACGCCGTCGCGATAGTCGAAATGGCGCATGACGGTTCAGTCCAGCAGCGGATCGAGGATGAAGGACTTCTTCTGGCCCCGCGTCGCTCTGGGATCCGAGTTGGTCCCGTAAGAGGGATCGAACAAAGTGCCCTTGGAGGCCGGCTCGGGCTCGGCCGCAGGAGTTGCGGCGCCGGCGGCGCCCGGCGGCAGGTCCAGCCCCGCCTTACGGCCGCAGCCGGCAAGCGCCAGCGTGGCCGCGACAACAACAAGGATGGCCCATCGCGATGGACTGGCAGAGCGGTTCACGTCGATTTCCCCAATTGCGGCCGCACCATACAAAGATTGCCGGGCTGTGGCGAGAGCCGGTGTCGAATTGTATTTTCCGGCCCGCACCCCGATCAGCCCAATTTCCGCTCTTTTTCCAGTCGCTTGAGCCAGGCCTTGGCCTGCGCCCGGACATTCTTCGGCGCAGTGCCACCATAGGAGACCCGGCTTTTCACCGAGGATTCGACGCTGAGCACCGCCAAAGCCGCCGCGGTGATGCGCGGCTCGACCGCCTGCATCTGCTTCAGCGGCAATTCATGCAGCGCCACGCCGGCCTTGGCGGCCGCGGCGACGATGCGGCCGGTGACGTGATGGGCGTCGCGGAACGGCATTTTCAGCGTCCGCACCAGCCAGTCGGCCAGATCCGTGGCGGTGGCGTAGCCCTCGCCGGCTGCAAGCTTCATCCGCTCCTGGTCCGGCACCAGGTCGCCGACCATGCCGGTCATCGCCCGGATCGCCAGCGACAGCGCCACGAAGGCCTCCATCGCGCCCTCTTTGTCTTCCTGCATGTCCTTCTGATAGGCCAGCGGCAGGCCCTTCATCACGATCAACAGCCCGGTCAGCGCGCCGATCACCCGGCCGGTCTTGGCCCGCACCAGCTCGGCGGCGTCGGGATTGCGCTTCTGCGGCATGATCGAGGAGCCGGTGGTGAATTTGTCCGACAGCCGGATCAGCCCGACCAGCGGCGAGGTCCAGATCACGATCTCCTCGGCGAAGCGCGACAAATGCACCGCGCAGATCGCGGCCGCCGACAGCGTCTCCAGCACGAAATCGCGGTCCGACACCGCATCCAGCGAATTCGCCATCGGGCGGTCGAAGCCGAGCGCCTTTGCGGTGGCGGCGCGGTCGATCGGAAACGAGGTGCCGGCCAGCGCCGCGGCGCCGAGCGGGCTTTCATTGAGCCGCTTGCGGGCGTCCTGGAACCGGCCGCGATCGCGCGCCGCCATCTCCACATAGGCCATCAGATGATGGCCCAGCGTCACCGGCTGGGCGGTCTGCAGATGGGTGAAGCCCGGCATCACGGTATCGGCGTGCTCGAGGGCACGCTCGACCAGCGCGCGCTGGAACGCCGCCAAGGCGGCATCGGTCTCGTCCAGCGTATCGCGCACGAACAGCCGGAAATCGGTGGCGACCTGGTCGTTGCGCGAGCGCGCGGTATGCAACCGTCCGGCGGCGGGGCCGATCAATTCCGTCAGCCGGCTCTCGACATTCATGTGAATGTCCTCGAGCGCGCGCTTGAAGGTAAATTTGCCGTTGCCGATCTCTGACAGGATTGTGTCTAGACCCTTGGCGATATTTTTCGCATCAACCGCCGTGATGATGCCCTGCTTGGCCAGCATCGCGGCGTGAGCCTTGGACGCGGCGATGTCCTGGGCATAAAGGTGACGATCGACGTCGATCGAGACGTTGATCTCTTCCATGATCTGGTCGGGACGCTCCGTGAACCGGCCGCCCCACATTTTATTGCTCATGTTCTGCCGTCCACGATCATGCCCGCTCCTGCCCTGCCCGAAACCGCGATCTCATCGCCGCCCGCAACCAGACCCAGCAACACGGTGTTGAAAATCTGATGACCGATCCAATGACCGACCCAGCCGCCAAACGCCGCGGCGTCACCCGCCGCATTCCGATCGTCGTCGCCGTGGTCGCGATCGGCGCCGTGATCGGATGGGCCGGGGTATACGGGATCGGCGCCCTGCAAGGCAATGCATCGGGCGATCCGACCTGCCGCCCCGCGGTCGCGCTGGCAAAAAAGCTGGCGCCGCTGGCGCAGGGCGAGGTCGCGGCCCTCACCATGGCGGCGACGCCGCTGAAACTGCCCGACCTCGCCTTCCAGAACGATTCTGGCCAGACGAAGAAACTGTCGGACTGGCGCGGCAAGACCGTGCTGGTGAATCTGTGGGCGACCTGGTGCGTGCCGTGCCGCAAGGAAATGCCGGCGCTGGACAATCTGCAGGCCAAGCTCGGCAGTCCGAATTTCGAGGTGGTGGCGATCAATATCGACACCCGCGATCCGGCCAAGCCGAAGGCATTTCTCGCCGACGAGAAGCTGACCCGGCTGAGCTATTTCCACGACACCTCCGCCAAGGTGTTTCAGGAGCTCAAAAGCGTCGGCCGGGCGCTCGGAATGCCGACCTCGGTGCTGGTCGACGGCAAGGGCTGCGAGATCGCCACCATCGCCGGCCCCGCCGAATGGGACAGCGCCGACGCCACCCGGCTGATCAGCGCCGCGGTCGCCAAATAGCGAGCCGCTCGGCGGTCGCCCGCCCTGGCTGGGCGCTACGCGCCGACCGGCTGCCTGATACCAAGTTGCGATCCAGAATGCGGCTCACAATCCTGGCTTTCCCCAGTTTGCGGCAGTGCGAAAATAGTTAATGCCTGCGGTTCCCGATTAACCAAAATTTCATCGGGGTACCCTAGTACTAACACTGGCCAAGCAGTTATCGCGATCTCCGATGAGATCCACTGCGGGGCCGGCGCGGTCTCTTCAGTCTTCAATTTTCGACAGCTCTGACAACGCGACACCCAAACTTGCCGTTTGGCCTTGTGATGCGCAGCCATGTCTTGATCCGATTGCGGAACCGGGCGACGCCACCCTCAAACCAGGTCCCATGGCCATGTCATTCCTCGGCAAGTTTCGCATCCTCACCAAGATCATCAGCGTCATCGTCCTTATCGGCATCATGGTCCTGGGCGGCGCCTGGTACGCCACCAGCCAGATGGACCAAATCGACCAAGGCTATTCGAAATTTCTCAACAAGGACGCGCGAAGCTGGATCGCGGTTCCTCGGCTCAGCCGTAACCTCTCCGAGATTCGCTATCTGAGCTACCGGATGGTCGCCGAAACCGACCCCGAGCCGATCAGGCAAGCCGAAGAGGAGCTCGGCAAGGCGTTCGAGGAAAGCGTCAAGCAGACCAATTCGATCAAGGAGCTGACGCCCGCTTTTGCCGAACGTGTCGATGCCATTGCCGTCGAAGTGGCGAAGCTGCGCCCCGTGTTGCAGCCGATCATCAAGGCCGCGAAGGCCAACCAGAATGACCTGGCTCTCGCCCAGCTGCGCTCCCAGGCCCAGCCGATCTTCGACACGGCGGTTGCGGAAACGCGCGCCCTGCGGGTTTCCATCGACAACGCCATCCACAAGGGCTCGGAAGATCTGACCGACTCGACCAACAACACCATCCGGACGACCTGGATCGTGATGAGCACGATCCTGGCAATCGGCGCCGCGCTCGGCTTCTGCATCGCGCAATTCGGCATTGCGGCGCCGTTGCGCAGCCTGGTCGGGCTGCTGCAGCAGATGGCGAAGGGTGAAGCGGTCGACATGGTCGGCATCGCGCGCAAGGACGAGATCGGCGAGACCGCGCGGGCGGTCGATCAGATCAAGGTGATGCTGGCGGACAAGGCGCGCCAGGAGGCCGAGGCCAAGATCGGTCAGGACCAAAAGCAGGCGGCCCAGCGCAAGCAGGAGATGATCAAGCTGGCCGACAGTTTCGAAGACGCAGTGGGCGAGATCATCGACACCGTCTCGTCGGCGTCAACCGAGTTGGAAGCCTCGGCCAGCACCCTGACCGCGACCGCGGAGCGGGCACAGGAAGTCACCACCATGGTCGCGGCGGCGTCCGAGGAAGCCTCCACCAATGTCCAGTCGGTGGCCTCGGCGACCGAGGAAATGGCCTCGTCGGTCAATGAGATCAGCCGCCAGGTGCAGGAATCCGCCCGGATCGCCAATGAGGCGGTGGATCAGGCGCGCAAGACCAATGACCGCGTCGGCGAATTGTCGGCTGCCGCGGCCCGGATCGGCGACGTCGTCGAACTGATCAACACCATCGCCGGCCAGACCAATCTGTTGGCGCTCAACGCCACCATCGAGGCGGCGCGCGCTGGCGAGGCAGGCCGCGGCTTCGCCGTCGTCGCTTCCGAGGTCAAGGCGCTGGCCGAACAGACCGCCAAGGCCACCGGCGAGATCAGCCAGCAGATCAGCGGCATCCAGTCGGCGACCCAGGAATCGGTGGGGGCGATCCGGGAGATCGGCACCACCATCGGCAAAATGTCGGAAATCGCCTCGACCATCGCCTCGGCTGTGGAAGAACAGGGCGCGGCGACCCAGGAAATCTCCCGCAACGTCCAGCAGGCGGCGCAAGGCACCCAGCAGGTGTCGTCCAACATCACCGACGTCCAGCGCGGCGCCACCGAAACCGGCTCGGCGTCATCCCAAGTGCTGTCGGCCGCGCAGTCGCTGTCGCGCGACAGCAATCGGCTGAAGGACCAGGTCGCCAAATTCCTCGGCACGGTGCGGGCGGCGTAAATCCCATCGAAAGCCGGGGCCCGTCGCCCCGGCTTTCGACTTTGCGATCGCGGTCATTGCGGGGAGTGACACCAAAGGGCACGGCCTCTCGTTCGTCATGCCCGGCCTTGTGCCGGGCATCCACGCCTTGAAAGCCTTGCTGGATCAAATCGCGCTTGATTTCGTCATTGCGAGCCGAGGGCGGCGCGCAGCGCCGTTCGAAAGCGAAGCAATCCAGGAGCGGCAAGCAAAGACTGGATTGCTTCGTCGCGGAGCCTGTGCCGGACGGCGCGGAACGCGCCGATCCGGTGCTCCTCGCAATGACGGCGTTAACGGCCCGATTATGCTTATCGCTTTGAGAGCCAGACTCTCAGGAAGATTCAGCGTTTGCGCCCGGCAAGACTGCGCGCGCCTGGAATCACCGCATCCTCGATTTCAAGATTGTTGGTCTCAAGCGGGAGACCTGGCCGAACTGCGCCAGGACCGCCGTCAGGCCGAGATGTCGACGCTGCCGCCGACGCCGGTGCCGACATTGGCGAGCGACGACAGGCTCTGCTGCGCCGAGCCGAGCAGCGTCGTCACGGCGGACTTTTCGGCGTCCATGTTGGATTTCATAATGGTGGCGGCGACCTGGGTCTGCACGCTGCCGGATTTCGCCGCCATCACGCTGGCGACCAAGCTCATATCCATGCGCAATACTCCATCGCGGCAGACTGAGGCCGACCAGTTAACGATCCGTGAAAAGCCGCCTCAGCGGGTCGGGACCGGCTTGTCGCCGCGATAGTCGTAGAAGCCGCGCTGGGTCTTGCGGCCGAGCCAGCCGGCCTCGACGTATTTGACCAGCAACGGACAGGGCCGGTATTTCGAATCCGCCAGGCCCTCATGCAGCACCTGCATGATCGACAGGCAGGTATCGAGACCGATGAAATCGGCCAGCTCCAGCGGCCCCATCGGATGATGCGCGCCGAGCTTCATCGCGGCGTCGATCGCCTCGACATTGCCGACGCCCTCATACAGCGTGTAGATCGCCTCGTTGATCATCGGCAGCAGAATGCGGTTGACGATGAAGGCCGGGAAATCCTCCGACACCGCGATATATTTGCCGAGCCGGGTGACGAATTCCTTGGCGGCCTCGAAGGTCGCGTCGTCGGTGGCGATGCCGCGGATCAGTTCGACCAGCTCCATCAGCGGCACCGGATTCATGAAGTGAATGCCGATGAAGCGTTCCGGACGGTCGGTCGAGGCGGCCAGCCTTGTGATCGAGATCGACGAGGTGTTGGAGGCGATGATCGCCTCCGGCTTCAGCGTCGCGCACAGATCGAGGAAGACCTTGCGCTTGATGTCCTCCTTCTCGACCGCGGTCTCGATCACCAGGTCGCAATCGGCCAGGCCCTCGAGTTTCTCGGCGGCGGAAATCCGGGTCAGCGCCTGCTGGCGGGCCTCCTCGGTGATGATCTTCTTGGCGACCTGCCGCGACAGATTGCCGTTGATGGTCGCCATCGCCGATTTCAGGCGATCGGCGGAGACATCGTTCAGCACCACGTCGTAGCCGCCCAGCGCGGCCACATGCGCGATCCCGTTGCCCATCTGGCCCGAGCCGATCACGCCGACTTTTTTGATTGCTACCGCCATCTTGTCATCTCACTGGGAAGGTTCGGCCCGCGGAGCGCGGTCCGGTCCATCCTCGCATAAACTTCGGCCGGAGTCCGTCGCAGCGGCCAATACAGCATTTCAGGGTAAACCACCCTGATCGCAAACAGCTCCAATCCATCGACCGGAACCGGCACTGGCCGGCTCCGGTTAGGATTGGCTTAGCGCCCGAGCTTACCGAGCGCCTCGGTCAGTTCGGGAACCGCCTGGTAGAGATCCGCAACCAGACCGTAATCGGCAACCTGGAAGATCGGCGCGTCCTCGTCCTTGTTGATCGCGACGATCACCTTGGAGTCCTTCATGCCGGCCAGATGCTGGATCGCGCCGGAAATCCCGATCGCGATATACAGCTCCGGCGCCACCACCTTCCCGGTCTGGCCGACCTGCCAGTCGTTCGGGGCGTAGCCGGCATCGACCGCGGCGCGCGAGGCGCCGACGCCGGCGCCGAGCTTGTCGGCGAGCGGCTCGATATATTTGGTGAAGTTCTCGCGGCTTTGCATCGCGCGGCCGCCGGAGACGATGATCTTGGCCGAGGCCAGCTCCGGACGGTCGCTCTTGGCGACTTCCTCGCCGACGAAGCTGGACAGGCCCGGATCGGCCGCCGCCGTCACGGCTTCGACCGTGGCGCTGCCGCCCTCGCCGGCCGCCGCGAAGGTCGAGGTGCGCACGGTGATCACCTTCTTGGCGTCCTTCGACTTCACCGTCTGGATCGCATTGCCGGCATAGATCGGACGCTCGAACGTGTCGGGCGCCACCACCTTGATGATCTCCGATACCTGCATCACGTCCAGCAACGCGGCCACGCGCGGCATCACATTCTTGAAGCGCGAGGTCGCAGGCGCGACGATCGCGTCATAGGACGGCGCCAGCGACACGATCAGCGCGGCCAATGGCTCGGCCAGATCGTGCTCATAGATTGGAGCGTCCGCCAGCAGCACCTTGGTGACGCCGGCGAGCTTGGCGGCGCTGTCGGCGGCCGCCTTGGTACCCTCACCGCCGCCGGCGACCAGCACGTGAACCTCAGCGCCGAGCGCCGTGGCCGCGGTCAGCGCCTTGTTGGTGGAATCCTTGACGGTGACGTGGTCGTGTTCGGCAATCAATAGCGTGGTCATCAGATCACCCCCGCTTCGTCTTTGAGTTTAGTGACCAGTTCGGCGACGTCCTTGACCTTGACGCCGGCCTTGCGGCCGCCGGGCTCGACGGTCTTGAGAACCTCGAGACGCGGCGCGATATCGACGCCGTATTGCTCGGCGGTCTTTTCGTCGATCGGCTTCTTCTTCGCCTTCATGATGTTGGGCAGGCTGGCGTAGCGCGGCTCGTTGAGCCGCAGATCGGTGGTGACGATCGCCGGGCCCTTGAGTTTCACGGTCTGCGAGCCGCCATCGACTTCGCGCGACACGGTGAAGTCGGAGCCGTCGACCTCGAGCTTGGAGGCGAAGGTGGCCTGCGACCAGCCCAGCAGCGCCGCCAGCATCTGGCCGGTCTGGTTGGAATCGTCGTCGATCGCCTGCTTGCCGAGAATGATCAGTCCGGGCTTCTCCTCGTCGGCGATGCCCTTGAGGATCTTGGCCACCGCGAGCGGCTCGACGCTGCCGTCGACCTTGACCAGGATGCCGCGATCGGCGCCCATCGCCAGACCGGTGCGGATCGTTTCCGAGGCTTGCGCCGGGCCGATCGAGACCACCACGATTTCCGTCGCCTTGCCGGCCTCTTTCAGGCGCAGGGCTTCCTCGACGGCGATTTCATCGAACGGATTCATCGACATCTTGACGTTGGTGAGTTCAACGCCGGATCCGTCGCTCTTGACCCTGATCTTGACGTTGTAGTCGACCACCCGCTTCACCGGCACCAGAACCTTCATCGATCCTCTTTCGTGTTGAGCGTTATTGTCTGTCGTGGCGGCGGAACCTAAAGCCCCCGCTATCGGCGGTCAACGCGGCAAAACCAAAAACCGCGGATTGCTTAGCGGTTCTGGCCCGGAACCCAGAGCACGTCGCCGACGCCATTGGCGTTGGCGGCCCGGCTGGCGACGAACAGGAAGTCCGACAGCCGGTTGACGTACTGAATCGCCGCGGCGCTGACCCGCTCGTCGGGCAGCGCCGCCAATTCCGCCATTACGCGTTCCGCGCGGCGGCATATTGTGCGGGCGACGTGCAGATGCGCCGCGGCCGGCGTGCCGCCGGGCAGCACGAAGGAGGTCAATGGCGCCAGCCGATCGTTGAGCAGGTCGATGTCGTGTTCCAGCCGCGCCACCTGGGTCGACAGCATCCGCAATCGTTCGGCCTTGCCGTCGCGCTCGGGCACCGCAAGGTCGGCGCCGAGATCGAACAGATCGTTCTGAATCCGGCCGATCATGGCGTCGATCTCGGGCGCATCGGCCAGATGCAGCCGCGCCACGCCGAGTGCCGCATTGGTCTCGTCCACGGTTCCATAGGCGCTGATGCGTAGATCATATTTCGCGCGACGCTCGCCGCTGCCGAGCGCGGTGGTGCCGTCATCGCCGGTCCGGGTGTAGATCCGATTGAGAACCACCATGCTCAGCGTCCCATCGCCCAGACCGCCAGCATGGTGACGATGATCGCGGCGAATTGCAGCAGCACCCGCCACCGCATCAAGGTCTGCGATCGGTTCGGCGAGCCGCCGCGCATCATGTTGATCAGCCCGAGCAGCAACACCAACGTCACCGCGCCGACCAGGACAGGGAGGAGAATTGAGCTCAGAAATGTTGTCATCAGGTCTTATAACACCGCTGCCGGGTCCTTGCCATCTGGGGTCTGCCATCTCATGAAACCGGCGCCAGCGCAACGATCTGGTCATTTGCCGGTTAGTATCGGATGGTAGGCCCTCGCACGTCCAAACCCGCGCCGCGCCGTGCCGTCGCATCAAGGGGAAGCCGTGAGGCAGATTCGCTACGCTTACATGGTCGGAATGGACGCCTTCTACACTTTTCTGGCCGATGACGGCTGGGCCATCTCCAGCCACATCGCGCTGTCGTCGCTGATGGCGCTATTCCCATTCCTGATCGTGCTGACCTCGCTGGCCGGCGTGTTCGGCTCCAAGGACCTCGCCGACCAGGCCGCAAGCCTGATGTTGCAGGTCTGGCCGGCGCAGGTCGCCGACACCCTGACGGGCGAGATTCACGACGTCCTGACCACCTCGCGCGGCGACGCCCTGACCATCGGCTTGGTGCTGGCACTGTATTTTGCCTCCAACGGCGTCGAGAGCCTGCGGATCGCGTTGAATCGCGCCTATGCGGTGGTCGAGCAGCGGCCGTGGTACTGGCTGCGGCTGGAATCGATCGGCTACACCCTGGTCGCCGCCTTCACCGCGCTGGCGATGTCGTTCCTGATCGTGCTCGGCCCGCTGCTGCTGGCGGCGGCGCGGCGCTACATCCCGTTGCTGGTCGAGAACAACGCCATTTTGGTCAACCTCGCGCGCTACGGCATCACCATCACCGCGCTGATCGTCGCGCTGTTCATCCTGCATGCCTGGCTGCCGACCGGGCGCCGCACTTTGGCGCAGATCTTCCCGGGCATCGTGTTCACCATGCTGGCCTCGCTGCTCTCCAGCGTCGGCTTCGGCATGTATCTGGCGCACTTCGCCAGCAACTACGTCACGATGTATGCGGGCCTCGCCTCGGTAATCATCGCGCTGGTGTTTCTGTATTTCATCTCCGCGATTTTCGTGTTCGGCGGCGAGCTCAACGCCGCGATCATCAAGTCTAGGCTGCCGAGCGGTGGCTCGCTGCAAGCAGCGCAGTCGCGAGCGCCCGCGGAGACACCGGCTTGAGCAGGAAGGCGTCGGCGCCGGCCGCGAGCGAGGCGGCCTCGTCGTCGTCGCGCCCGGACACGCCGATGACGGCGATGCTGCCAAGCGGCGGCGGCAGCGCCCGGATCCGCCCGATCGCCTCGATGCCGTTGATGCCGGGCAGCACCATATCCATCAGCACCGCGTCGAACATCCCGCCTTGCGAAAAGCCCTGCGCCAGCCGTTCGACGACGGCTTCGCCGCGCCCGATGAATTCGGTCTGATGGCCGAGTTCGTTCAGGATCGCGTTGAGCACCACCCGGCCGAACGGATTGTCCTCGACGCCGAGAATCCGCAATGCCGGCGTCGGGCCCAATGACGCATCGCCATTGTGACGTCCGGCCGATGGTGGTTTCGCCCGCGTCAGCTGCACCGTCAGCGTGAAAATCGTACCGCCGCCGGCGCGCTGCGCCACCGCGACATCGCCGCCCATCGCGCGGGCGATGTGCTTGACCGATGACAGCCCAAGGCCGGCGCCGCCGAACCGCGCCGCGATGGTGACATTGGCCTGTGAGAACGGACGGAACAGGCGCTTGATCTCGGCCAGCGACAAGCCGATGCCGCTGTCGGAGACTGCGAACACCACACCGACCGTCTGCTTCGAGCCCCCGGGGACCGACGACACCTTCAGGGTGACGTCGCCGCGCTCGGTGAACTTCACCGCATTGTCGATCAGGTTTTCCAGCGCCGCGCGCAGCCGCACCGAATCGCCGATCACGAAGGCCGGCAGCCGCGGCGAGATCGTCACCGCCGAACGCAGCCCCCGGGCCACCGCCCGGCCGGCCAGCGAATCGCCGGCATTGCGCGCCAGCGCCCGCAGATCGAAGAATTCCTGACGCACGCCGAGATCGGATTTGCTGCTGCGGGCCGCATCGACGAACAGGGTGGCGAGCCCGGCCAAATGTTCGGCGCCGGCCTTGATGGTATCGACCCAGCGCCGCTCGCGTTCGTCCAGATCCGACGTCGCCAGCAGGTCGCTGACCGCCAGAATCCCGGTCAGCGGCGTCCGCACCTCATGGGCGAAAGCAGCCAGCGCCGCCTCCACCACGCGGGGGCCATAATGGCGCGTCTTCGGCTTTGGTCGGGATTTGGTTTCCGGCTTGATGACTGACTTGGGTGCTGGCTTGGCCACGACGACTTTCCGGACACGCTTCTTCAGCGTCCCCGACACTTGTGTCCGTGAGCTGCGCAACGCGCGCGATTTCAGCGCCATGATACTCCTGCCCCACCGCCAGCAACACACTGGCACGGAGCGGTTCCCGGAGTCACGCCTGGTCGTGACGCTATACCCTCTAACCGCGCGGTCCCGATGTCAGGTCGGGTCGGCCAGTCCGACCATCGCCCTGATCTCGGCCGGCGTCACGCCGGTGCTGCGCAACTGCCGCAAGCCGGTGGCCTTGGCGGATTTCGACAGCTTCCGGCCCGTCGAATCGACCAGCAAGGCGTGGTGCCGGTAAAGCGGCGGCGGCAGGTCAAGCAAGGCCTGCAACAGCCGGTGCAAGCTGGTCGACCAGAACAGGTCACAGCCGCGCACCACTTCGGTCACCCCCTGCAGCGCGTCGTCGACCACCACCGCAAGGTGATAGCTGGTCGGGGTCTCCTTGCGGGCGATGATCGCATCGCCCCAGGCCAGCGGATCGGCCGCGACCGCGCCGGTCTCGCCATTCGGTCCCTGGCCGCGTTCATCCCAAAACAGATCGCCTGACAGATCGCCGAGGCGGGCCAACGCCGCTGCGACATCGAGCCGCAGCGCGAATCGCGTTCCCCGCTCGATCAGTCGGGTACGTTCATCCGTCGACAATTGCTTGGCGGTGCCAGGATACAAGGGCGCGCCATCGGGATCGCGCGGCCATTGCCCCTGCGCGTCATTTTCCGCCACCAGCCTGGCAATCTCGCCGCGGCTTTCGAACGACGGATAGATCAGGCCGATTGCCTGCAGCCGCGTCAGCGCCTTGAGATATTGTTCCAGATGCTCGGATTGCCGCCGAACCGGGGTTTCCCATTCGATGCCGAGCCAGGCCAGATCCTCGAGCGCCGCGGCCTTGAATTCCGGCCTGCAGCGGGTGGCGTCGATGTCCTCGATCCGCAGCAGCAGGCGACCGCCGGCGGCGCGCGCCAGGTCGAAATTCAGCAACGCCGAATAGGCATGGCCGAGATGCAAATAGCCATTGGGACTCGGGGCGAATCGGAAAACGGGTGGCATTGATCTCTTTCGGCGGACATGATGGTTCTAGCGCATGACCGTCCACCTCAACAGCCAGACCGACCTCGACGCCGCCATCAAGGCGCTGGTCAAGCGCGATCCGCGGCTCAAGCCCGTGCTCAAGATCGCCGGGATGCCGGCGCTGCGGCGGCGCGACCCCGGCTTCACGGGGCTCGCCGCGATCGTCTGCGGCCAGCAATTGTCGGTGGCCTCGGCGGCTGCGATTTGGGGGCGGGTCAGCACCGCCTTCGATCCGTTTCACCATGACGCGATCCGCCGCGCCCGCGCCGATCGGCTGGGCCGGCTCGGCCTGTCGGCGGCGAAGATCAAGACGCTGAAGAACCTGTCGCGCGAATTGGCCGCCGAGCGGCTCAATCTCGACGTGCTGGCCAATGAGGACGCCGACGCCGCGCACAATACGCTGACCGCTTTGCACGGCATCGGGCCGTGGACCGCCGACATCTATCTGCTGTTTTGCCTCGGCCATGGCGATGCCTGGCCGGCCGGCGACCTCGCGGTGCAGGAGGCGATGCGGATCGGGCTTGGGCTCAAGACGCGGCCGACGCCGAAACAGATGGCGCCGCTGGCCGAGCCCTGGCGCCCGCTGCGCGGCGCCGCCGCGCATCTGTGGTGGGCCTATTACCATGCCATCAAGAAGCGCGAGGGCGTGATCGGCACGCAAGCCAAAGCGAACAAAGTTTTAAACACGCCGGCCGTCGCAAAACCGACATCCGCCAAGGCGAAACTCCCGGCGATCAACAAGCCGGGATCGTGACAATGCAGGGCTCTCAGTTCATCGTCGGCCGCAACGACCTGCAGCATTGCCGACTGATCGAGAAGCCGCCGCCTGCGATCGCCGACCTGCCCGACGATGCGCTGCTCCTCAAGGTCGACCGCTTCGCCTTCACCGCCAACAACATCACCTATGCGATGCTGGGCGATCGGTTGAAGTACTGGCAGCTGTTTCCGGCTCCGGACGGCTTCGGCATCATTCCGGTCTGGGGCTTCGGCGAGGTGATCGCCTCGAAGCACCCGATGATTGCGAGCGGGGAGCGCCTGTTCGGCTATTTTCCGATGGCAACGCATCTGACCATCGCGGCTGCCGACGTCAGCAAGCGCGGGCTGCGCGACGCGGCGCCGCACCGCCAGGGCGTGGCGCCGGTCTACAACGTCTATGCGCGGGTCGGCGGCGATCCGGCCTATGCGGGCATTCAGGGCGATTACCAGGCGCTGTTGCGGCCGCTGTTCATGCTGTCGTTCCTGGTCGATGACTTTCTCGCCGAAGCGGATTTCTTCGGCGCCACCCGGGTGCTGCTGTCGAGCGCCTCGAGCAAGACAGCGATTGGCCTCGCGCATCTGCTGCACAGCCAGCGCCAGCCGATCGAGGTGATCGGCCTGACCTCCGCCGGCAACAAGGCGTTTGTGCAATCGCTCGGCTGCTATCACGAGGCGGTGGTCTATGACGAGCTGGAGTTGATGCGCGCCGACCAGCCGGTCGCCTCTGTCGACATGGCCGGCAATGCCGAGCTGCGGGCGCGGCTGCATCGGCATTTCGGCGACGCCGTGCGCTACAGCGGCCGCATCGGACTGACCCATCAGAGCGTCGCGCCCGAGCACACCGACCTGCCCGGCGCCGCGCCGGTCGGGTTCTTTGCGCCCGACCAGATCGGCAAGCGCGCCAGGCAGTGGGGGCCGGGCGGCATTGAGCAGCGCTTCGGCGCGGCCTGGGCGGGCTTCGCACCGCGGCTTGAGCGCTGGATCAGGCTTGCCGAGGGTCGCGGACCCGCGGCGGTCGAGCGGCTTTATCGCCAGACGCTGGATGGCCGAGTTGCGCCAGACCAAGGCGTCATGCTGTCGCTGGCGGATTGAGTCCGCGGCGGCGGTTCACGGCTAGTCCGGCACCCGGCCCTTCACCGCATTGGCGATGGCGTGGTAGCTGATGCTGCCGTCGGCGGCGATCGGCAACTGCTCGCGCAGCCGCGCCCGCAGCGCGTCGCGTTGCTGCGGCGGCATCTGGCTGATCAGCACGCCCTGCGGCCCGACCGGCGCGCTGTTGCTGGCCCAGTAATCGTCGAAGTCGGAATAGGCCACGGAAATCCGGATCACTTTGGTCTCGACCGCGACCAGCCCGGCGCCCTCCCAATAGGACCGCATCGCCGCCAGGCCCGAGGCGTCCTCATTGGGACGGACCCCGCGCGGGATCCCGAGCGAGCGCATCGCGCGGCCGACCGGCGCCAGCGGCGTGCCGCCATTGGCGATGTCCCACATATAGGTGGCGACGAAGCCGCCCGGCCGCGTCACCCGCTTCAATTCGGCGACCGCGCGCGCCGGATCCGGCAGGAACGCGATCACCAGCGCCATGATGGCGGCATCGAAATCGCCGTCGCCGAACGACAGCGCCTGCGCGTCGCCGATCGCAAATTGCGCCAGCCGCGTTGCCGGCCGGGCGCGCGCAAAGCCGATCTGGCCCTCGGACGGATCGACGCCATGGACCGCGGCCGGCGCGCAGCGGCTGATGATTTCCTCGGTGAAGGCGCCATTGCCGCAGCCGGAATCCAGCCAGCGCTGGCCGGCCGGCACGGCGAGCCAATCCAGGAAGCTGACGCCGACGACGCGGCTCCAGCGCCCCATGATCCGCTCATAGGCCTGGCCATCGGTGAATAATTGTGGGGCTTCGGCCATGGACGGCTTTCTCTCTCACCGCGATGCGGGGCGCATCAGGCGCGACACTATCAGCGACGGATCTTATGACAGAGGCATCATAGAGCCTGACTGAAAAAGCAACCAATAGATCCAACTTGATGTCGTCATTGCGAGCCGAGGACGGCGCTTCGCGCCGTCCGACCGCGAAGCAATCCAGGTGCGCCAAGCACAGACTGGATTGCTTCGTCGCAAGAGCTCCTCGCAACGACGATTGAAGGTCTGTTTCTAATGATCCCTTTTTAGGGAGCCTCTTAGGACAGGAACAAGAGACAGCCACAAAGAAAGGCGCGCCGGAGTGGATCCGACGCGCCCCTCTTATCTCGCTGGTTCCCAGGCGCCGAGACGCCCATGCCAGGCCGGGCAAAGTGAGCCGACGAAGCTTAGCGGGCGGCCTCAGCGAGGTGACAGCGTTTCGAGTGAGACACTGGATCACCTCCTTTCGTTGTTTCAGGAAGCCTGAGCATATGAACGATTCCACCGTTTGTGAAGAGCCGGCGGCTTCACAAATCCGGTCTCCGGGTTCCCGGCGACGACGCCGAACAGGACCAATTTCGGAACGGTTCGCGGCTCAATCGGTTGTTTCCGGTCAAACAGGGAGATCGACCATGACGACGCAGGAACGAGAAACCGTCAGCCTGATCGGAAGCGACAAGGTCGAAGGGACCGCGGTGTTCGGCGCCGACGGCGAAAAGATCGGATCGATCGAGCGGGTGATGATTGAGAAACGCACCGGCCGGGTGTCCTATGCGGTGCTCAGCTTTGGCGGCTTCCTCGGCATCGGCGACGATCACTATCCGCTGCCCTGGCCGTCACTGAAATACAATGTCGAGCTCGGCGGTTACCAGACCATGGTGACCAATGACCAGTTGCAGGGCGCGCCCAAATACGACCGCGGCGCCGATTACGACTGGACCGGCACCAAAAAGATCGACGATTACTACGGCGTGGCGCTGAGTTGAGCGTGATCGGGGTGGGCTCCGCGGTTCGGGTGGGTCTGACCATGCGATGCCATCCGCAGCAGGGTGTATCCTCCCGCAATCGCGAGCCCAGCCGATGATCGATGATCTATGGTACAAGAATGGCGTCATTTATTGCCTGTCGGTCGGCACCTATATGGATGCCAATGGCGACGGCATCGGTGATTTCACCGGCTTGCTGCGGCGACTGGATTACCTCAGTGGGCTCGGCGTCACCGCGATCTGGCTGATGCCGTTTCAGCCCTCGCCCGGCAAGGATAATGGCTACGACATCTCGGACTATTACGGCGTCGATCCGCGCTACGGCACGCTGGGCGATTTCGTAGAATTCACCCATGGCTGCAAGCAGCGCGGCATTCGGGTGATCATCGATCTGGTCGTCAATCACACCTCGGACCAGCATAGCTGGTTCAAGGACGCGCGGTCGTCGCCGGATTCGCCATTTCGCGACTGGTATGTCTGGGCCGACAAGAAACCCGCCAATGCCGATACCGGCATGGTGTTTCCCGGCGTGCAGAAATCGACCTGGAGCCACGACAAGCAGGCCAAGGCCTGGTACTTCCACCGCTTCTACGATTTCCAGCCCGACCTCAACACCTCGAATCCCCATGTCCAGGCCGAGATCCTGAAGATCATGGGATTCTGGCTCGAACTCGGCGTCTCCGGATTCCGGATGGACGCGGTGCCCTTCGTGATCGCCACCAAGGGCGCCAAGGTCAAGAAGCCGGTCGAGCAATACGACATGCTGCGGACGTTCCGCGAATTCCTGCAATGGCGCAGGGGCGACGCGATCATCCTGGCCGAGGCCAACGTGCTGCCCGACACCGATATGGAGTATTTCGGCGACGACGGCGAGCGCATGCACATGATGTTCAATTTCCAGGTCAACCAGAACCTGTTCTACGCGCTGGCCGCCGCCGATTCTCGCCCCCTGGCGAAGGCGCTGGCGGCCACAAGACCGAGGCCCGCGACCGCGCAATGGGGCCTGTTCCTGCGCAATCACGACGAACTCGATCTCGGCCGGCTGACCAAGGAACAGCAGGCGGTGGTGTTCAAGAAATTCGGCCCGGACAAGAATATGCAGCTCTACGACCGCGGCATTCGCCGCCGCCTGGCGCCGATGCTGGGCGGCGATCAGCGCCGGTTGGAAATGGCCTATAGCCTGATGTGCACGCTGCCCGGCACCCCGGTGATTCGCTATGGCGATGAAATCGGCATGGGCGACAATCTCGATCTGCCGGAGCGCAACTGCGCCCGCACCCCGATGCAATGGTCGACCGAGCCGCAGGCCGGCTTCAGCAAGAACGATAAGCCGACCATGCCGCTGATCGACGAGGGCCCCTATGGCTATCCGCACGTCAACGTCGCCCAGCAGCGCCGCGAGCCGAATTCGATGCTGAACTGGACCGAGCGCATCATCCGGATGCGCAAGGAAGTGCCGGAAATCGGCTGGGGCGATTTCAAGGTGATCGCCACCCGCGATCCGGCGGTGCTGGTGATCCGCTATGACTGGCGCAACAATTCGGTGCTGTTCGTGCACAATCTCGACGACAAGCAGCGCGAGGTGTCATTCGCCACCGGACTGCCGGGCGACGACGGCAACGCGTTGATCAATCTGCTGTCGGACGACCACAGCCAGGCCGACGCCAAGGGCCGCCACACGCTAAAGCTCGAGGGCTACGGCTATCACTGGTACCGCGTCGGCGGGCTGGATTATCTGCTCAAGCGCAGCGATATCGACGGTCACGGCCATCCGGCCTAAGAGGCGACCGTCACTGCAGCGCTCAATATCCATAGTCCCAGAAAAGCCGGTCCCAGGGATGCGGCGGCGGGATGCGCTGCCATTCGCCGACCGCGACGTAACGCGGCCCGCAGCCGCCGCAGCCCGTCGTCGGCACCAGATGCTGGACATATTGCGGCGGGGCCTCGACCCAGATCACCGGCGGCGCGGCGCGAATGCCGACCGGCGGCGGCAGATAGGCCACGCGGGGGGACCGGTAGGCCGGCCGATAGGGAACCGCCGCATAATCGGCCGCGAATGCGGAGCCCGACATCATCACCACGGCCGCCATGGCCAACACGACTCGTACGCGCACCGGAACTCTCCTGCTCGATTGTGCCGGCATGATCGCAGCACATCGTAAACAAAGCCTGCAGATCTGGCTTCGATCGGCGAGCGGGATCGCTCGGGAGATCATCCGACTGCCGCTTTGTTTGCGCATCAGCGGTTGCGAACAACCGGACTCCCGTTCCGGATCGCGCTCAGATCACCGGCTCGGGCGCCCGGCCGACGATCACCCCCTCATTGCCGCGCAGATCGAGGCTGGTGCCGACGCGTTCGCCGGCGCGGTCCATCGCGGTCGACAACAGGATCTCGCCATCGAGCCCGATCTGGTCCGACACCAGCGCGATCGGCGCGGCGCCGAGATTGAGCGCGACCAGCACGGTCTCGCCGTCGCATTGCCGCCGGTACAGCAGCAGATCGCCGGTGGCGGCAAGCGGCTGATAGTCGCCGCGCGACAATTGCGGCAGCCGCTTGCGCAAGGCCAGCAGCGCCCGGTACAGGCTGAGGATCGACTGCGCATCCGCGGCAAGGTTGGCGACATTGTTGTGCGCGGCGTCGTCGGCAAGCGGCAGCCACGGCGCGGCCGTCGAGAACCCGGCTTGCGCCGACTCGTCCCATTGCATCGGCGTGCGGCAGCCGTCGCGGCCGACCCCGATGCCCGGGACATTCTTCTCGAACGGATCTTGCACCCGGTCGGGCGCGATATCGACCTGCTGCATCCCGATCTCGTCGCCATAATACAGCGTCGGCGTGCCGCGCAGCGTCAGCAGCAGCATCGCGGCGACCCGCGCCTGCTCGGGTCCGACCCGGCTGGCGACCCGCGGGCGATCATGATTGCCCAGCACCCAGTTCGGCCACGCTCCCTTTGGCAGCGCCTGCTCGTAGCGATCGATCAACTCGGCAAGGCTACGGGCATGCCAGGGCGCCGACAGCAGCGCGAAATTGAACGGCAGATGCGCGCCGGATAGTTCATGGCCGTAATAGGCGACCAGGCGCTCGATCGGCAGATAGATCTCGCCGATCAGCAGCCGCTGGTCGAATTCCTCGATCACCTGGCGCATCTCGGCGACCACCTCCAGCGTCTCGGTGCGGTCGGCGGAATACACCGGATGCAACGCCGCATGCGGAGGCATGCCGGGGCGGAAATCGGCGTTGGGCGGGTTGTCGCGAAACTGATCGTCCTTGATCAGGTGCCAGATCACGTCGACGCGAAACCCATCGACGCCCTTGCGCAGCCAGAACCGCATCACGTCATAGATCGCCTCGCGCACCTTCGGGTTGCGCCAGTTCAGATCCGGCTGCGCGGCGAGGAAGGCGTGATAGTAATATTGCCGCGTGGCCTCGTCATATTGCCAGCCGCTGCCGCCGAATTCCGACAGCCAATTGTTCGGCGGCCCGCCGTCGGGCGCCGGGTCGCGCCACAAATACCAGTCGCGCTTCGGATTGTCGCGCGAGGAGCGGCTTTCGACAAACCACGGATGCTGATCCGAGGTGTGGTTCGGCACCAGATCGAGAATCAGTTTGAGACCATGCCCATGCGCCGCCGCCACCAGCGCGTCGAAATCCGCCATGGTGCCGAAGATCGGATCGATCCCCACATAGTCGGCGACGTCATAGCCGAAATCCGCCATCGGCGACGGGAAGATCGGCGACAGCCAAATCGCATCGACGCCGAGATCGACAAGGTAAGGCAGCCGCGCGATGATGCCGGCGAGATCGCCGATGCCGTCACCATTGCTGTCTTGAAACGAGCGTGGATAGATCTGGTACAGCACCCCGGCGGCCCACCAGGACGTGCCTGCGACGGTTTCCATTGCGTTGAATTCCCCGTGTTCGATGTCTACGCCGCAGCGGCGATCGAGTTCCGCGGGCCGACGCTGCACCGCAGTCGCCGCTGCTGTCGCATGGCGCGACGTCAGTGCCATGACCACGGGGTCGGGACCGCATCAATTTGCCGGCGTGGCAGGCGACGCGGCAAATTTACCCGCCGATCACCATATTGACGCGCACGGATTTTCGGCCGGTATCTAAATGCTTTCCGCGGTATTCAACTGCCAAAGTCGCATCTCGCACCGCAAAAATGTGACACATCTGGAACCCGAAAAGCTGCTATGTTTTAATAGTCCCGACGTCGACCCGAACGTGGATAGCCAAGAGGAAGGTAACTAAGTATGACGCAGATCACCAGATTGTATGATGACAGCAAGAATGCATCGGCGGCTCTGGCTGAGCTGAAGGCAAACAATTTCGACAATGCCAAGCTGGCTTCCAATGGCAAGAGCGGCAGCGTCATCACTGTCGACCCGCCCTTCGGCAAGGGCGGCCAGGCCGATGCGATCCTCAACCGCCACGGCTCGAGCAAGCCGCTGTACAACGGTGCCGGCCATAACGGCTCGGCGTCGCTGCTGGGGTCCTCGACCAATATTTCCGGTGCCCCGCGCCTGACCGAATCCAGGACGACCTTCGGATCGCTGGGATTTCCCGAGCTGACCAATCCGAACTTCTTCCTCTCGACCATGTTCGGTCCGCTGCTGATCGGCTCCGAGCCGTTCTCCTCGCTCTCGAGCAGCCAGGAGCCGTTTTCGTCGCTGGCAGCCAACCAGGAGGGATCTGCGAAACTGATGGACAATCCCGCGCCGTTCTCCTCGATGCTCGGCCTGCCGGTGCTGTCACGGTCCTGAACCGACGCCGCTTTTGACTGGCTAAACAGCGCGCCGGAGCCCCGCTTCCGGCGCGCTGCTGTGTCGAGGGCCAGCGCACAGCTGGTCGCCCCCTCAGATTCCACTTGCAGGTGCAAGCCGCTTGCGGAATCAATGGACTGGGGGGCGACCGGGATGAGGCTAAATCCGCAATCGGATCGTGATCAGCAGCGCCTTGTGACGGCGAGTAGCGCCGGCGCAATGCGATGCGGCGATCGCAGCATTACTCAGCGGCGGATCGTGAGCGGCATGGGCATGCGCCCCGCGAGGGCCGCTGCTGATGCGATCCAATCGGCGCAGCGGCGGCAAGGCCGCGGACCACAGGTTCGCGCCGATGCTTGAAACCAGCCTCATCTGCGTGATCGCGCTGGCCTGGGCCTATTCGATGACGCTGTTTGTGATGGGGCGGCGCGAGGACGTGCTACACGGCAATTTCATCTGTTCGCCCGCCCAGCCCGATCATGCTCGCCCGACATCCGCCCGGGTCATAGCGCGGCCGCTGCCCAACTCCAAGCCCGTGCCGATCTCCAAACCTTTGGCGATCTCCGAGCCTTTGGCCGCAATGCGGTTCGCCAAAGCCTTACCGAGCCCATCGTCGAAGGCCGCACCACCGGCGCTGCCGATGGTCGCGATGCCAGCGGCGTCGCTGTTGCGGCAGACGCCAAGCCCATCGACCATGCCGGCACAAGATCGACTGGGCGGCCGATCCCCTGATCAGACGCCGATCGCCACCCCAATGACGACAGCATCCACGCCGGCTCGGCCGCCGCGCGCGAGCGTTGCCGAACGGGTGCGGGCGATGTCGCTGGTGATCGAGCGCGCCACGTCCCCTGATCCACGGCCGGCGGCGGCGCAGCAGCCGGAAATCCTGCACTCGCTGCTGGATATCATCAAACGCGACCTCGTCGAAGCCGCCAGCAAGTGACGCGACGCTGCAAGCTAATACCAAAGGCGATTGGCTTCGACTCATCTTTGCGTCATGGCCGGGCTTGTCCCGCCTGCGAGGCCGAAGCCCCTTCGGCGCGGCGAATGCCCGGCCATCCACGCCTTTGATCCAGCACGGCTTCAGGCGTGGATGCCCGGCACAAGGGCGGGCATGACCAACGAGAGGCCGCGCCCTTTGGTATAACTCACGTCGCAACTGACCACGTCACAACTAACCACGCTGCGGATCACCACCCTGCGAGCGACCGTGTCGCACGACATCACGTCGCAACTGATCGCTTCGCAAAATGCACAACCGCAAGTGATCGCGCGGCGGCTCTCACGATCCGCGACCGCCTATCACGCGGGAGGCACTATCATCCGCGCCTCTCGCGATCAGGCGCCGCGCCCGGCCTGGATGTCAGATCCGCAGCCCGGGTTAGTGAGCATGCGGCTGCGCATTGCTCCGGGTCTTGCACGGCTGGGCCTGGAAATCCCCCAGGATCACCACGCCGAACAGGATCAGAACAGTGGATGCCGCAGCGGCGGCCAATAGTAGGATATCGACAGTCATCACTGAATCCCCCTGCATTTGATGCAGTGGCTGAAGCATCTGCCGATTGCGCGGGGACAACCTTGACCAGGATCAAATATGGCGAAGGCGGGGCAAAAAGGTTTTGCGGCGGCAAGCCGGGCCGCTGCCCGCCATCGAGTCTCGCGTGATCGATTGGCGGCAAGCCCAAGCGCAGGCGCCTCAGATCACCTTTCTGCTCTCGAGCTCTGCGACCTCGTGGTCGGTTAGTCCGAGCCAGGACCGATAGACTTCCGGATTGTCCTGCCCGACCGCGCCGCCGGTACTGCGCAGTTGCACCGGATCGACCGTGAACCGCGGCACGACGTTGACCATGGCGATCGACCCGAAATCCTTGTCGGGCACCCGCGTGATCATCTCGCGCGCCACGACCTGGGGGTCGGCGGCGATCTGATCGATCGCGTAGATCGGCGCAATCGTGCCGTGAACCTGGGAAAAGCGCGCGAGCACCTCATCCAGCTCATGCGCCGCGCACCATGTCGCGAACACGTCGTTCAATTCGGCGGAATGCTCGACGCGGCGGACATTGTTGGCGAAGCGCGGATCGTCGATCAGATCGGGCCGGTCGATGGCCCGGCAATTGGCCGCATAGAGCGCATTGGTCGATCCTGCCAGGGTGACCCAGCGCTCATCCTTGGTGCGGTACACCGCCGCGGGCGCGGAGTAACCATTGCCATTGCCGATCCGGCTGCGGACGAAGCCGAGCTGGTCGAATTCGACCGGCAGAATCTCGAGCAGACGAAATGTCGCTTCGGTCAAAGCGAGATCGATTTCCTCGCCCCCGGCGGCGGGGTCGCGCGCGCGCTTCCACAGCGCGGCCAGGACCCCGATGGCGCCGAACAGCCCGCCGATGGCGTCGCCGATCGGGTAACCCGGATGCATCGGCTCGCCGTCGGGCTCGCCGGTGATGTAGGTCAATCCGCCCATCGCCTCGAAGATCCGGGCGAAGCCGGGACGATCGCGATAGGGGCCGTCTTGTCCGAAACCGGTCGCCCGCAGGATCGTCAATCTCGGCTGGATCGACCACAGCACCTCTTTCGACAATCCCCATCGATCCAGCGTCCCGGGGCGAAAATTCTCGATCAGGACATCGAAGCGCGGCAGCAGTTTCTTGAACAGGGCGACGCCCTCAGGGGTTCTCAGATCGAGGGTGGCGAACTTCTTGTTCCGGTTCACGGTCTTCCACCATAACGGCTTGCCCTCCTTGTGGGGCGGAAACGACCGTACGCCATCGCCATCGCCCGGCAGTTCGAGCTTGAGCACGTCGGCGCCGTAATCGGCGAGCAGCGTGGCGGCGAACGGCGCCGCAATGATGGTGGCGATATCCAGAACCTTGAGACCCGTCAGCGGCCCAGTCATCGATGTTTGCCTTCTGTTTCTTGGTTTGACGATGCAATGACGCGGTGTTGCGACGGCCACGGCGCGCTTGCCGGCGCGGCCGCGTTCACAGAGCCGGAGGCCGGCGCCCCACCCGGCGCGACGGCGCCGGAGGCATGGCGCAGTTCGCGCGGCTTCGGACGAAACCGCGTGAAGATCTGCAAGCCGACCAACAGAACGCACAGGCCGAGGAAGATCGCCGCGATCGGCCGCTCCACGAAGACCGCAAGGTCGCCGCGCGAGATCAGCATCGCATGACGAAAATTTTCCTCGAAGCGCGGCCCGAGAACGAAGCCGAGCAGCACCGGGGCCGGATGAAAGTCGAGACGCAGCAGGACGTAGCCGACAAAACCGATCACCACCGTTTCGCCGACCTGGAACATGTCGTTGTTGGCCGCATAGACGCCGATGCAGATGAAGAACATCGCGCTGGGATAGAGATACTTGTACGGCACCAGCAGGATCTTCACCCAGACGCCGATCAGCGGCACGTTCAGGATCACCAGCATGATGTTGCCGATCCAGAAACTCGCCACCAGGCCCCAGAAAATATCGGGATGTTCCTTGATCAGTTGCGGTCCCGGAACGATGCCCTGAATCATCAGCGCCCCGAGCAGCAGCGCCATCACGGCGTCGCCCGGGATGCCGAGGCTCATCGTCGGGATGAAATCGCCCTGTACCGACGAATGGGTCGAGGCTTCGGGCGCGACGACTCCCTCGATCATGCCGGTGCCGAACAATTCGGGGGTCTTCGACACCTTCTTCTCGGTGGCGTAGGCCACGAAGGAGGCGATGGTCGGGCCGGTGCCGGGTATCAGCGAGCACAGGCTGCCGACCAGCGTGCCGCGCAGCATCGGCGCGATCGTGCGCCGCATTTCCTCGCGCGACGGCCGCAGGTCCTTCAGGGAAATTTTCGCGTATTGCGTGTTGCCGACTTTGATCTGGTTCACATTGTTCATGAACTCGCCGATCCCGAACAGGCCGAGCGCGAGCGCGATGATCTCGATGCCGTCATACAGATGAGTGAAGCCGAAGGTGAAGCGCTCGGCGCCGGTCTGAATGTCGGTGCCGACGATGCCCAGCATCAGGCCGATCAACGTCATGGCGACGCCCTTGAGCGGCGAGCCGCGCGCCAGCGTCGAGCCGGCCAGCAGCCCGAGCAGCATCAGCGTGCAGATTTCGGCCGGCCCGAATTCGAGCGCCACTTTCACCAGCACCGGCGCCAGGAAGATCATCTCGGTGATGCCCCAGGAGGCGCCGACGAAGGAGGCAAATACGGTGGCGCCGAGCGCGGCTCCGCCCCGGCCCGCCTGGGTCATCGGAAAGCCATCGAGGCAAGTCACGGCATGCGGCGGATGGCACGGCAGGTTCAACAGGATCGAGCAGATGGCGCCGCCATATTGGGCGCCGTACATCACGCCGGCGAGCATCAGAATCGCGCCGACCGGCGGCATGCCATAGGTCAGGGGCAATAGGATCGAGATCGTCGCAAGCGGCCCCATGCCGGGCAGAACGCCCACCACATTGCCGATCAGCACGCCGAGAAAACACCAGATGATGTTGTGTGGCTCGAGTGCGACGCCGAAGCCTTGCCACAAATCGGCGAGAGCTGTTGCGATCATCATCCCCTCCAGGTCACAAGCGGCATCGGGACCTGAAGCAGATACCAAAACAGCACGACGCCGACGGTCGTGATCACCGCGGCCAAAGCCAATGACGATTTGAGCGTCGCCTCACGATCGCCCATCGCCGCCACGAACACGCAGGCGAAACTCGCAGGAGCCAGACCGAAATATTTGCCGAACAGGATGAAGGCGACCGGAGATGCCAGAATGCAGCCCCAGGCCAGCCACTCCTTGTTTGCCGGAAGGATGTTCTCGTCCTCCCCATCCGCACTGGCGAGCGCGCTCAGCGCGATCGCGAGGCCGACAAAGACCAGCGTGACGCCAATCACGCATGGCAGGAAACCGGATCCCACCCGCGTCAGCGTGCCGATTCCGTAGCCGGCTCCCTTCAGGGCGATGTAGCCACCGAAGCAGACGACCAAGGCGCCGGCGTAGAAGTCCCGCTTGCGGACAAGGCGTTCGATCATTCCGGCGCTGTGTTGCTGACTGTCACTCAATGCGTGGCCTCCATTCGCCCCAATGGCTCAATAGCTTCGTTGCGCGCGGCGCCTCGCACCGTCGGGTGGCCCGACACGTTCGACGGGCCCCCGATCGGCTGGAGACGACAGCGCGCGCCGTGAGTCTTGATGAACTCAGGGCTGCTTGAGACCCGCCTCTTCGATGATCTTGCCCCACTTCTTGGATTCGTCGTCGATGAAGGCGCCGAATTCCGGGCCGGGCAGGTAGTGGGTCTCGAGGCCCTGAGCCAGCAATTTCTGCTTCACGCTGTCGTCCGACAGGGCGTGATTGATTTCAGCCTGCATCTTGTCGACGATCGGAGTCGGCGTCGCGGCGGGCGCAAGAAATCCGTACCAGCCGTCGGCGACGATATCCTGTCCTTGCTCGACCAGCGTTGGCGCCTCGGGGTAAACGGCGCTGCGCTGAGCCGACGCGCATCCCAACACCCGCAGGGTGCCGGCCTTGATATGCGGCAGCGCCGCGCTGATCGCCGAAAACGTCGCATCGACGCGTCCCGCGAGCAGCTCCGTATAGGCGGTGGCGTCGCCGCGAAACTGAACGCTGATGCCCTTGGTGCCTGTTGTCTTCAACAGCAGTTCGCCTGCCAGATGCGGTCGTGATCCGGCGCCGGGAGACGCGAAGGTCAGACCCTCCGGCTTTGATTTTCCGTATGCGATGAATTCGTCGAGAGTCTTGTAGGGCGCCTTGGCATTCACGATCAGGAAGATCGAGGCGAGAATCACCATCGAGACCGGCCGCAGATCCTTGTGCGGATCATAGCTGAGCTTGCCATACAAGGCCTCGGCGGTCGAATAGGGCGCGGCGGCGTAGAGAAACGTGTAGCCGTCCGGGTCGGCATGGGCGACCGTCTCGTTCGCGATCCGGGTGCCCGCGCCGGGCTTGTTCTCGACGAAGAATTTCTTGCCCAGGCGCCGCTCGAACTGATCAGCAAGAATCCGCAAGGAAATGTCGCTGGCTCCGCCGGGACCGTAGGGCGAAATCATCTTGACCGGGCGATCCGGCCAGCCATCGCCAGACGAGGCCGCGTAGGCGGGACCGAATGAAGCTGCTGCGGCCATGCTGCCCAGCAGGGTCCGACGGGTGATCTTCATGGCTTCCTCCTTGATTGATTGTTCGTTTCTTGTGGTGCGCGTGACTCAGGCCAGTGCGGGATGCCTCGGACAAACAAGGTCGTTGCTGGGTCGTCTCGGCGGCTCGTCTGTCGGCCAGGCATCCAAGCAGCCGACATCCAACCCGCGGATCCGAAGGATCGTCATAGTTCACCGGATTTTCGGGCCGCGCCGAAATCCGGCCGGCGTTTTTCGAGAAAGGCCGACAGGCCTTCCGCCGCCTCGGGCCCGAAACGCGCCAGATTGATGGCCCGCGCCTCGCGATCCAGATGGGTCGCGAGATCGACTTCCGGCGCGGCGTTGATGAGTTGCTTGATATTGGCCATCGCCAAAGGCGGTCCCTCGGCGAGGCGCTGGGCCAGCGCGAGCGCCGCCTGCAGGGCGCCGCCGTCGTCCGTCAGCATGTTGACCAGACCCGCGGTCGCCAGCGTCGCGGCGGAGGCCGGTTCGCCCAGCAGGCACATCTGCATGATCATCTGCCGCGGCAGTGCCGAGCGCAGCAAATGCGTCACGCCGCCATCCGGGCTGAGCCCGACGCGAACATGCGCGACCGTGAATTTGGCATCGCGGGACGCAACGATCATGTCGCAGGCCAGAACCGCTGAGACGGCCGCGCCGGCCACGCCACCTTCCACGGCGGCAATCAGCGGAACGGGACAGTCGATGATGGCCTTCACCATCGCGTTGAGCTTGTCGGTATTTCCCGTCGCCTCGGCCAGCGTGCCCTTGGCGCTGCCCTGGAGGGCGCGCACATTGCCGCCGGAGGAAAAGAACTTGTCGGCTCCGGTCAACACCACCGCGCGGACCGTGGGATCCGAGCCGGCCGAGATGAGCTGGGTTTGAATTTGCTGATAGACGGCCGGGCCCATGGCATTGCGGCTCGACGGGCCATTGAGCGTGAGCAGCAGCACAGCGCCATGCCGCACCGCCTCGACAACGGTCGAGCCATCACCGTTCGTCACCATCACACGCCTCCCTCGGCTCGATGCAATCGAGCAGGACAAACAAGGATGCGCCGTCGCCGACTGTCGCCCCTGTCGTCCGGGTTTCTCCCTGAGATCTTCTTGTCCCGAGCTTAGCCGCGCGAAATCACCTTAGCAACCAATTATTATATCAAAATTCCTCTTTGGTTCATATAATGAAACACTCTAGGATTCGCGCCACAACCGCCAAAGCCCGGAGAGCAGTCCGGGCCTTCAACGTCGGCATCACAAGAAGCCAAGCGACGAAGCAATCCGGCGCTTGCTTGGTAGCCCTGGAGGCTGGTCGGCATCGCGATACGGCGACGTCGATTTGCTGACGGCGGTCAGGCATAACAATGCGAAGACACGAGGACGACTTGATGAAATCTGGAAAAAGCGGCGCTCCGCAGCGGTCGGACGGCGACGGCCTGTGCGAGCTCGACGCCTCGATCGACCCCTCGCTCTCGTCCACGCTGATTCGCGGCATCGAAGTTCTGCGTTGCTTCAGCTCCAGCGACCTGTCGTTGAGCAATGCCGAGATCGCGCGACGCCTGGGGCTCAACCGCTCGACCGTTTCGCGGCTGTGCAAGACGCTGATGCATCTTGGCTATCTGCGCCGCGACGACAAGGAAGCGTTCCGCCTGGCGCCGCGCTTGCTGGCCCTCAACTATCCGGTGCTGTCGGCCATGCCGTGGCGCCATGAGGTGCTGCATCCGATGCGCGAACTGGCGCAGATGTGCGCCGGCAACTGCTCGCTCGGCGTCATGTCGGGAGATCTGTTCGTTCACATCGAGACCGCGGGCAATCCGCCGGGCTGGCCGCATATCCCCGATATCGGTCAGACCGGACCGCTGCACAGATCCGCCCTCGGCTGGGCGCTGCTCTCGATGCTGCGGGGCGTCGAATTCGCCACCAAGATCGATGAGCTCAAAGGGCTTCACCCCGACGAATTCGCGGCCTATTCGTCCAAGGTCGATGCGGCCATCGGGCGCTGCCGCCAGCAAGGCTTCTGCGTTTCCTATGGCGACTGGCGGCCCAGTCTCGTCGCCGTCGCGGCGCCGCTCGGGCGGACGGCGGATGGGCTTTGCGTCGCCATCGCCTGCGGCGTTCCGATGTATCGGGCCGATCCCGACTACTTCGAGACCGACCTCGGACCGCGCCTTTCCAGCGCCGCCGAGATGATCCGATCGTCGGGCATCTTCGTGTTGTCGCGCGGCGATTGAGGCGCGCGCGCCGTCACGGCGTCGCCGGCCCGGAGCAATGCCCAAGGCGAGTCCGCGGAGACATTCCCAAGGCGATGATTTGATTGATGAAAGACTGGAGCGGGCGAAGGGAATCGAACCCTCGTATGCAGCTTGGGAAGCTGCCGTTCTACCATTGAACTACGCCCGCGTGGCTGGCCGTGCCGGGCCGAATTGGCCGGCAGGTTCGCTCTGCATCCCATAGCCGAGACCGGGCGATCCGCCAAGGGCCTCGCCGCCGCACCTGTCCGCGCGGCGCGAGCCGATTTGCGCGGAACCGGCCGGCAATCCGGCGCCATTGTGATTTTTCTCACAGAAATCCCGGTCTGCCGCGGCCAGGATCGCCGGGTGCGTCCCATCAGCCCCGCCACCGCGGCGCGGCGCACCACGGAGCAGAGCCATGACCGGTGCTGACAAGGTCGCCTGCCAGGCGGCCACCTTGATATTGCTGTTCACCCTGTCCTGCGCGCCCGCCAAGGCCCAATTTGCCGGCTTCGGTGGCGGCGGCGAAGACATGATGACCCAGATGGCGCCCATGCTCGAAATGATGAAGGCCAAGATGGGCAAGCGTCGCTTCGGCCAATTGATGAAGACGGTGGGCCCGATGATGAGCAAGATGATGGACAATGGCGGCGCAGATCCGGGGGGCGCAGGTCTGGGCGGCGCAGATCTGGGCGGCGTGCCCGGCGGCTTTCCCGGCGCCACGGGGGTTTCGCCCGGCGGCTTCGGCGGCATCGATGCCGGCGGGTTCGGCGGCGGCAACGCGATGGCGATGCTCGGCGGCAATGGCGGCGAGATGATGAGCCTGATCCCGCAATTGATCGGGCTGGCCAACAGCGGCGGCCATCGCAAGCATCATCGGCGCCATCGCCGGCACCGGTGAGCTATGACAGCGCCGGGCGAATATCCGGCAGCTGGCCGCCTTTGGGGCCCCACCGCGTCAGCATGACGCTGAGCGTCGACAGCACGCCCAGCAGCACCATCGAGGCCGCGGCCAGCGCGAAGTAGTTCGCCGCGCTGGCGCCGTGCGACGTCAGAAACCAGCCGCCGAGGCCAACAAAGATCAACCGCGCGGTCTGCGCCAGCACTGGGCCCAGCACCTTGGCGGCGCCCTGCGAGGAGAAATACATCGAGATCCCGAGCCCGATAAAGGCATACATCGGCGCCGCCGCCATCAGATATTGATGGCTGGCGGCGCGCACACCGGCATCCTCGGTGAACAATTCGACCCACAGATCCGGGAAGAACGCGATCAATGTGCCGACCGCGCCGACCAAGAGGAACGACAGCAGCCCGGCGGCCCAGGCGATGTTGCGCGCACGCCTGGCCCGGCCGGCGCCGATCGCCATGCCGATCATCGGCACCGAGGCGATGCCGATCGCAAAGGCCGCCGTGGTCAGCATGAATTCGAGCCGCGCCCCGATGCCATAGCCGGCCAGAACCGCGGTGCCGAATTGCGCCAGCATGTGGGTGAAAATGGTGATGGTCAGCACCGATTGCAGCGGCGAAAAACACGCCACCGCGCCGACTTTCAGAATGTCGAAGAACATCCCGCGCTGGATCCGCAGCCCGCGCAGCAACGGCGTCACCCGCGCGCGGCCGGAAAAGATGTACCAGGCCATCACGCCAGAGCCGACCGAAAACGCGATCAGCGTTCCGGCGGCGACGCCGCGCATGCCATATTGCGGAACCGGGCCGAGGCCGAGGCCGAGAATGCCGCCGAGCACGATCTGCAGCACCGCCGAGTTCAGAATCATCAGCGACGGCAGCTTCATATTGCCGGTGCCGCGCAGGATCGCCGCCAGCGTGTTCATCAGCCACGGCACGATGGCGCCGGCGAAGAAGATCTGGATGTAGCCGACCGCCCGCGCCAGCACATTGCCGCGGCCGCCGAGCAGTTCCAGCAGCGACGGCCCGAACGTCACCATGATCGCGGTGAACACCAGACCAAAGCACAGCGCGATCAGCAGCGCATGCGACGCCAGCGCGCCGGCGCGCGCGACATCACCGGCGCCGAGCGCGCGGGCGATCGCCGACGACACCCCGCCGCCCATCGCGCCGCCCGACATCGTCATGGTCAGGATCACGAAGGGAAAAACCAGCGCCATCGCCGCCAGCGCTTCGGTGCCCAGCCGGCCGATATAGGAGGTCTCGGCGATCACCACGCAGGTCCCGGCGCTGAGCGCCACCACATTGGGCCAGGCCAGCCGGAGCAGCGTCGACAGGATCGGCCCGTCCAGCAACACGTTCCTGGACGGCGCCGCGATCGCCGGCAGCGGCGGCTCGTCATCCGCGGGCGGCAATTCGGCAATGGCGATCTCGGACATGCGTTTCCCCCGCCGGCCCGATTCAAAATGCCGTGCCTGGCATTTTCCTAGCACCGATCAGGCGCGACGCCATGCGTGCGCGACGCATTGCGGGGCTGTCGAATTGGCGGCGTGGTTCGCAGGGCGAAACTGGCGCCGGCCTCATCCTCGCCATCGGTCGCTCAGCGGATCGACCAGATGAAGGGCGGCGCGCCGGCCGCACTTGCCAGATCGACGGTGATGTGGCGGCCGCAACCGGCGGCGAGGCCCTCGACCAGGCCGCGCAGCGCTTGCGCACAGGCCGGGTGGGCGTCGCCGACGTCGGCCATCAGCGTCCAGCTTTGCTGCAGCACATCGACGCCGCCGCCGGATGTCAGCAGGCTCGCCTCATCGCCCTGCGCGACCAGCAAAGCCTGCAACAGTCGCGCGAAGCCGGCGGCGTCGCGTCCGCTCGCGGCCACCCGCGCCGCGCCGATATCCGCGCCCAGCCCCGGCGCGATCTCGTCATAGTATTGCATGCCGATCAATTTGCCGGTCAGATGCAGCAGATATCCGGCATCGACCGGGCCGAACAGCTGCACCGCGACGGGCGCCGCGCTGCGGACATATTCCATCGCGTAGTTGCGATAGGCTTTCTCCAGCCGCGCCTTCGGCCAGCTGTCGACCGGCAGCGCCGGCGCTTTCGCCGGATCGAACAGCGGCGCCTCGAGGTGGCGCGCAAACACCAGCCGCTGCTCGGGCTCCAGCGGATGATCATATTCGCAGTAATAGCCCTCGAGCCCGTCCTGGCCTTCGACGCTCTGCTTGGTGCAGACGAAGCCCATATTGGGATGGCCGAGCGACACGCCATTATAAGCGTGCCAGCCGCGCAGCATCGCCCGCGACACCTCGCCCGGCACGCCGCAGATCGCGGTGCCGCGCCAGATCCAGCGCGGCGGCGGATAGCGGATCCAGGCCTTGCGGTCGGTCTCATAGATGTATTCGACATGGACGCCGCCGATCCAGTTCGACAGATAGTGATACTGCGCCGCGGCAACCGCCGGCGGCAATCCGTCGAGGCCGAGCTTGACGAGGCCAGGCAGGAAGCGCTCCTGCTGCTGGCGGCGAAACACCCGGAACACGAATTCGGCCGCGTCCGCGGTGCCGCGCCGCGTCACCAATGTCAGGATCAATCCGGTGAAATAAGCGTGGTACAGCTCGGCGACGCTGCGCCAGCCGCGCCATTGCGGATCGGCCGCGGGTTCGGATGTGGTCGGCATGTTTGCTCCCTGCTCTTGTTGAGCGGGAGCATAGCGGAGGCGAAGCGGATTGGCATGGGTTTGTCCGCCCGTTCCGGGCGCCGGCGGGACTGATGATTTTCGCCGGGAATGCCGCTATGCTGGAAAGATGAGCCACGTCGTCCCCGAGATCGATTCCGATACGCGGCTGCGCGAGGCCGTGCGGCGGCTGGCGACTTTCGCGCCGGTCGAACGGATCATCCTGTTCGGCAGCCGGGCGCGTGGCGACCATTCCGAGGATAGCGATTTCGACCTTTGCGTCATCCTGAACGACGACATCGCGGCCGGAATGTTCACGCCGATCTCGCTGTGGCGCGAGGTCTCAGATCTGGGGATACCGATTCAGATCGCGCCGCTTCGCAGCAGCGCCTTCGAAACGGCGCGACATGACCCCACCAGCTTGAGCCATGATATCGACCGCGACGGACGGGTGATCTACCAGAAAGTCGAGCCAGCGTTGTCGCCATGAGTTCGAGCGATCCGACCACCTGGCTCGATCTTGCGACCAGCGATGCCGTGGCCGCGCGGCGGTTGCTCCTTCCGCCCGCATCGCTTCCGCAAGCCGCATATCTCGCGCAGCAAGCGGCCGAGAAGGCCATCAAGGCGCGGCTGGTCGATCTTCGGATCTCCCACCCGCGTCAGGGCGGGCGCGGCCATGACCTCGTGGCACTTGCGGATCTCGTGCCTAACGCGGATCCACTCAAGGCAAGGTATGCGGCGATATCGGCAATCACGCCCTGGGCAACCGCGTTTCGCTATCCGTCCGACGATCCTGCGACGCAAGCTCGCGTCACGGTTCAGGAAATTGAAGAACGCCTCACGCAGATTGAAGAGACGATTCGGTATCTGCAGACGGCATTGCGGGATCGAGCCCGACCGGCATAGATCGCCTACGCCCTAAAATGCTTGCTCAGCTTCAGGCCCTGGGCCTGGTAGTTCGAGCCGATCTTCTGGCCGTACATCGCGTTGGGGCGCGACAGCATTTTTTCGTAGATCAGGCGGCCGACGATCTGGCCGTGTTCGAGGATGAACGGCACTTCGCGCGAGCGCACTTCCAGCACCGCCCGGGAGCCGAGCCCGCCGGCGCCCTCATAGCCGAAGCCGGGATCGAAGAAGCCGGCATAATGCACGCGGAATTCGCCGACCAAAGGATCGAACGGCACCATCTCGGCGGCGTAGTCCGGCGGCACCTGGACGGCTTCTTTCGAGGCCAGGATGTAGAACTCGCCGGGGTCGAGGATCAGCGTGCCGTCGGGCCGGGCCGCGATCGGCTCCCAGAATTCGCCGACCGCGTAGCCGCCACGGCGGTCGATATCGACCACGCCGGTATGGCGCTTGGCGCGATAGCCGACGAAGCCGTCGGAATTCTCGCCCGACAGGTCGACGCTGAGCGCGACACCGCCATTGAGATCAGCGTCATCGGCATCGACCAGGCGCTCCAGATCATGCAGCGCATCGAGTTCGTCGGCATCGAGGATGGCGTCGCCGGTGCGAAACCGCACCTGCGACAGCCGCGAGCCCTCGCGCAGCAGCACCGGGAAGGTCTTCGGGCTGATCTCGGCATAGAGCGGGCCGTGATAGCCGGCGCCGATCATATCGAACCGCCGCGTGCCGTCGGCAATGACCCGCGTGAACACGTCGAGCCGGCCGGTCGAACTTTTCGGATTGGCGGCAGCGACGATCGATTGCGGCAGCGCCAGGCTTTCCAGCAGCGGCACGATGTAGACGCAATTGGTCTCCAGCACCGCGCCGTCGGACAGGTCGATCTCGTGCAGCTTCAATTCGTCGATGCGTTCGGCGACGGTCGAATGCGGGCCGGGCAGGAAACTGGCGCGGACCCGATAGGCGATGCTGCCGAGCCGCAGGTCGAGGCTGGCGGGCTGGATCTGGCTTTCGACGAAGGGATATTCCGGCAGGATCAGGCCGGCATCGGCCATCGCCGCGATCATGCGGTCGGGCAGGATCCCATTGGCATTGGGTGGCAAGGTAAACGGCAAGGCAATGGTCCTTCGGATGGCTGCCATGCCATCCAGACGGCTTAAAACAGCAACTCCGATCGGTTATCCGATGACCGGCTTGACGGAAAGGGTGCTGCGGATTATGAGCAGGACTTATCCCGTGGTGATTTGAGCCGGCCGGCTTGCAGCCACGTTAAATAAGTCGCTAAACAGGCCGGGGACAGTGTGCTCCCGGCCTGTGGAATTTTTCCAGGCCGGTTTTTTGTGGCCATCGCCAGGATGGTCACGAGGAGAACGCATGTCCACGATCAAGGCTCCATCGACCACGAATTATCGCCGCGAAACCCGGCTGGTGCACGCCGGAACGCTGCGCTCGCAATATGGCGAGACCTCCGACGCCATCTTCCTGACCCAGGGCTTCGTCTATGCCTCGGCCGAAGAATGCGAGGCGCGTTTCACCGGCGACGATCCCGGCTTCCAATATTCCCGCTTCTCCAATCCCACCGTGTCGGCGTTCGAACAGCGGATGGTGGAATTCGAAGGCGCCGAGGCGGCGCGCTCCACCGCCACCGGCATGGCCGCGGTCACCGCCGCAATGCTGGCGCCGTTGCGCGCCGGCGACCACGTCGTGGCGTCGAAGGCGATGTTCGGCTCGTGCCGCTACGTCGTCGAGGATCTGCTGCCGCGCTACGGCATCGAATCGACGCTGGTCGACGGGCTCGACCTCGACCAGTGGCAGAAGGCGATGCGGCCCAACACCAAGACCTGTTTCCTGGAAAGCCCGACCAATCCGACGCTCGACGTGCTCGATATTTCGGCGATCGCCGAGATCGCCCATGCGGGCGGCGCGCGGCTGGTGGTCGACAATGTGTTCGCGACCCCGGTGTGGCAGAGCCCGCTCGAACTTGGCGCCGACGTGGTGGTGTATTCGGCCACCAAGCACATCGACGGCCAGGGCCGCTGCCTCGGCGGCGTGATCCTGTCGAGCCAGACCTTCATCGACGAGCACATCCAGACCTTCCTGCGCCAGACCGGCCCGTCGCTGTCGCCGTTCAACGCCTGGATCTTGCTGAAGGGGCTGGAGACGCTGGCGATCCGGGTGCGGCAGCAGACCGACGCCGCGGCCAAGATCGCCGACGCGCTGGCGGGGCATCCCAAGATTCCGCGGCTGATCTATCCCGGCCGCGACGATCATCCGCAGGCCGCCACGGTGAAGAAGCAGATGCATGGCGGCTCGACGCTGGTCGGCTTCGAGGTCGCGGGCGACAAGGCCGGCGCGTTCCGCTTTCTCAATGCGCTCAAGCTGATCAAGATCAGCAACAATCTCGGCGACGCCCGCAGCCTGGTGACCCATCCGGCCACCACCACGCATCAGCGGCTGAAACCCGAAATCCGCGCCGAGCTCGGCATCAGCGACGGTTTCATCCGGTTCTCGGCCGGGCTGGAACATGCGGACGATCTGATCGAGGATCTGCACGCCGCGCTGGCGCAGGCGTAGCTGCTCAAGAAGCGCCGGAAGGGGCCGGGCATCGCCCGGCCCGCTGGTCACGCATGCTGATCGCCGCGCGTATCAATTCAGCCGCGTGAAATCGGCGCCTCTCATGCGGGTTGCGATAGATTTGATGCCGGCGCCGGTGGATAGTTCGATCTGTTCAAACAGGCAGGCAATCATCACCAGCAGCTTGCGGCGCTGCTGCTCGTCGGTGGTCTCGGCCAGGAGCCGCCGATAGATTTCCAGCTCGTCGAGAGCGATGGACTGATCCAACTTGGTTTCCAGTGACAGCAGATCGCATCCCGCCGGCCCGCTGCCGAGGACCAGCGGCAAGAATGAAAGCTAGGTCATTTCGACGGGAGCGTCGGTTCGATATCCGACACAAATTGCTGGATTTGAGCGTTTTCGAGCGAAGTGAGTAGCGCGCGAAGAAGACGCTCAGAACAAAAGCCGGAGCGGCGGTGCTGATCATCAGAACGCAAGGGCGCCCGGGAATGATCCACATCGGAACTGCCTCGTCCGTGACATTACTGACGTGCGTCAGGCGAAAGGCGGCGGCAAAGTCCGGTCACAGCGGTCGGTAGGCCATCACGCCGGACGGCCCGCGGATCCCAAGCTTGATCTGCCCGACCGAGCGGATGATATCGTCGCCCAGCAATTGCGCGAAGCAAGCATAGCCCCAGTCGTTCATGTGCAGCCCGTCCGCGATCACGAAATTCTCGAACGGCAGCGCCTGCTGCTCGTGCCATTCGCGCATCACCTCGAAGCGCGGGAACACGCCGACGCGGCGCAATTCGGCGAGCTTGCCGAGCAGCCGCACGGTCTTGCCGGCAGTCTCGCCGCGCTCATTGACCCGCGGCGCATATTGCGGATCGACCAGCACCAGATCGGAGCCGGCCGCCTGAATGATGGCGATGCCGTCCTCGACCACCTTGGCGGTCGCCGCCGGATCGAGATTGCGCAGAATCGCATTGGTGCCGACCTGCCAGATCACAAGGTCGGGCTTGGCGTCGAGCACCGACGATTTCAACCGCTTCATCATCTCCGGGGCGTCTTCGCCGCCCCGGCCGCTATTGACCACGCTGATATCGGCGCCCGGATATTGCCGGCGCAAACGCGCGGCGAGCTGGTTCGGGTAGTTGAAGGCCGGCGAGGAGCTGCCATAGCCCTGGGTCGAGGACGAGCCGAACGCCACGATCACCACCGGCGCGCCGGCCACCAGCTTGCTCGCCACATGCGGCAACGAGCCCATCGATTTGTGGTTGCGCTTCGGCGCCAGGCACGGCACCCGGCTGAAGATGTCGCCGGCCTGTTTGGCAACCTGCTTGACCTTGTCGAGCGCCTGGCCGGCGATGCCCCTTGTCGGCGCCGCATCGGCGGTTTGCGCATGCGCCGACGGCACCGACAGCATAAGCATGGCGACGACGGCGGCCGCCGCGGAAGCGCGGACTAACAAACGGACACAACTCATTAACGCTGAATCCTCAACTCCGACAGATTGACGTGCGCCGCATCGATCACCAGCGTCGCCAAGGCGCGCGCCAGGCAGGCATGCACGCGCAACGCCAGGCCGATTCCCGGCGAGGTGTTGAACAGGTCGAACGCCCCGGTCTCATTCCAATGCCGCATGATCGCGAAGCGATCGAACAGCGGTACGTTGTATTGCTGCGCGACCAGCCGCATGGCGTCCAGATAGGGGCTGGGGGCGATCATCGTTTCGGTCCGCGGGCTGTATTGCAGATTGAGCAGCACCACGTCGGCGCCGGCCTTGCGCACCGCCGCGACGCCCTCATCCACCGCGGCGTGAAAATCGTCCGGATCGATCGAGCGGATCGCGTCATAGGTGCCGGTCTGCCAGATCACCAGCGTCGGCTTGCGCTCGGCGACCAGCTTGCCAAGCCCGGCGACCATCTGCCGCGCTGTGGTTCGCGGCTGCAGATCCACCGTGACGTCGATCGTCGCGCCGGGAAGCCTGGCGCGCAGTTCGGACTGCAACCGTCCCGGATAGGCGGCCCCCGCAGCCGCCGCGATGCTCGAAGACCGGCTGCCGACCACCAGGATGTCGAGCTTGCTACCCGCCTTCAACGCCGCGGCGACCTTGCCGAGCGAGCTGTCGGTGGCGATCAGATAGGCCGGGACGTCGCAATTCTGCGCCTCCTCGGCCGATGCGGGAACGCCCGCCCAAATGCCGGCGACCAAACTCGCCCACAACACAGCCGCCATCGATCGGGCCTTCATGCTTCTCCTCCCGCCAGCCCGACGCGTTCCGGCTGGGTTCCATTTTTGGCTGCGACGTTCTTATACCATGAAAGCAGCCATCCGGCGGCGGCCATCACCAGGACCCCGGCGACGCTGACCGCCAGATGCGCCAGCGCGCCGCCGCCGACTTCGGCCAGGACGAAATAGCCGACAAAGGCCAGGAAGATGCCGAGGCAAAAAATCTCCAGCGAGTGCTGGCCGCAACGGATCACCGGCCGCAGCCAGGGCGAGTTGAGGCCGCGCCAGTCCTTGCGCACAAACCGCACCGTCACCGCCGCCAGCGCAAGGAAATGCGCGAAACGCAGCACGTCCAGATTGGGCTTGTCGATCGGATACATCCATTGCTCGATCAGTCCCGGCATCCAATGGTGGATCCGCGGCACATGCCAGGTCAGGGTGACGTAGAACGCCGCCAGCAGATAGGCGACCGCGATCCAAAGCGTGATCGGCGACGCCAGAATCCGCGCCATCCGCCGCGCGCCGCCCAGCGCGCACCAGGCGCCGAACACAAACAATAATTGCCAGGCGAACGGATTGAACACCCAGACCCCGTTCGGATAGGCGGTCAAATGCAGGTCGAATTGCCAGGTGGCGGCGTAGAGCGCCACCGACAGGATCAGCGTCCAGTCCGGCTTGCGCAGCATCATCCACAGGATCGGCGCCAGGAACAACATCAGCACGATATAGAGCGGCAGCACGTCCATATTGACCGGGCGAAACCGCAACAGCAGCGCCTGGACGATGGTGACGTCGGGCTGGTTGAGGAAATCCAGAATGCCCATTTCCTCGGAATAGAGCGGGTTCTGGAAACTGGTGGCGACGTAGGAGATCTCCGCCAGGAAGATCGTGAACAGAAACACATGGGCGACATAGATCGACCACACCCGCTTCAGGATCCGCGCCGCCCCGATCACGAAGCCCCGCGAGCGCATCGCGCCGCCATAGACGAAGGCGGCGGTGTAGCCGGAGATGAAGATGAAGATCTCGGTGGCGTCGCTGAAGCCGTAGTTTCGGATCGTGATCCAGGTCAGCACATTGGGCGGCAAATGGTCGATGTAGATCAGCCACAGCGCGATGCCGCGGAACAGATCGAGCCGCAGCTCGCGCTTTGAGGCGGGCGGCCGCACCGTTACAACCGGCGGTGATGCATCGGCATTGGCCGCAAGGGCGGCGGACGCTCCGGCAATGGGTTCGGCGGCGGACGTCATCGGGCACCGTTGGACGGCTCAAGGCCGCGTGAGGCGGACAGCAGGACTGAGACGATCTGCGCGACAATAGCAAGCCATTTGGCGGTAACCGAGTGAAGCACTCCGGCAGCCCCGGTTCGGCGACGCCGGCCTCACCGCCACGCCGGACCCGTGTTGCTGGTGCCACCGATCCGCCTGACCTGGAATGCCCGCTCTCGCCTGCCCTGCCAAAAATTCGGCCGCGACGTGCGGCGGCTGCGGAGATAGAACCGAACTATGTTGAAACCACGGTGATCGCTGCCCTTGATGGCTGCTTTTAGCCGGCAAGAATTTGGTTCCGGCCATGGTTTTGGCTATGATGACCGCCATGCCCCGAGTAGCCCCAATGTATCGTGCCGTCACCCGCCAGATCGAAGTAACCGTCGAGCCGAACTTCCTGCCGGAGCGCTCGTCGGCGGAACACCGACAGTTTTTCTGGTCCTATACGGTGGTGATCACCAATGCAGGCGCCGAGACCGTGCAGCTGCGCACCCGCCATTGGGTGATCACCGACGCCGCCGGCCGCACCCAGGAGGTCAATGGCGAGGGCGTGGTCGGCGAACAGCCGGTGCTCGCGCCCGGCGAGCGCTTCGAATACACCAGCGGCGTGCCGCTGCCGACCGCCTCGGGCTTCATGGCCGGCCGCTACCAGATGGTCACCGCCGGCGGCGAACCCTTCGAGATCGACGTCCCGGCCTTTTCGCTGGACAGCCCCGAGGGGAAAAGGACGCTGAATTAGCCCAACCGCGGCAACCCGCTCTGCCTCATCCCGAGGAGCGCGCTATTTCTTGCGCGCGTTTCGAGGGATCGGCCTCATGGTTCGAGATGCCCGCCAAGAGGCGGGCTCCTCACCATGAGGGACGAAGGCCACCGCAAGCGAAGGGCAAAGCGCAATGCCCGCGACGATCCGTTTCCCGTGCATGGCAAGCCGTTCGGGATCGGGGCCGACGGCCCGCACGGTTTTCTATGTCATCGTTCTTGACAAAATTCCTATTATGAATAAAATCCTCGTCGTCCTGTCCGTGAGAGGGGCGCTTCGCGAGGCGTCGGGAAGCGGGGCAGATCACCTGGCTGGGCAACCAGCCGGGTCAATGGTCCGGCGCAGCGGCGCAAGCCGCGAAGCCGGATTGGATGCGGCGCCCGCGCGTCGTGCCTCGCAAGCACGGCCCCGGGCGGCGTCGGGTCCCCGTCCGGCTCCATTACGAGAGCCTGCGACTTGTTAGTTCGCTGGACGCGGGACAAGCGAACGGCGGGAGACCGTCGGGATCAAGCGGTGCGGAGCATCGCGCCTGTCCCCGGAAGCACGGGCCTGACGCCGACAAGACGCCGCGGTGGGCGCGCCAAAGAGGCGAGCGCGATGACTTCGCAAGAAGTGATCGCGAGCACCACCACCATCCGCGCCTTGCGGCGCGCCCCCGCCCCTCGTCGCAGGGGCGCAAAGCTCGGGCTCGATGAGCCGCGAGGCGCATTCGCCGTGGCTGTTTGACAGGTTGATCGGAAGCAGGCGTTGCAACAAAACGTGGCGTCATCGTTGCCTTTGGTAGGCACGGCGCAAGCGCCGCCACTCTACGGTGCCATCGCGTTCGTCATTCCGGGATGCGCGAAAGACGGCGCAGCCGGTTGCAGCGCAGGCCCGGAATCCATACGCCGCAGTGGCGCGTGATGGCACCTTCGTCGATATCATCGAAGCCAGGGGTTATGGATTCCGGGCTCGCTCGCAGCTGTCGCTGCGCGCGCCCGGAATGACGAACTCCGAAGCCAAATCGACGCAGCTGTCTCTCCCAGCTACTCCACGCCCGCTTCCTGCGGCGTGAATTCATACACCGTGCTGCAGAACTCGCAGGTCACCACCACCTTGCCGTCCTTGACCATTTCGGCGCGGTCGTCCGGCGTGAAGCTGTTGAGCATGCCGGAGACGGCGTCGCGCGAGCATGAGCATTGCGCGCGCAGCGGCAGCGCCGAGAACACCCGGACGCCGGTTTCGTGAAACAGCCGATACAGCAGGCGTTCGCTCGACAGATCCGGATCGATCAGTTCGAGGTCTTCCACCGTGGCGATCAGCGACTGACCCTCGACCCAGGCATCGTCTTCGGTCATTTCGGGCACTTCGCTGCCCTCCGGCGCGTCGCCGGGATGCAGATCGGGCTGGCGGGCGCGGTCCGGCGCCTGCGGCAGGAATTGCAGCAGCATGCCGCCGGCGCGCCAATGATGCTTGGGCCCGTCGCCGCCGCGCCATTCCTCGGCGACCGCGAGCCGCACCCTTGTCGGGATCTGCTCGGAGCGCAGGAAATATTCATGCGCGGCGTCTTCCAGATTGCCGCCCTCCAGCGCCACCAGGCCCTGATAGCGGCTCATGTCGGGGCCCTGATCGATGGTCATCGCCAGATGGCCATGGCCGAGCAGCGCGCCGGTGTCGAGCCCGGGCGTGAGCTTGTCCTTGTCGAACCGCGCATAGGCGCGGATCCGGTCCGGCGCCTGGAAGTCGACGATCAGCAACGACACCGGGCCGTCGGTCTGGGTCTGCAGGATGAAGCGGCCGTCGAATTTCAGCGCCGAGCCGAGCAGCGTGGTCAGCACGATGGCTTCGCCGAGCAGCTTGGCGACCGGGGCCGGATAGGCGTGCTTGTCGAGCAGTTCGTCGAGCGCGGGGCCAAGCCGGGTCAGCCGGCCGCGCAGATCGAGCGCGGCGACCTCGAACGGCAGCACGGTGTCGTCGACCGGCACCGGCGACGGCGCGCGGATCGGGGGCTCGGGGGCGGGTTTCGGATCGGGGGATTGCGAGGTCATGGCACTCTATCTGGGGTCGGCGGGTTGCGATGAAAACCCCGGCTCGAATGAAAACGATATCGCCGAGCGAGCCGTCGACGCCGGCGCGCGGCACCGATCGCGTCGGTGTGGTATGGACAACGCCGACGCCGGTTGCAACCCGCCGCGGGGGCGCAAGTCTGTTCTGTAACATCGCGTCTCTTCGGCAACATGAATATTTGGCAATGTCTTCGGCATGCCGCCGATTCGCCACGAGTGCTGACTACGTCAAAATGGCAGCCGGAATCGGGACCGGAAACTGCCGCCTGTTTGTCAGCGGGGTGTTCACATCTTGCATATAGCATGCGCCTAGATAGCCTGCGTGCAAGCTTTCGGCAGTAAACGGATTCAGATGGCTCGTCTCAAAACACCCCTTTCGATCGCGCTCGTTGCCGTGATCGTGCTCGGCGGCGGTTATTTCGGCTGGCGCCATTACGGCGCCGCCGAGGCGCGGCAGACAAAGGCCGGCGCCGCGCCCCCGGCCGCCGTTCCGGTGCAGATCGCCACCGCTGAGCGGCGCGATTTCCCGGTCTATCTGAGCGGGCTCGGCACCGTTCAGGGCTTCAACACCGTGGTGGTGCGGACCAGGGTCGACGGCCAGATCGACAAGATCAGCTTCAAGGAAGGTCAATTCGTCAAACAAGGCGAGCTGCTGGCGCAGATTGATCCGCGCCCGTTCCAGGCTGCCCTCGACCAGGCCAAGGCCAAGAAGGCCCAGGACGAAGCCAATCTCGCCAATGCCCATCTGGATTTGCAGCGCTTCACCAAGCTCGGCGAATTCGCCACCAAGCAGCAGACCGACACCCAGCGCTCCACGGTGACGCAATTAACCGCCCAGATCGCCGCCGACGACGCTGCGATCGCCAACGCCCAGACCCAGCTCGATTATACGGCCGTGAAGGCGCCGATCGCCGGCGTTACCGGGTTTCGCCAGGTCGATCAGGGCAACATCGTCAACGCCGCGACCCAGACCGGCATCGTCACCATCGCCCAGATCGAACCGATCGCCGTGGTGTTCACGGTGCCGGAGGAACAGCTGACCGAGATCAACCGCGCGCAGGCCAAGCAGCCGCTGACGGTGACCGCATTGAGTGCCGATGGCCGAACCAAACTCTCGGACGGCAAGCTCGCCGTCGTCAACAACCAGGTCGACTCGACCAGCGGAACAGTGCGGCTGAAGGCGGTGTTCGACAACAAGGACCATGTGCTGTGGCCAGGGCTCTCGGTTTCGACCCGGCTTCTCGTCGCCACGCTGAAGGACACCGTGGTGGTGCCCGACGACGCGGTCAAGCGCGGCGTCAACGGGCTGTACGCCTTCGTGGTCGATGCCGACAACAAGGCCGAGGTCCGCGACTTGAAAGTCGGCCAGTCCAATGACGGCCACACCGTGGTCGAGCAGGGGATCAAAGCCGGCGACCGGGTCGTCGTCGCCGGCCAGTACCGGGTCCAGCAGGGCTCACCCTTGGCGATATCGGTCGCCAGTTCCGAGGCCGGGCCGGCTCAACTCGCCGCCGAGGCGCAATGACATGAACGTCTCCGCGCCGTTTATCCGGTTTCCGATCGCGACCTCGCTGTTGATGGCCGGCATCCTGTTCGTTGGCCTGGTGGCCTATCCGCAATTGCCGGTGGCGCCGCTGCCGCAGGTGGATTTTCCGACCATCCAGGTCGCGGCGCAACTGCCGGGCGGCAGCCCGGAGACGATGGCCTCGTCGGTGGCGCAGCCGCTGGAGCGGCAATTCGCCCAGATCCCCGGCGTCGCGCAGATGACCTCGACCAGTTCGCTCGGCACCGCGGCGATCACCATCCAGTTCGACCTCGGCCGCAGCGTCGACGCCGCCGCCAACGACGTGCAAGCCGCGATCAACGCCGCCGGCGGATCGCTGCCGAAGAACCTTCCGAACCCGCCGACCTATCGCAAGGTCAACCCGGCGGACTCGCCGATCCTGTTGTTGTCGGCAACCTCCGACACCCTGCCGCTCACCACCGTCAGCGATTCCGTCGATGCGCAATTGGCGCAGCAGATCAGTCAGATCTCCGGCGTCGCGCAGGTCTTAATCGGCGGTCAGCAGAAGCCCGCGGTGCGGGTCCAGATCGATCCCGCCAAACTCGTCGCCAAGAACCTGTCGCTGGAGGACGTCCGCACTCAGTTGGCGATCACCACGGTCGACAGTCCGAAGGGCAGTATCGACGGCGCCACCCGCAGCTACACGATCTACGCCAACGACCAGCTGACCGCCGCCAAGGACTGGAACGACGTGGTGATCGCCTATCGCAATGGCGGCCCGTTGCGGATCCGCGACATCGGCCAGGCGGTGACCGGGCCGGAAGACGCCAAGCAGGCGGCCTGGGCCAATGGCAAGCGCGGCGTTTTCCTGGTGATCTTCAAGCAGCCCGGCGCCAATGTCATCGACACGGTGGACAAGATCAAGGCCGAACTGCCGCGGCTGGTGGCGGCGATTCCGCCGACCATCAAGATCTCGGTGATCAGCGACCGCACCCAGACCATCCGCGCCGCGGTCGAGGACGTGCAGTTCACCATGCTGCTCACCATCGCGCTGGTGGTGATGGTGATCTTTCTGTTCCTGCGCAGCATCTGGGCCACCGCGATCCCCAGCATCACCGTGCCGCTGGCGTTGCTCGGCGCTTGCGCGCTGATGTGGGTGGCCGGCTATTCGCTCGACAATCTATCGCTGATGGCGCTCACCATTTCGGTCGGCTTCGTGGTCGACGACGCCATCGTGATGCTGGAGAACATCACCCGCTACATCGAGGAGGGCGAGACCCCGATGGCGGCGGCGCTGAAGGGCGCCGGCGAAATCGGCTTCACCATCGTGTCGATTTCGATCTCGCTGATCGCGGTGCTGATTCCGCTGTTCATGATGGGCGGCATCATCGGCCGCCTGTTCCGCGAATTCGCCATCACGCTGGCGATGGCGATCGTGGTGTCGCTGGTGGTGTCGCTGACGCTGACGCCGATGATGGCGTCGCGCTTCCTGCGCGACCAGAAACACGCCCGTCACGGCCGGATCTATCAGCTGTTCGAGCGCGGTTTCGACGCCATGCTGCGCGGCTATGCGCGCGGGCTGGATGTCGTGCTGCGCTGGCGGCTGACGACGCTGGCGGTGTTCTTCGTCACGCTGGGTCTGTCGGTGTATCTGTTCATGGTGATTCCGAAGGGATTTTTCCCGCAGCAGGACACCGGCCTGATCACCGCCACCTCGGAGGCAGCGCAGGACATCTCCTTTGCCGACATGAAAAAGCACCAGGAAGCGCTCGGCAAGATCGTGCTGGCCGACCCCGCCGTCGCCAGCGTGGCGATGATGATCGGCGGCTCCGGCAGCGCGCTCAATAACGGCCGGATGTACATCACCCTGAAACCGCGCGATCAGCGCAGCGCCACCGCCCCGCAAATCATCGCCCGGCTGCGGCCGAAGCTCGAGCAGGTCGAGGGCGCGCGGCTGTTCATGCAGGCGGCGCAGGACGTCCGCCTCGGCGGGCGGCCCAGCCGGACCCAGTTCGAATACACCCTGCAGGACGCCGATCTGGGCGAACTCAACCAATGGGCGCCAAAGATTCTCGCCAAGATGAAGACGCTGCCGGAATTGCGCGACGTCGCCACCGACCAGCAGACCGAAGGCTCGACCCTGACGCTGACGATCAACCGCGACGCCGCCTCGCGCTTCGGCATCCAGCCGCAACTGATCGACGACACGCTGTACGACGCCTTCGGCCAGCGCCAGGTGGCGCAATATTTCACCCAGCTGAACAGCTATCACGTGATCCTGGAGATCCTGCCGGCGTTGCAGGGCGATCTCGCCACGCTGAACAAGATCTACATCAAGTCGCCCTCGACCGGGGACCAGGTGCCGCTGTCGGCATTCGCGACCTGGACCAGCGTGCCGGTGCGGCCGCTGTCGATCAGCCATCAGGGCCAGTTCCCGGCGACCACGATCAGCTTCAACCTCGCCGAGGGCACCGCGCTCGGCCAAGCCACCACCGCGGTGCAGGCCGCGATGGCGCAGCTCGGCGCGCCGGCGACGCTGAACGGCAGTTTCCAGGGCACCGCCCAGGCGTTCCAGCAATCACTCAGCACCGTGCCGCTGCTGATCCTGGCGGCGCTCGTCGTGGTCTATCTGATCCTCGGCATTCTGTACGAAAGCTACATTCACCCGCTGACGATTCTGTCGACGCTGCCCTCCGCCGGCGTCGGCGCGCTGGCGATCCTGATGCTGTTCGGCTTCGATTTCAGCCTGATCGCGCTGATCGGCATCATCCTGCTGATCGGCATCGTCAAGAAAAACGGCATCATGCTGGTGGATTTCGCGATCTCGGCCGAACGCGATCGCGGCCTGCCGCCCGAGCAGGCGATCCGCGAAGCCGCGCTGTTGCGGTTCCGCCCGATCATGATGACGACCATGGCGGCCATGCTGGGCGGCGTGCCGCTGATGCTGGGCACCGGCACCGGCTCCGAGATCCGCCAGCCGCTTGGCTATGCGATGGTGGGCGGATTGTTGGTCAGCCAGCTGCTGACGCTGTTCACCACCCCGGTGGTGTATCTCTATCTCGACAGGCTATCCAACGCGATGTCGGGCACGGGACGGTCGCAACGCGCCGCAACCAACGCCGCCGCGACTGAATCAGGCCCGCTCAAGCAGGCCGCCGAGTAGGTCAACCGACGACGTCGAGGCACCAGGCCAGAATGCCTTTGTGGGCGTGCAGGCGGTTTTCGGCTTCGTCGAACACCACTGATTGCGGGCCGTCGATCACCTCGTCGGTGACTTCCTCGCCGCGATGCGCCGGCAGGCAATGCATGAAGATCGCGTCCTTGTCGGCCAGCGACATCAGCTTGGCGTTGACCTGGAACGGCTTCAGCACATTATGGCGATGCTCGCCTTCCTTGTCGCCCATCGACACCCAGGTATCGGTGATGACGCAATCAGCGCCGCGCACCGCGGCTTCGGCATCATTGCCGAGCTGGATCGAGGCGCCGGTGGCCTTGATCCAGTCCTTCATCGCCTTGTTCGGCGCCAATTGCGGCGGCGTGGCGATGCGCAGATTGAAATGAAAGCGCTCGGCGGCATGCACCCAGGACGCCAGCACGTTGTTGTCGTCGCCGGTCCAGGCGATGGTGCGGCCTTCGATCGGGCCGCGGTGCTCCTCGAACGTCATCAGGTCGGCCATCACCTGGCCGGGATGCGAACGCCGCGTCAGGCCGTTGATCACCGGCACGGTGGCGTGCGCGGCCAGCTCCAGCAGCGATTCATGGTTGAGGATGCGGATCATGATCGCATCGACATAGCGCGACAACACCTTCGCGGTGTCGGCGAAGGTTTCGCCGCGGCCAAGCTGCATCTCGGCGCCGGTCAGCATGATCGCCTCGCCGCCGAGCTGGCGCATGCCGACATCGAACGACACCCGCGTCCGGGTCGAGGGCTTTTCGAAGATCATCGCCAGGGTCTTGCCGTCGAGCGGCTTGTCGGGCTTCACATGGGCCTTCAGCTTCGCCTTCATCGCGACGCTGGCGTCGAGAATCCGGCGCAGCTCCTTGGTCGGCACCTCGGTCAGGTCGAGGAAATGGCGCGGCGACTTGCTCATTGCACAGCCTCCCGCGGCGTCGCGGCATCGGCGAGCGTCACGCAGGCGCGCTCCAGCCGCGCCACCGCCTCCTCGATTTCGGCCTCGCTGACGATCAAGGGCGGCAACAGCCGCACCACATTGTCGCCGGCGCCGACGGTGAGCAGCTTCTGCGCTCGCAACGCGGCGATCAGATCGCCCGACGGCACCACCGCCTTCAGCCCGATCAGCAGGCCCTCGCCACGCACTTCCGACAGCACCTGCGGATGGCGATCGACCACCGAGGCGAGCTTCTGTTTCAGCAGCAGCGAGATGCGGTTGACGTGATCGAAAAAGCCCGGCTTCAGCATGACGTCGAGCACGGCATTCGCCGCCGCCACCGCCAGCGGATTGCCGCCGAAGGTGGAGCCGTGCGAGCCCGGCGCCATGCCGGCGGCGGCTTCGGCGGTGGCCAGGCAAGCGCCGATCGGAAAACCGCCGCCCAGCGCCTTGGCCAGCGACATGATATCCGGGGTCACGCCGATGCGCTGATAGGCGAATAATTCGCCGGTGCGGCCCATGCCGGTCTGCACCTCGTCGAAGATCAGCAGCAGGCCGTGCTGGTCGCACAGATCGCGCAGGGCCCGGAAGAACCCGTGCGACGGCGCGCGGACGCCGCCCTCGCCCTGCAGCGGCTCGATCAGAATGCCGGCGGTGTTGGGGCCGATCGCCTTCTTGACCGCCTCGAGATCGCCAAGCGGCACCTGGTCGAAGCCGTCCAGCGGTGCGCCATAGCCCTCGAGATATTTCGCCGCTCCGGTGGCCGCCAGCGTCCCCAGCGTGCGGCCGTGAAACGCGCCCTCGAAGGTGATGATCCGCGTGCGCTCCGGCGCGCCTTTGGAAAAATGATGATGGCGCGTCATTTTCAGCGCGCATTCCATCGCCTCGGCGCCCGAATTGGCGAAGAACACGAAATCGGCGAAACTCTGCTCGCACAGCCGCGCCGCCAGCCGCTCGCCGTCGGGGCTCTTGAACAGGTTCGACATGTGCCACAGCGTGGCGGCCTGCGCCTGCAGCGCGGCGACCAGATGCGGATGGCAATGGCCGAGCGCATTGACCGCGACGCCGCTGGTGAAATCCAGATAGCGCTCCTTGTCGGTGCCGATCAGCCAGACGCCCTCGCCGCGCTCGAAGGCGAGGTCCGCCCTGGCGAATACTGGCAACAGATGGGAGGTGCTTGCGCTTTTGGACATGGCCGATCCGATCGGAAAATTGGGGCACAAAGTCCGCCGTGCCCGTCACGGCCGCCGACCAACCTACCCCGGAAACGAAACGTGCCGCCTTTCCAGGCGGCACGTGGCTTTATTCTAGAAGCGCGCGGCACCCTGTCAACCGATGCTTCGCCCGTATTTTCCGGGCATCGGCGCCGGATCGCGGACATCCCGCGGCCGCAAGGCGGTCCGGCCGGCTGCGCGGGGCCGAACCGGCGAGAGCCGGCCACGCGAACAATTGGCGTCGGCGGTCGAAATGCCTGAACCAAACCCGCCCATGCTTCGTTGGTGCTGGGCATTGGCAAACCGGACCGCGCGATCGCTCGGCGATCGACGTTGCGAACAGGCATGACGGGCCGAAATACGAGGTCCTCGTAGTAGAAGGTGTGGATGCACCAGGTCAGACTCTTGCGCGAGAGTCACGGCATATTGTAGCCTTTGGCCTGTCGAGTACGACATCTCGTGCGCGGTTGCGATCCTCTTGAGTCCTCTGTGTTGCGTAACGCCCGGGCGAGCAAGTCGCGCCCGGCGAGGGCTAAGGGATTCTGCCGTCAGGGATTTTGGCGACATCTACGTCGCAACGCCGCACTGCGGCGAGGGCGACACGAAGGGATTAAAGCGATGACGGCACTGAGCTGGACCGACGACCGCGTCGAGCAATTGAAGAAATTATGGGAAGGCGGCTTGTCGGCGAGTCAAATCGCCGCAGAGCTTGGCAATGTGACCCGCAACGCGGTGATCGGCAAGGTTCATCGTCTCGGCCTGTCCGGCCGGGCCAAAAGCCCGTCCTCCGCGGCGCCGCGACCGCGCAAGGCGCGTCCGGCCCAGCATATGATGCGGGTGTCGCGCCCGGTGGCGCGCGGCAACACCGCGCTGGCGCATGTGTTCGAGGTCGAGGCCGAGCCGGATCCGGTGTCCTACGACAATGTGGTGCCGATGAGCCAGCGGCTGAGCCTGCAGGAGCTCAACGAGGCGACCTGCCATTGGCCGATCGGCGATCCGTCCAATCCGGAATTCTTCTTCTGCGGCGGCAAGGCGCTCGGCGGCCTGCCCTATTGCGCGCATCACTCGCGCATCGCCTACCAGCCGGCCGGCGACCGCCGCCGCCAGATGCCCAAGCCGACGCGCTAAGCCCACGCGCTAAGCCGCGTCAGCTTCAGTCAGCGCCGCATTGCGGGACGACGCCATCGCCCGGCTCGACCGGGCGACCCAAGCGCGCCGACAATCAGCAACTAACCATCAACGCTCTGCAATACTGGGTCCTCCGCTGTCGCGGAGGATGACGGCTGATGATGACGCGGCGCTGCGCACGGCATCGCGCAGCGCTCATGGGTCATCGCCCGGCTCGACCGGGCGACCGGTGTCCCAGAGCGCCGACGATCAGCAACTCACCATCAACGCCCTGCAATCCTGGGTCCTCCGCTGTCGCGGAGGATGACGGGTGACGATGACGAGGCGCCGTCCCTCACTCCGCCTTGGCGGCGAAGCGGTCGTCGAGGGCGTAGCCGGCGCCGCGCACGGTGCGGATCGGGTCCTGTTCGCGGCCGGGATTGAGCAGCTTGCGCAGCCGTCCGATATGAACGTCGACGGTGCGCTCGTCGATATAGATGTCGCGGCCCCAGACGCTGTCGAGCAATTGCTCGCGGCTGAACACCCGGCCGGGATGTTCGAGGAAGAATTCCAGCAGCCGATATTCGGTCGGGCCGAGATCGATCGGCCGCCCGGAGCGCGCCACCCGCCGCTTTTCGCGGTCGAGCTCGAGGTCGCCATAGGCCAGGATGCTGGCGAGCCGTTCCGGAGCCGCGCGCCGCAGCAGGCCCTTCACCCGCGCCAGCAATTCCGGCACAGAGAACGGCTTGACGATGTAGTCGTCGGCGCCGGTCGCAAGGCCGCGAACCCGTTCGCTTTCCTCGCCGCGCGCGGTCAGCATGATGATCGGCAGCTGCTTGGTTTCCGGCCGGGCCCGCAGCCGCCGGCACAACTCGATCCCGGACAGGCCCGGCAGCATCCAATCCAGCACGATCAGGTCGGGGATGCGCTCCTTCAGCCTGGTGTCGGCGTCGTCGCCGCGCGCCACTGTCTCGACGTCATAACCCTCGGCGTCGAGATTGTAGCGAAGCAGCGTCGTCAGCGCCTCTTCGTCCTCGACCACCAGAATGCGCGCACTCATCGTTCGTCCTCGTCAGTTGCCGGGCGCCGCATTGGCGAAATTCGTCATGTCGCCCTTCGGTCGCTTGTCGAGAAGCTGCTGCCCCTCGATCATGTAAAACACCGTCTCGGCGATGTTGGTGGCGTGGTCGCCGATCCGCTCGATGTTCTTGGCGCAGAACATCAGATGAATGCAGAACGAAATGTTGCGCGGATCTTCCATCATATAGGTCAGCAATTCGCGGAACAGCGAAGTGCAGATCGCGTCGACCTCCTCGTCGCCGTTCCACACCACCATCGCGGCCGGCAGATCGTGCGCCGTATAGGCGTCGAGCACTGCCTTGACCTGCGACTGCACCAGATCGGTCATGTGCTCGAGGCCGCGGATCAGCTTCAGCGGATGGAAATCGCTGTCGAGCGCGTTGACGCGCTTGCCGATATTCTTGGCCAGATCGCCGATCCGTTCCAGATCGGTGGCGACCCGCATCGAGCCGACGATCTCGCGCAGATCGACCGCCATCGGCTGTCGCCGCGCGATGGTCAGCACCGCGCGTTCCTCGATAGTGCGCTGCATCTGGTCGATCTCGGCATCGGCCGCGACCACGCGGGCGCCGAGCGGGATGTCGCGCCGGATCAGGGCGTCGACCGAATCCACGATCTGCCGTTCGGCGAGGCCGCCCATCTCGGCAACCAGCCTGGTGAGTTCCTGCAGGTCGCCGTCGAATGCCTTGGTGGTGTGTTCGAAGCCCATGTTCATTCTCCTCGCGCGCTGCGCGTCAGCCGAACCGGCCGGTGATGTAGTCCTGGGTGCGGCGATCGGTCGGCGAGGTGAAAATCTTGTTGGTCGGACCGAATTCGATCAACTCGCCGAGATACATGAAGGCGGTGGATTCCGAGACCCGCGCCGCCTGCTGCATATTATGCGTGACGATGGCGATGGTGTAGCTTTCCTTCAATTCGTCGATCAGCTCCTCGATCTTCGCGGTCGAGATCGGATCGAGCGCCGAGCACGGCTCGTCGAACAGGATCACTTCCGGCCGCACCGCGATGGTGCGGGCGATACAAAGCCGCTGCTGCTGCCCGCCGGACAGGCTGAGGCCCGAAGCGCCGAGCTTGTCCTTGGCCTCGGTCCACAGCGCCGCGCCGCGCAGCGCCTTCTCGACCCGGGCGTCCATCTCCGCCTTGGAGATCTTCTCGTACAGCCGGATGCCGAAGGCGATGTTCTCATAGATCGTCATCGGGAACGGGGTCGGCTTCTGGAACACCATACCGACCCGCGCCCGCAGCAGATTGAGGTCGAGCTTGGGATCGAGAATATTGGTGGAATCCAGCATCACCTGGCCCTCGGCGCGCTGCCCGGGATACAGATCATACATCCGGTTGAAGATCCGCAGCAGCGTCGACTTGCCGCAACCGGACGGCCCGATGAAGGCGGTGACCTTGTTGGCGACGAGGTTGAGGTTGATGTGCTTCAACGCGTGGTTCTGGCCGTAGTAGAAATTCAGGTCGCGCACGCTGACCTTCGGGGTTCCCTCGGGCTGATCCATCATCGGCGGCATCGGCGCGGCGGGAACGTTGGTGGCGATGGAAATCTCGGTCATTTCGCGGTCCTCTCGGCGCCAAGAATGCGCGCGCCAATGTTCAGGGCCAGCACGGCCAGGGTGATGATCAGCGCCCCGCTCCAGGCCAACTGTTTCCAGTAGTCGTAGGGGCTCTGCACGAAGTTGTTGATGGTCACCGGCAAGTTGGCCATCGTCTTGGTGAGATCAAGACTGAAGAACTGGTTGCTGAGCGCGGTGAACAATAGCGGCGCGGTTTCGCCGGCGACCCGCGCGGTGGCCAGCAGCACGCCGGTGATCAGCCCGGCGCGCGCGGCCCGGTAGGCGATCCGCTTGATCACCAGCGAGCGCGGCAGCCCGAGCGCCGAGGCCGCCTCGCGTAGCGAGCTCGGCACCAGCAGCAGCATGTCCTCGGTGGTGCGCACCACCACCGGGATCACGATCACCGCCAGCGCCAGCGCGCCGGCCAGCGCCGAGAACCGGCCCATCGGCACCACGGCGGCGCCGTAGATGAACAGGCCGATGATGATCGAAGGCGCGCTGAGCAGGATGTCGTTGATGAAGCGGATCACCGAGGTCAGGCGGTCGTGCTTGCCGTATTCGGCCAGATAGGTGCCGGCGAACAGGCCGAGCGGCGCGCCGATGCCGACGCCGATCACGGTCATCATCACCGAGCCGACGATGGCGTTGAGCAGACCGCCGGTGGTGGAGCCAGGCGGCGGGGTGTTCTGGGTGAAGATCTGGACGTTGATGCCGGCGAGGCCGTTGTAGAACAGCGTGAACAGGATCAGCGCCAGCCAGGTGACGCCGAACACCGTCGCAAACAGGCACAGGATCTTGATGGTGAGGTCGCTGCGGCGGCGGCTCTTGTAGATCGGATTCATGACGTCACCTGGAGCAACATGATCGCAGCGGAAAACCGGTGTCCATTATTCGGGTTCATGCTCAGTTCCCCGCCTTGCGTTCGAGCCGCATCAGCATCAGCCGCGCCGCCGACAGCACCAGGAATGTGAGGATGAACAGCAACAGGCCGAGCAGGATCAGGCCGGACTGGTGCAGCCCCGAACTTTCGGCGAATTCACTGGCGATCGCCGCCGAAATCGTGGTGCCGGGCGAGAAGATCGACCCGTCGATCCGGAACGAATTGCCGATGATGAAGGTCACCGCCATGGTCTCGCCGAGCGCCCGGCCGAGCGCCAGCATGATGCCGCCGATGACGCCGACCCTTGTGTAGGGGATCACCACCTTGCGCACCACTTCCCAGGTGGTGCAGCCGATGCCGTAAGCCGCCTCCTTCAGCACCGGCGGCACCGTCCTGAAGACGTCGACCGAGATCGCGGTGATGAAAGGCAGCACCATGATGGCGAGGATCAGCGCGGCGTTGAACAGGCTGAGATAGGACGGCGGTCCGGCGAAGATCGTGCCCAGCACCGGAACGCCCTCGAAGGCGCTGATCATGAACGGCTGCATGTGGTTGGCCATGAACGGCGCCAGCACGAAGAACCCCCACATCCCGTAGATGATCGAGGGAATGCCGGCGAGCAGTTCGATGGCGATGCCGATCGGGCGCCGCGCCCATTGCGGGCACAGTTCGGTGAGGAAAATCGCGATGCCGAGGCCGGCCGGGATCGCGATGATCATCGCGATCACCGAGGTGACCAGCGTGCCGTAGATCGGGCCGAGCGCGCCGAGGACCGGAGGATCGTTGGCCGGCGCCCAGCGCGCGGTCATCAGGAAGGAGAAACCGAATTCGCGGATCGCCGGCCAGGCGCCCAGGATCAGCGACAGGATGATGCCACCGAGAATCAACAGCACCGAAATCGCGCAGGCGCGCGTGACCCAATAGAAGGCGCTGTCGCCAAATTTGAACGCGCTCAGCGCCTTGGCGCGATCGTAAGGTCCGGCAGCTTCCATAACCGTACTTTGAACCGCCATATCCGCCACGCCATTCCCCTTTACAGTAGCAGGCCAGCCAGGCTTCGTCTCACGGCCTGAAGGTCTCGATTGAATCAGATTGGGCGATCGGTCGCCTGGCAACGCGGCTTGGCGCGACGCAGGCCGGTGGATCCACATTGTCGCTTAGGGGTGCGCCTTGGTCGCCAAGGGGGCGCACCTTGCAGCGCGGACCCGGAATCCGATTTCGCGTCGAGGCGATGGGGATTCCGGGGGTCGCCTGTGTCGTTCGCGACCCAACCCGGGATCGCGAACGCCGTGGAGCTCAGGATGGCTCAGCTCTTGATGTCAGCCGACCAGGTCTTTTCGATCAGCTTGACCACCGGCTCCGGCATCGGGATGTAGTCGAGCGACTCGGCCATCTTGTCGCCCTTCGCGTAAGCCCACTTGAAGAATTTGAGGGCTTCGGAGGAGGCAGCCTTGTCGACCGGCTCCTTGTGCATCAGGATGAAGGTCGCGGCGGTGATCGGCCAGGAGGCCTCGCCCGGCTGGTTGGTCAGGATCAGGTAATAACCCGGAGCCTTGGACCATTCGGCATTCGCCGCTGCGGACTGGAACGCAGCCGTGGTGGGTTGCACGGTCTTGCCGGTGCTGTTGACCATCGCGGCGTAGGTCAGCTTGCTCTGCTTGGCATAGGCATACTCGACATAACCGATCGAGTTCTTGGCCTGGCTGATATTGCCGGCAACGCCTTCATTGCCCTTGGCGCCAACGCCGACCGGCCATTCGACCGCGGTGCCTTCACCGACCTTGGACTTCCAATCGGGGCTGACCTTCGACAGATAGTTGGTGAAGTTGAAGGTGGTGCCCGAACCGTCCGAACGACGCACGACGGTGATCGCGGTCGACGGCAGCTTGACCTTCGGGTTCAGCTTCTTGATCGCGGCATCATCCCATTTGGTGATCTTGCCGAGATAGATGTTGGCGAGGGTTTCGCCGTCGAACACCATTTCACCCGGCTTGATGCCTTCGAGGTTCACGACCGGAACGATCGCGCCCATCACCATCGGCCATTGCACCAGGCCGTCCTTCTCGAGCTGCTCGGGCTTCAGCGGCATGTCGGTGGCGCCGAAGGTCACGGTCTTGGCCAGGATCTGCTTGATGCCCGCGCCCGAGCCGATCGACTGATAATTCAGGCCGTTGCCGGTCTCTTTCTTATAGGCGTCGGCCCACTTGGAATAGACCGGATAGGGGAAGGTCGCGCCGGCACCGGTGATGTCGGCGGCAAATGCCGACGTCGAAGCGGCGACGACGCCGACCGCGACGATTGCCTTGATGAAATTCATGAAAGGTCTCTCCATCTGTAAGCGAAGCGCTGTTCGCGCCCGACTGCGCTTACGAAGCCCCCTTTAGGGGCGGACGGTTGACCTTTTATGAGGGTTTGATGACAGTCGTGTGAATGCACCAAGCGATTGAAAAATCAGATCTTTTCGGCTTGTACCTGGGGCTTCGCCGAGGGAAAAACGGCCGTGAAAGTCGCGCCTTTTTTCGGCACGCTTTCGATCAAAAGCCGGCCCCGATGGCGGTTAACGATATGTTTCACAAGCGACAATCCCAGCCCGGTGCCGCCCTGGGCGCGGCTGTCGCCGACATCGACCCGGTAGAACCGCTCGGTCAGCCGCGGCAGGTGTTCGGGCGCGATGCCGGGGCCGAAATCGCGCACCATGACGCGATATTCGGGCAGCCCTTCGGACGACACCGCCGCCGTCACGGCGACCACCACCCGGCCGCCGGAAGCGCCGTATTTCAACCCGTTCTCGACCAGGTTCTCGAACAGCCGCAGCAATTCCTCGCGGTCGCCGGCGACCGTCGCGGCGGCCTCGGGCAGCTCGATCTCGATCACGACATGGCGTTCCTTGGCCAGTGGCTCCAGCCCGTCGACCACCTGCTGGATCAGCGGCGCGAGATCGACCAGCACGTCGGGCCGGACATGGGCGGACAATTCGACCCGCGACAGCGACAACAGATCGTCGATCAGCCGCGCCATCCGCGTCGCCTGGATGTGCATGATGCCGAGAAAGCGCTCGCGCGCCTTGGCGTCGTCCTTGGCGGGGCCCTGCAGCGTGTCGATGAAGCCCGACAGCGCCGCCAGCGGCGTGCGCAATTCATGGCTGGCATTGGCGACGAAATCGGCGCGCATTTCCTCGACCCGGCGCAGCGGGGTCTGGTCGTGGAAGGTCATCAGCATGCACTGGTCGGTCCCGCCGAACGCGGTCGGCACCTGCACCGGGGCGATGATCAGCTCCATCCAGCGATCCACCGGCACGTGGTCCAGATAGGTGGCGCGCCGGGGTTCGGCGGTGGCGATGGCTTCGCGCAGCGCGGTGACGATTTCCGGCGTCCGCAGCGCGAATTGCGCCAGCTCGTTGCTGCGCAGCGCCGGCGCCAGCTGCGCCGCGGCGGCGTTGAGATGGATCACCCGGCCGGCGCGGTCGAGCAGCACCGCGGGGTCGGGCATGCCGCCGACAATGGCGCGCACCACCGGCGTCTCCACCGGATTGGTCCCGGGCTTGTCGTCGGTGGCGGCCGCCACGTCGTGCAGCCGCCATGGCACCAGCGCGGCGGCGGCGATGCAGGCGAACGCCGCGGCGGCGGCGACCAGCGACAATTCGCCATAGGCGACCAGTGCGGCCAGCGCCAGGCCGGCCGCCAGCAGGATGATGGCGGCGTGCCGCAACCGATCCGGCCACGGCGAGAACATCGAAGCGGGAGCGTGTGTTGTCATCGGGACCAGCTCTCTGCCTGCGGGGGCGGGCTCGTCGGACATCGGAATTGTCATCCTAACCCGGCGAGGGATCTTCGCGGACCGGCTTTGGATCGAGCACCACCGCCAGCCGGCGCAGCCGCTTGGTCCGGGCGCCGAGGATGATTTCCCGCACCGCCAGAATGACCACCGAGACGACGAAAGGCACCAGATAATACAGGATGCGGAACAGCAGCATGCCGGCGAGCAGCTCTTCCTTGTCCATCTGCCACAGGCCGACCAGCATCGCGGCATCGAACACGCCGAGCCCGCCGGGCGAATGGCTGGCGAAGCCGAGCAGGGTCGCGGAGACGAAGATCACCGCCACCACCACGAAACCGAGATTGGGATGGTCCGGCACCAGCACATACATCGCCAGCGCGCAGAATCCGAGATCGACGATCCCGATCAGGATCTGCAGCAGCGTCAGCGGCCCTCCCGGCAGCACGACCGTCCAGCTGCCGCGGCCGACATTGCGCGGGCGGATCCAGACCCAGGCCACATAGCTCAGCAGCCCCGCGATGATGCCGAGCGCGATGAGGCGATTGAGCCATGGCGGCAGCTGATCGATCGAGGCTGCCGCCTCCGGATGATAGGCGATGCCCAGGCCGAGGACCGCGGCATTGCCGAGCCAGAAGGTCAGCCCGGCCAGAAAGCAGATCTTGGCGACGTCGATCCCGTCCAGCCCCCAGGCCGAATAGATCCGGTAGCGCACCGCGCCGCCGGTGAACACGCTGGCGCCGACATTGTGCCCGATCGAATAGCTGGTGAAGGCGGCCAGCGCGTTGATCCGGTAGGGAATCTCGCAGCGACCGATCGCCCGCACTGCGAACAGGTCGTAGAACGTCAGGGTGAAATAGCCGGCGCAGACGAACAGAGCCGCCAGCGCGACCGAGCGCGGCTCGATCTTCTTCATCGCCTCGACCACCTCGTGGACGTCGATGCCGCGCAGCATATGGATCAGCACGTAACACGCGACGGCGATCACCGCGACGCTCAACGCAACACCCATTTTATGCAGGATTTGCCTTTTGCGCAGAAACACCATCGTTCTGCGTATTGCTTCCAGCATCTAGACCTCGAATGCGCTTTCCGCCAACTGAGACGCTTAAAGGAACATTAAGACAGCAGCTTGTTCCAAACCGTGGTAGCGCGTTTTGTATCGCAGTGGAATTCGGTCGATCGCCACATCTTGCCCCCAAGTGATTGACCGAGGCTTGATCGACATCAGCCTGCACAGATTTGCTGCATCGCGGCTGCTGCGTTGCGGAGCAACGCGACGGTCCGCGACGCCGAGCGCAAGACACCGTGTCGACGAACCCGCATAGAACCCGCCTCGAAGAACCGCATCCAAGCTGCCGCACCCGCGGCACCGATCTCAGGCGGCCTGCTCCTGTCGGGAGATCACCCAGTGGCGCAGCCACGATCCGACCGCGCATCCCACCACATAGGCCGCGATCATGACCAAGCCAAGGTCAAGCCAATAGCCGGCCCGGCCCGGAACCAGCCCCGCCAGCGCCAGGGCGATCAGCGCGGCGAGCAATCCCGTCAGCCACAGCGAGGTGCGTTTTGACACGCCATTGCCCCGATGTACCACGGCGATCCATCCGAACGCGAATCCGTACAGAGCCGATCCGACCAGCCAACCCCAATAGAATGTCACCAGATCGACCATCGTCACCTCACCAGAAATTCAATGCGGCGATTCTGCGCCTTGCCTTGGTCGGTGTCATTGCTGGCGATCGGCATGGCGCTGCCGAAGCCGACCGGCTTGAAGCGATCCGGCGGCAATCCGGCGTGGACCAGATAGTCGGTCACCGCCTGGGCGCGCTTCTCGGACAGGGCCTGATTGAATTCGGCGTCGCCCACGCTGTCGGTGTGGCCGCCGATCTCGATCGTCGCGGTCGGACACCGCATCGCGGTCTCGATCAGCCGGTCGAGCAGCCCGGCGGAGTCCGGATCGATCCTGGCGCTTCCGGATTCGAACAGGATCGTGCCCTGGCGCAGCAGGTCGGCGAATAATTGCTGGCAGACGGTGGGATCGACCGGCGCGGCTAGCGGCTTCACCGAAATCTGCGCCTCGACCTGCCAGTCCCGCGGCAGCGCCTTGCTTAGCTCGCCGCGGATCTGGCCCGCCGCGGCCTCGTACAACGCATCGCCCGACAGCTTCACCACGCTGTCGGACACCGACAGCGTCCCGGTCGACAGCCGCGACAGCGCGCCCAGCGCCGGCACCACCGCCTTGGCGAAGCCCTGCGGCGCGCCGACGCTGGCTTTCAGATTATCGACCACTTTTGCGTCGAAGAATTTGCGCTCGGCGGCGGCGACCAGCGCGGCGTGAACGGAATTGTCCGGCACATAGCCGCTCAGCGTCAGCGTGCCGGCCACCGGGTCCTTGTTGGCCGCGAACACGTAAGGCGGCGCCTTGACGCCGTTGGCGCCGACCCAATAGCCCTCCGGCAGGTTCTTCAGCGCCGCGGAGATCGCCTCGCGCCCGCCCAGCCCGCGTGCCATCCCCGACAGCGTCACTTCGGTATTGGTCAGGGTGATCCTGCCGGTTTTCAGTTTGGCGATCTGATCGATCAGCAGCAGCACGGCGGCATCGAATCGCAACGGCGCGCCGCGCGCCAGGTTGATCCGGTCGACCACTTCGACGCCGTTCACGGCGTTGCGGGCGGCATCGAGCAGCCGGGCCTTGCTGGCCGGCAGCGGCGCGCTGCCGCCGAGCGTGATCCTGACGACGTCGCGCTCGATGGTCCAGATGAACGGCTTGGCCTCGGGCACCAGGCTGGTCTGATCATTGACCAGCCGCACCCCGGGGACGCTCTCGACCGCCGCCACCGCGCTGCGCCGGCCCTCTTCGGAGAATGCCTCGGCCGCAAAGCTGACGTCGCGGCCGGCGACCTCGATGGCGACCTTGTCGAGCACGGTGTCGTGCAGCGAGCTCCGCGCCCGCGCCGCGAGATCGGCCTCGAGCGGGGGCGTCGTCGTCCAGGCCGCGATCGCCCAGAGGATTGCCAGCGGCACCAAACCGGGCCACCATTTGACGCTCGCTCTCCAGAATTCGCGCATTCGACATCCCGCCGGTCCAGAACCAGAGAGAAATCAAACCGTTGCAGCACTGTCAAACTCAATTACGGAAATCGCCAAGTCGACGCAGCGCAATAACCGTTTGTTCAATGATGGGGGCTAAGATTGTTAACGAAATTAACCAGTCGGCTGTTCGATGAAGCAATTTCGCCATAATGTGATCCGCGCTGGCCTCGAGGCGCTCTATTTTTCCGGGGCTCATCATGTGCTGCGACCGATCCTCTCCGGGGTCGGCACCATTTTCATGCTGCATCATGTGCGGCCGGCCCGCGATGATGCATTCCAGCCCAACCACCATCTCGAGGTGACGCCGGATTTCCTCCGCACCACGCTGAATTACCTGCGCAGCCAGAATATCGACATCGTCCCGATGGACGAACTGCACCGTCGCCTGGTCGAGCAGGATTTCTCCCGGCGCTTTGCCTGCATCACCCTGGACGACGGCTATCGCGACAACCGGGACTTCGCACTGCCGGTGCTCGAGGAATTCGACGCGCCGTTCACCGTCTATGCCGCCAGCGATTTCGCCGAGGGCCGCGGCCGGCTGTGGTGGATCACGCTGGAGCGGCTGATCGCCGGGGCCGACCGCATCGAGGCCGAGATCGGCGGCATCGAGGCGCGGCTCGAGACCGACACGGCTGCGGCCAAGCAAGCGGCATTCGACGGCCTGCATGACCAGCTGCGGGCTTTGCCCGGCGAGCGGGATCTGTGCGCGGCGATGACCGCGCTGTGCGCCCGCAACGGCGTCGACGAAACCGAGGTCGGCCGCGAGCTCTGCCTGGCGTGGAACGAGCTGCGACGCTTCGCCGGCCATCGGCTGGTGACGATCGGCGCCCACAGCATCAGCCATTGCCTGCTCGCCAAGCAGAGCGAGGCGGTCGCCGCGCGCGAGCTCGCGCTCGGCCGCGCCCGGATCGAAGCCGAATTGGGCCGCCCGATCACCCATCTCGCCTATCCCTATGGCGATTGCAGCTCGGCCGGTCCGCGCGAATTCGCCCTGGCGCGTGCCGCCGGCTTCAAGACCGCGGTGACGACGCGACCCGGCATGATCTTTCCCGAATTCGCCGACCATCTCACCGCGCTGCCGCGCATCTCGCTGAACGGCAATTTCCAGGATAGCCGCGTCCTGCCGGTGCTGAACTCCGGCGCCGCCACCGCGGTGTGGAACGGCTTTCGCCGCGTCAACGCTGCGTAAGATTAGCCGATCGGATTCCCGTCGCCGGATCAAACGAAGCGCAATCCGGGCTGTGACCAACCCTGTAGTGCTTGCCGCTATCCGGCTTCCTTGACTCGTCCCGCCCGCCGTCTCAAACATCCGGCAAATCAATGGGAGGACGCATGTTCAAGAATCTGTTTTCGCTGCAGGGCCGCATCGCCCTGGTGACCGGCGGCTCGCGCGGCATCGGCAAGATGATCGCGGCCGGTTTCCTCGCCCAGGGCGCCGCCCGGGTCTACATCACCGCGCGCAAGGCCGGGCCCTGCGAGGCCACCGCCAAGGAACTGACGGCGGAATATGCCGGCGAATGCATCGCGCTGCCGATCGATATCTCGACCATGACGGGCATCGAGATGCTGGCCGCCGAGATCATCAAGCGCGAGCCCAAGCTCGACATTCTGGTCAACAATGCCGGCGCTGCCTGGGGCGCGCCGTTCGACGAGTTTCCCGAAAGCGGCTGGGACAAGGTGATGAACCTCAACGTCAAGACGCCGTTCTTCCTCACCAAGGCGCTGGCCGGCCCGCTGCGCGCCGCAGCCACAGCCGAGCGCCCCGGCAAGGTGATCAACATCGCCTCGATCGACGGCATCTTCGTCAATCCGATGGAGACCTATTCCTATGCGGCCAGCAAATCCGGACTGATCCACCTGACCCGGCGAATGGCCGTGAAGCTGATCCAGGATCACATCGTGGTCACCGCGATCGCGCCGGGCCCGTTCTCCTCCGACATGAACAAGGCCGCGCGTGACAATGCCGATAGCGTGGCGACGCGTGTGCCGGCCGGCCGGATCGGCACCGACGAGGACATGGCGGGCGCTGCGATCTATCTGGCCTCGCGCGCCGGCGACTACGTGGTCGGCGCCACCATCGCGGTCGACGGCGGCATCGTCTACGCCAACCCCGGCATCAAGGGCGACGGCTGGGATTGAGCGCGGCGACCGGGGCGCACGTCATCAGCGCGGCGCACAGCGCCCCCACCCCAACCCTCCCCCGCAAGCGGGGGAGGGGTGGGGTGGGGGCGACGCCCGGCAGTGAGCCTATTGGCCCAACGCCGAAGGCTCAGGTCTCGATCTTCACATATTCGAAATCGCCGGGCTTGTTGTCGATGCCGACCTTCGGGGCCGAGATCCAGGACGCGTAGGCGCCGGGGTCGCTGACCGGGTTCATCAGGCTGGCGATAAAATCGCCATCCTCCACCGAGGGCAGCCAGTCGGTCTGGCGCGCCGCCCAGGTGGCGTCGTCGATCAGCACGCCGTCGGGCGTGGCGTGGACGTCCTTGAACTCGCCGATCTGGCGATGGAACGCGACATTCGGCAGCGTCAGCTTGTAGTCATAGCCGGCGGTCGCGATCACCTTGTTCCAGCGCAGCATGCCCTTGACGCAGTCCTGGGTGTAGTCGTCGCGCAGCCGCATGTTGAGCGCGGTCAGCGCCGGCTCGTCGACCCGCTTGATCACGCCGTCGACCAGCTTCAGCACCGGATAGGTGTCGTTATTGAGCCGATGGTCGTCCTGAATTTGCGTCTCGTGATAGCGGCCCTTGATGCCGAAATTGAAGGCGTTGGCGGCGTTGGTCGAGACTTCCGAGCCGAACAGGTCGAGCGACAGCGTGTAGTGCAGATTGAGCTTCTTCTGCATCGTCGGCAGGTCGATGACGCCGAGCGCGCGCACCCGGGCGATGTCGGTCGGATCGTCGATGCCGGCTTCGCGCATCGCCTCGCAGGTGCGCTGGATCACGCGGCTGATGCCGGTCTCGCCGACGAACATGTGGTGGGCTTCCTCGGTCAGCATGAAGCGGCAGGTGCGCGACAAGGGATCGAAGCCGGATTGCGCCAGCGAGTGCAACTGCATCTTGCCGTCGCGGTCGGTGAAGTAAGTGAACATGAAGAACGACAGCCAGTCCGGCGTCGCCTCGTTGAAGGCGCCGAGCATGCGCGGCGCATCGGCGTCGCCGGAGCGGCGGCGCAGCAGCCCGTCGGCCTCCTCGCGGCCGTCGCGGCCGAAGTACTTCTGCAGCAGATACACCATCGCCCACAGATGGCGGCCTTCCTCGACATTGACCTGGAACAGATTGCGCAGATCGTACAACGACGGCGCGGTCTTGCCGAGATGGCGCTGCTGCTCCACCGAGGCCGGCTCGGTGTCGCCCTGGATCACGATCAGCCGGCGCAGCATCGCGCGATATTCGCCGGGCACTTCCTGCCAGGCCGGTTCGCCGAAATGTTCACCGAACGGAATCGTGCGGTTCTCCTCCTGCGGCGCCAGCAGAATGCCCCAGCGATAGTCCGGCATCTTGACGTAGTCGAATTTGGCCCAGCCGCGCGGATCGACCGAATAGGCGGTGCGCAGATAGACCAGCGATTGCTGGAAGCCATCCGGCCCCATGTCGTTCCACCAGTCGATGTATCCGGGGTGCCAGCCCTCCAGCGCCTTCAGCACCTGGCGGTCGTCGCCGAGATTGACGTTGTTGGGGATCTTGGTCGAGTAGTCGACATTCATGATGTTCATGGCCGCGCTCCCGGTTCGTCTTGTTTGCGTCTGTCTGAGTGCCACCCCGTCGTCGGGGCCGTCATTGCGAGCGAAGCGAAGCAATCCAGGGCGTCGTGTACGGGGCTACTGGATTGCTTCGTCGCTTCGCTCCTCGCAATGACGAATTGAAGCGACTGTTGGTAACAACGCTCGCGGGCTCACACCCGCGTCATGTCGAATTGCGCCTTCTGGCCGGTGCCGTAGCGGCGCAGCGCGCCGTTTTCGCCGACCGCGTTGGGGCGCTGGAAGATCCAGTTCTGCCAGGCGGTGAGCCGCGAGAAGATCTTCGACTCCATGGTCTCGGGTCCGGCAAAGCGCAGATTGGCCTCCATCCCGGTGAGGCTGTCGGGCGAGAACGAGGCGCGTTCCTCGAGAAACACCCTCACCTCATCGTCCCAATCGATATCGTCCAGCGCGAAGGTGACGAGGCCGAGCGCTTCGGCCGCCTCGGCGTCGAGCGCCGTGCCGATTTGCTGCTGGGCGCGCGTCACGTCGTCGGGATCGGCCTGAAACCGCGACTGCAGCCGGGTCAGGCCGTGGCTCATCGGATAGGGGCCGAAATTCATCGCGCTCAGCTGCAGCGCCGGCGGCGCGCGGTTGTCGCCCTGGCGCGAGCCGATCAGCATGTAGGAGCGGTCGGCGGCGAACACCAATTCGGCCAGCGTGCCGGCAAAGCACGAGCCAGGCTCGACCAGCGTGACCAACGTGCGCGATGTGACGTCGATCCGCTTCAAGACGCGCTTCCAGTAATGCCGGATCTCGTTGACCAGCCAATGGCCCTTGTTGGCCTCGAGAAAATCGTCATAGGCCAGCACCAATTCGGCGTCGCCATGCGACTTGAACACCAGCATCGCGGTGTCGAGTTCGTTGATGCGCAGATGCAGGATGGCGTCGTCGAGTTCGCGCGCGACCTGCAGCGGCCAGAACCTGGCGCCCTGTGCGATCAGGCCGTCGATGTCGGCCGGCGGCGCGGCCTCCGGCGCATTGATCGTAATCGTGGCGATGCGCGCGGCGCGGTCGAGATCGACGCTGACGAAACCATAGCGAATGCTGTCATCGCCGATGCTGCGGGTCAGCGGCGACAGCGTAATGCCGGGGCCGGCGGCGTCGCGCTTTGAGCCGGCGGCGAAAGCGCCGGCGCGTTCGGTGACCGCGGCCTCCAATTTGCTGTTCGGCACGATCTCGTCAACCAGCCGCCACTGCACCGCGCGCTTGCCCTTGATGCCTTCCTCGATGGTGCAGAAGAAATCGGCGTGGTCGCGGCGCACCTTGCGCTTGTCGACCACCCGGGTCAGCCCGCCGGTGCCGGGCAGCACCGCCAGCAGCGGCACTTCGGGCAGCGAAACCGAGGCCGAGCCGTCATCCGCCATGATGATGTGGTCGGTCGCCAGCGCCAGCTCATAGCCGCCGCCGGCCGCGGTGCCGTTGACCACACTGATGAAGCGTTGCCCGGAATGCTCCGAGGAATCCTCAAAGCCGTTGCGGGTCTCATTGGTGAATTTGCAGAAATTGACCTTGTGGGCGTGGGTGGCGCCGGCCAGCATGCGGATATTGGCGCCGGCGCAGAACACCCGGTTCTTGCCCGAGCGCAGCAGCACCACCTTGACCTGCGGATGCTCGAAGCGCAGCCGCTGCACCGCGTCGGCGAGCTCGATATCGACGCCGAGATCGTAGGAATTCAGCTTGAGCTGATAGCCCTCGAACAGCCCGCCATTCTCGTCGACATCCATCGTCAGGGTCGCGACCGCGCCCTCGACATTGAGCGACCAGTGCCGGTAGCGCGACGGATCGGTCTGGAAGTCGATCCATTTGGCACCGTTGGCGAGCACGCGATCCTCACCGGCCATGATTCATCCCTCGGGTTGTTTTGAGAATATGAATAATAATGCATGTTTTCGCGCTGTCCAGCGCTAAATGTGCCAGATCATGCATTTTGGTTCATGTTAGAGTGGGCTACCGCCTCGCCATGCCCTTGCAGGATGCGGTTGGTGAAATCGGCGACACAGCGCAGCGTCGCCTCGGCGGCCTCGCGATGCGGCGAATGCGCGGCGCCCGGGATCATCGTCGCCTCGACCGGGCAGTAGCAGACCTCCTGGGCGATCTCGATCTGCAGCATGGTGCCGTAATGATCGTCTTCGCCCTGCAGGATCGCCACCGGCACCCGGATATAGGCGAGGAAATCCGAAATATCCCAAGCCCGGAATTTCGGATCGAGCCAGGCCCCGTTCCAGCCATAAAAGGCGTTGTCGACGTCGCGGTGCCAGCGCTTGAGCCTGCCGCGCAACTCGCCGCTCTCATAGGCCTGCTTGATGTCGACGATCGACGACACCGAAATCTCCTCGACCACGAAATGCGGCGCGATCATTACCACGCCGCGAATCCGGTGGTCCTGCACGCCGCCGGCATAGATCGCCGCGATCGAGCCGCCGTCGGAATGACCGATCAACAACCCGCGCCGAAACCCGATCGCATCGAGCACGCGCGGCAGCACCTTGAGCGCCTCGACATGCATATAGTCGAGCGGTCGCGGCAGCGACACCGAGCTCGACGCGCCATAGCCGGCGCGCGAATAGGCGAACACGCCGCAGCCGGTAGCGGCGGCGAGCCGGTCCGGAAACTCGCCCCACAACCCGGCCGACCCCAACCCCTCATGCAGCAGCACCAACGTCGGCGCGTCGGCGGGCAACGGCCCGACCATGCGATATTCAAGCCGCGCGGCGCCGATCTCGAGAAAGCCGGAGGGGGCGAGCGCAGTCATCGCCGCATCCACCCCGTCGTCTTGGAATCGGCGCGAGCGCCGCGCCTCTTCTCCCTCCCCCTTGCGGGGAGGGTGGCCCGGCGAAGCCGGGTCGGGTGGGGGGAGCCGCAAGCGCGGTGCCCGCCGCACCCCCACCCCGGCCTCCACGTGCTAACAGCGCTACGCGCGGTTAGCACGCTCGGCCGACCCTCCCCGCAAGGGGGAGGGAGATATCGGCCGCCGCGATCCAAATGCTGGCCCGCAAGAATGGGTTGGGTTGCCATTGCCGCTTAGATCCCCGCCCCCTCGCGCAGCTTGAAGCGCTGGATTTTGCCGGTGGCGGTTTTGGGCAATTGCTCGACGACTTCGATCCAGCGCGGATATTTCCAGGCGCCGACCTTGTTCTTGACGTGCTCCTTCAGCGCCTCGAACAGCCCGTCGGTCGCGCTGCCCTCGCGCAGCACCACGAAGGCGCGCGGTTTCAGCAGCCCGTCGGTGTCTGCATCGGGCACCACCGCGGCTTCCAGCACGGCCGGATGGGTGATCAGCGCGCTTTCGACCTCGAAGGGCGACACCCAGATGCCCGAGACCTTGAACATGTCGTCGGCGCGGCCGCAGAAGGTGTAGCGGCCCTCGGCGTCGCGGACATATTTGTCGCCGGTCCGGGTCCAGTGGCCCTCGAAGGTCTGCCGGCTCTTGCTGCGCTGATTCCAGTAGCCCTCGCCGGCCGATGGCGCGTCGACCAGCAATTCGCCGACCTCGCCGTCCTCGACCTCGGCGCCGGCCTCGTCGACCAGCCGCACCCGATAGCCCGGCACCGGCCGGCCGGAGCTGCCATATTTGATGTCGCCAGGCGCGTTGGACAGGAAGATGTGCAGCAGCTCGGTGGAGCCGACGCCGTCGAGAATGTCGGCGCCGAACCGCGCCTTCCACGCCAGCCCCACCGATTCCGGCAGCGCCTCGCCGGCCGAAGTGCAGATCCGCAACCGCGTGCCGGCGCTGGCGTCCTTGCACGCGGGATCGTTCAGCATCGCGGCGAACAAAGTCGGCACGCCGAAGAAGATGCTCGGATTATAGCGCTGCAGCAGCGCAAACATCGTCGCCGGCGTCGGCCGCTCGGGATTGAGGACCGTGGTGGCGCCGACCGACATCGGGAAGGTCAGCGCATTGCCGAGGCCATAGGCGAAGAACAATTTCGCCGCCGACAGCCCGACATCGTCCTCGCGAATCCCCAGCACCTGCTTGGCATAGGTGTCGGCGGTCGCCGCGAGTGAGGCGTGCAGATGGCGCACGCCCTTCGGCATTCCGGTCGAGCCCGAGGAATACAGCCAGAACGCCGGCTCCTCCGCATGGGTCGCGACGGTCTCGAACGCATCGCTTTCGCGCGCGATCTCATCGGAGAATTTCATGTGGCCATGGGCGTCGTCGCCCACCACCACGATCTGTTCGAGATTGGGCATCTGCCCGATCACATCCGCTACCATTGGCAGCAGCGCTTCGGAGACGAACAGCACCCGGGCGCGGCAATCGGCCAGCACATAGGCATATTGCTCGGCGGTCAGCAGCGTGTTCAGCGGCACCGGCACGATGCCGGCACGGATCGCGCCCAAAAACACCACCGGAAAGTCGACGGTGTCGAGCATGATCATCGCGACCCGCTCCTCGCGCCGCACGCCGAGCCGGCGCAGCAGATTGGCGAGCCGACGAGTCTGGGTCTGCAACGCCCCATAGCTCAGCTCGGACATCGTATCGGTAAAGGCGAGTTTGGCGCCGCGGCCATCGGCGACGTTGCGGTCGAGCAGCCAGCTCACCGCATTATACGACCCGGCGCCGCTCATGCCGTGCATCGCGCGGTCTTTCTGATTGCCACGGCCAACCCTCCCAGATTTTTTGTATTATAGTGCATAGGAAGCCACTGACCTTGCTTGCTGTCAATCCGCTGCGGCATTATGTTTCCGTCTGCCCTTCGGCAGCCATTACGGGCGACCCGGCGATATGACTGAACCAATTGATCCCGAAACCGAATTTCTGGTCCAGCTGGGCCAGCGCGTGCGCACCATGCGGGCGCTGCGCGGGATGTCGCGCAAGGTGCTGGCGAAAGTCTCGGGAATCTCCGAGCGCTACATCGCGCAGCTGGAAAGCGGTAAGGGCAATGTCTCGATCGTGCTGCTGCGCCGGGTCTCGGACGCGATGGCGACGCCGCTGGAGGATCTGATTCCGTCGACCGATCCGACGATCGACTGGCCGGTGATCCGCGACCTGATCCGCCGCGCCACGCCGGTCCAGATCGCCCATGCCAAGGACGTGCTGTCCGGGCTGGGGCGGCTCGGCGCCGGCGCGCGTCGCGAGGCGACGTTCTTCGGCATCGCGCTGATCGGGCTGCGCGGCGCCGGCAAATCCACGCTGGGCAAAATGCTCGCCGACCATATCGGCTGGCGCTTTGTCGAATTGAACAAGGAGATCGAGCAGCAGAACGGGCTGTCGGTCGCCGAGATCATCGCGCTCTACGGCCAGGAGGGCTTCCGGCGCATGGAGCAGGCCGCGCTGACCCAGCTGCTGTCGCGCAAGCAATTGATGGTGCTGGCGACCGGCGGCGGCATCGTCTCCGAGCCGCTGACCTTCGACCAGGTGCTGTCATCGTTCTACAGCATCTGGGTCAAAGCCGATCCGGAGGAGCACATGGCGCGGGTGCGCGGCCAGGGCGATCTGCGCCCGATGGCCGACGACCGCGCCGCGATGCAGGAACTACGCACCATCCTGCAAAGCCGCGAGCCGCTCTACGCCCGCGCCTCCGCGGTGCTCGACACCGCCGGACTCCCGGTCGACCAGGCCGCCGCCAAGCTGATCGCAATGGTGGCCCCAGTGCTATGCCGCGACGCCTGCGCCTTCGGCCTGCGCGACGCGGCGGTGTGATTGGCTCATTTTCCTGGCAAGCTGATCCGGCCATCACGGTCATTCCGGGGCGCGAGCCCATCGGGCGAGCGAACCCGGAATCTTGCGGCAAGGCCGAGCGCTTCAGCGAGATTCCGGGTTCGCTCGCAGCAAAGCTGCTCGCGCCCCGGAATGACCGCATTGATCGGTGGGGCGTACTGCGCTGCGTCCGGGGCACGTAACGCCCGGCCATAGGCCGTCGAACCTGAGCATCCGTGTCCCGGGCGCGATGCGGCACGCAGTGCCGCTTCGCAGAACCGGGACCCCGGTTCAAGCGCCGGCAACAACAGCGGGGCCCCGGCTCTGCAGTGCATTACGCCGCAAGCGCGGCGTAATGCACTGCGTCCGGGGCACGGCACATCACACCCCGAGATGCCGCTCCAGCAGCTCCGGCTGCGCGGCGAGCGCCGTGGGTGCGCCGTCGAACACCACCGCGCCCTTGGCCAGCATCACGATGCGGTCGGCGATCGCCGACAGGCTGCGGAAATCCTTGTCGACCACGATGGTGGCGATGCCTTCGCGCTTGATCACCCCGAGGGTGCGCCAGATTTCCTGCGCCATTTTCGGCGCCAGGCCCTCGGTGGCCTCGTCGATCAGCAGCAGATCCGGATTGGTCATCAGCGCGCGGCCGATCGTCAGCATCTGCTGCTCACCGCCGGACAATTGATGCCCGCCATTGGCGCGGCGCTCATGCAGGCGCGGAAACAGTTCGAAGATCCGCGGCAGCGTCCAGGTCAGACGGCCGTCGGCGCTTGGCCGCGCCGCCATTGTGAGATTCTCGACCACGTTCAGCGCGCCGAAAATGCCGCGCCCCTCCGGCACCAGAGCGACGCCGAGCCGCGCGATCGCCTCGGGCGCAGCGCCTGCGATATCGTGGCCGTGGAACACCCGCCCGCCGCGACAATCCGGCACCAGCCCCATCAGCGCGCGCAACAGCGTGGTCTTGCCCATGCCGTTGCGGCCGATCAGCGCGACCTGTTCGCCGCGCCCGACCGCGAGCTCGACGCCGTGCAGGATCTGGCTCGCGCCATAAAACGCGTCGAGCCCGCTCGCCCGCAACAACGCGCTCATGCGGCGTCTCCGTGATTGCCGAGATAAGCCTCGCGCACCAGAGGATGCAGCCGCACCTCGGCCGGCGCTCCGCTGGCGATGACGCGGCCGTCATGCATCACCGTCAGCCGATCGGCTAGTTCGAACACCGCGTCCATGTCGTGCTCGACGATCAGCACCGCGCGCCCGACTTTCAGCGCCGCGATCAGCGCGATGATGGCGCGGGCCTCGGCCTGGCCCATGCCGGCCAGCGGCTCGTCGAGCAGGATGATTTTCGGATCGGTCGCCAGCACCATCGCGATCTCGAGCTGGCGCTGCTCGCCATGGCTGAGCAGATCGGCGATGACCTGGTCGCGGCCGACCAGTCCGACGCTGGCAATCGCCGCGCCGGCGCGTCGGTTGATATCATCATGGCCGGCCACGCCGCCGAACATCTTGAGCGGCGCGCGGGAGCGCGCCTGCGCGGCGAGGCGGACATTTTCATGCACGGTGAAGCGCGGGAAGATCGTGGTCTTCTGATAGGCACGGCCCAGCCCAGCGCGAGCGCGCTGGTCCGGCGCCAGCCGGGTGATGTCGGTGTCGCCCAGCATGATGCTACCGGCATTGACGATCAATTCACCGGACAGCAGATTGATCAGCGTCGATTTGCCGGCACCATTAGGGCCGATCACGGCGTGAACCTCATCGGCATGGACATCGATCGACGCATCCGACACCGCGCGGACGCCGCCGAATTGCTTGCGCAGACCCTTGGCGCGCAGCGCTATCTCAGCCATGACCGGCCTCCGGCGCGGCCTTGGGGGCCGCGGGTTGCGGCTTGCGCGGCCCGACCAGCATCGGCCACAGCTGCCGCACGCCATTCGGCAGCGCCAGCACGATCGCGATCACGATCAGCCCCTCGGCGAGTTTCCATTGCGCCAGATTAGCCTTCAGCACTTCTTCCAGCCCAATCAGCACCAGCGCGCCGAGCAGCGGGCCGGTGACGGTTTGCAGCCCGCCGATCAGCACCATCACCAGCACCGTCGCCGATTGATGCCAGCCCAGCATTTCAGGCGCGACGAAGCCGAACTGCACCGCGGCGAGATAGCCCGAGACGCCGGCCAGCGCCCCCGAAATGGTGAAGGCAATCAGGCGGATCCGGAAGATCGGAAAGCCGAGCGAGCGGGCGCGGCGCTCATTGGCGCGCGCCGCCGCCAGCGCGTGGCCGAACGGCGAGCGCGCCAGCATGGTGAGAATGGCGATCACCGCGACGGTGAAGCCCAGCACCAAAAAGTAGAAGGCCAGCGGCCGATCGAGATCGAGCAGCTGATGCCCCGCGATGCCGATCACCGGCTTGACGTTGATGAAGGCGCCGTCGGAGCCGCCGGCCACGCCGGTGTCGTGAAAGAAGAAATACAGCATCTCGCCGAAGGCCAGCGTCACCATGATGAAATAGACGCCGCGGGTGCGCAGCGCCAAAGCGCCGATCAGCAGCGCGGCGAGCGCTGAAGCCAGCACTGCCAGCGGCAGCGTCAGCAGCAGCGAGGCGGCGTCATATTTCGGCGAGGTCAGCGCCAGGACGTAGCCGGCGAGACCAAAGAACGCCGCATGGCACAGCGAGACCAGCCCGCCCTGCCCCACCGCGAGATTCAGCGCCATCGCCAGCATGCCGATGATCAGCGCCTTGCTGGCGAACTGGGTGTAGTAGGTCGGCACCCAAAACGGCAGCGCGATCGCGGCGGCAAGGCACATCGCGGCGAGGAGCCATGGTTTCAGCGCGGCGCGGCTCATGGCAGTGCGATCGCCGGACACCGACGCTCAGGCACGGCGGCGGTGGGCTCCCTCCCCCTTGCGGGGAGGGTCGGCCGAGCGACGGCGATGCATCGCATCGCCGGACGCGGAGGCCGGGGTGGGGGTGGCCCCGGGCGCAGTGCTCGCGGAACCCCCACCCGGCCGGCCTTCGGCCGTCCACCCTCCCCACAAGGGGGAGGGAATGTCCACGCGGCGGCCGCATCGGGAAGATGCGCTCGGGCCGTCCTTGCGATGAAAGTGGAAGCCATCGCGCTCAGACCTCCCGCCGGCCGAGGATGCCGTTGGGGCGCCACAGCAGCACCAGCGCCATCAGCAGATAGATCAGGATGCCCGAGACGCTGGGGAAGAACACTTTGCCCAAGGTGTCGGTGAGGCCGATCAGCAGCGCGCCGATCGCGGCCCCCGCCACCGAGCCGATGCCGCCCAGCACCACCACCACGAAGGACAGGATCAGCATGCCGTCGCCCATGCCGGGAAACACCGTGGAGATCGGCGCGATCACGATGCCGCCGAGCGCCGCCAGCGCGATTCCTATGGCGAAGACGTAGCGATTCACCGAGTCGTAATTGATGCCGAGCACCCGAATCATTTCGCGGTTCTCGGCACCGGCGCGCACGATCATGCCGATCTTGGTGCGGGTGATGACCACGAAGATCAGCAAGGCGATCGCCAGGCAGAACACGCAGATCGCCAGCCGATACACCGGATAGGACAGATTGTCGGTGAGCTGAATCGAGCCGGCGAGCCAGGCCGGCGGCGCCACCGCGTGGACGTCCTTGCCGAACAGCATTTCGCGCACCTCGTCGATCACCAGGATCAGTCCGAACGACAGCAGCACCTGGGCCAGATGATCGCGGCCATAGAGCCTGCGGATGAAGACGTTTTCCAAAAGCAGCCCGACCGCAAAGGCGATCGCCACCCCGGCCAGCATGGCGATCAGGAAATTGCCGGTCACGGCAGCGATCCAATAAGCGAGGTAAGCCCCCAGCATATAGAACGCGCCATGAGCGAGATTGATCACGCCGAGAATCCCGAACACCAGCGTCAGCCCGCTGGCGACCAGAAACAGCACCATGCCGTATTGAATGGCATTCAACAGCTGAACGCCGAAAGTGATGAGGTCCATTCAGTTCGGCTTCCATTGAAGTTGTCACTCCGGAGCGCGCGCAGCATGGACTGCGTACGAAACCGAAGCCGCGATGCTTGTTATTATCATCGCCCTCTCGACGTCATGGCCGGGCTTGTCCCGGCCATCCACGCCTTGATTGCGGCCAACGCGTGGATGCCCGGCACGAGGCCGGGCAGGACGAACGAGAGGCGCTTCTCCTTGGCACGCTCCGCCAAGACGATGCGGGTTCGACGCAATTGTCCGTCGAACCGATATTCAAATCATCTTGCAGCCGCGCGCCGGGTCGTCGACATCGGCCTGGGCGATCGACAGCATGTCGTTGCGGCCGTTCTTGACCTCGCGCAGATAGATGTTCTGGATCGGATTATGCGCCTTGTTGAACGACAGCGGACCGCGCGGTGAGTCGATCTTCGCCGCCGCCATCGCGGCGATCATCTGGTCGCGCGCCTTGGCGTCGCCCTTCACCGCGGTCAGTCCGATGTCGAGCAGCGCCGCCGCATCAAAACCCTGCACCGCATAGATGTCGCCGTCATTGCCGGTCTTGGCCTTGAAGGCCTTGAGGAAGGCGACATTGGCCGGGTGCAGCAGATTGTCGGCGTAGTGCAGCGTGGTCTTGATGCCCTCGGCCGCCTCGCCCTGCGCCGCCAGCGTGCCGTCGGTGAGGAAGCCTGCGCCATACAGCGGAATGGTCTTGTTGAGCCCGGCTGCCGCGTAGTCCTTGACGAATTTCACCGCGCCGCCGCCGGCGAAGAACGAGAACACCGCGTCCGGCTTCAATGAGGCGATCCGGGTGATCAGCGCCTGGAATTCGACCTCCGGGAACGGCACCGTCAAATCCTCGACGATCTTGCCGCCATTGGCGGTGAAGCTCTCGGCAAAGGCGCCGATCATTTCGGCGCCGGCGGTGTATTTCCAGGTGATGGTGACGACGTTCTTGATTCCGGCCCCGGCCATCACCTTGCCCATCGGATAGGTGGTCTGCCAGTTCGAGAACGAGGTGCGGAAGATATTCGGCGCGCAGGCCGGGCCGGTGGCGTCGTTGGCCCCCGCATTGGGGATGATCAGCAGCGTGTTGGTGTCGCGCGCGACCTTGACCATCGCCATCGCCACGCCGGAATGCACGGTGCCGACCACGACATCGACCTTTTCGCGGCCGACCAGCCGGTTCATGTTGTCGGTGGCGGCGGCGGGCTTGGATTCGTCGTCGACCTGGACGAATTCGACGTCGCGGCCGCCGAGCTTGCCGCCGTTCTGCGCGATGCGCAGCCGGAAGCCGTCGTCGATGAATTTGCCGAGCTTCGCATAAGTCCCGGTATAGGGCAGCATCAGCCCGACCCGCAGCGGCGCGCTTTGCGCGATCGCCGGCGAGCGAAACGGCGCAGCCACCGCCAGCGTGGCGGCGCCGGCGGCGCCCGACAACAGCGTGCGGCGGGTTATCGGCGGCAAACGACGGATTTCGGACATCGGTAGCTCTCCCTCTCCTGGTTTTATGTCTGGTGATTATTTTTGAGGCCCCATGACCGCCCGCGGCATCGCCGCTGGGCGTCCAGACCCGTTTCCCAGACTTGCAGGCAGCATAATTCGCGCGCTTCGTCGAAGGCAAGAATTATAATTCAGGTTGCGAATGCGTGCGCCAGCGTACCCAACGTAATTGCGGGCGCGAATTGAGCGAATGACAACACGCCGTCCATGCGCCGGACTGCTGCGCAGCGCGGCCGCGCGCCCAACATGTCGCGGCGGTTTCTTGCTAGGTTGCGGAGTATCAATGCCGAAATGACCAATCCGCGATCCTGATCATTGATGAGCAGCATCTCCGAACAGCCCGGGCCCTCGCCGGCGCGACGCCGCCCATCGCGCTGGAAATCCGTGACCGTCGCGATCCTCGGCGTCGCGCTGAGCGGCGCCGCCGCGTGGTGGTGGCTGCGGCCGCCGGAGATCACGGTCGCGACGGTGAAGCGCGGCACCGCCGCCGAAATCGTCTATGCGACCGGATCGGTCGAGCCGGAAACCTGGTCGCGCTCGACACCGCTGGTGCGCGGCCGCATCGTCGCGCGCTGCCGCTGCGAGGGCAAGCAGGTCAAGGCCGGCGACATATTGGCGCGGCTCGACGACCGCGAGGCGGTCGCCACGCTGAATGATCTGCGCGCGCAGGAGACCTTCCGGCGCAAGGAGTTCGACCGGCAGGAGCATCTGCTGGCGCGCGGCGCCACCACCTCGCAGGCCTATCAGAAGGCGGAAAGCGATCTGGCCCAGATCCACGCGCAGATCGCGGCGCAGACCCAGCGGTTGGACTACTACAAGATCGTGGCGCCGATGGACGGCACCGTGCTGAAGGAAGACGGCGAGGTCGGCGACATGGTCGAGCCCGGCACCATCCTGTATCGCATCGGACTGGAAAAGCCGCTGTGGGTGGTGGCCGACGTCAACGAGGAAGACATCCCGCGGGTCAAGGTCGGCCAGAAGGCGCTGCTGCGCAGCGACGCCTTTGCCCATCAGGTGCTGCCCGGATCGGTCAAGCAGATCACCCCGGCCGGCGATCCGGTGGCCAAGACCTTCCGGGTCAGGATCGGGCTGCCGGACGACACGCCGCTGCGAGTCGGCATGAGCGTCGAGGCCAATATCGTCAGCCGGGAGAAGCAGGACGCCGTGCTGGTCCCCGCCAATGCGGTGGTCGATGACAGCCTGCTGGTCGTCGACAACGGCCGCGTCGCGCGGCGCAAGGTCGAGATCGGGATCCGCGGCACCGGCTTTGTCGAAATCGTCTCCGGCGTCCGCGACGGCGAGCTGGTGGCCGCGCCGGCGACCACCAACATCACGGACGGCGCCCGGGTCCGCATCAGCAAGGCGGGCCAGCCGCCATGAACCTGATCCTCACCATCGCCTGGACCCATGTCCGCCACCGCGCCCGCCAGACCCTGGTGGCGATCATCGGGGTGATGACCGGGGTCGGGTTCTCGATCATGATGGCGGCGATGATGGAAGGCTCGCAGGACGATTTCATCAAGACCCTGGTGGATGCGCTGCCGCACATCTCGATCACCGACGAATCCCGCGAGCCGACAAGGCAGCCCGCCACCATGGTCTATCAAGCCGTCGAGATGCACGGGCTGACGCCGCAGGTGCGCCGCCCCGGCATCAAGAACCCGATGGCGATGATCGCCTCGCTGCAAAGCTGGGTGCCGGGCGCGCTGACGCCGTCGGTGCAGTCCAAGGCGCTGCTGCGCTTCGCCGGGCGCAATCTCAACATCTCGATCGTCGGCATCGATCCGCGCAGCGAAATCAACGTCTCCAATCTCGCCACCCATATGCGCCAGGGCACGCTCAATTCGCTGTATCGCTCCTCCAACGCGATCCTGCTCGGCGACCGGCTCGCCGCCAAGATCGGCGCCCGGGTCAATTCCAACATTACGCTGGCGTCAGCGGAAGGCGCCAATATGAACGCCACCGTGGTCGGCACCTTTCATTCCGGCTTCCGCACCATGGACGAGGGCACCGGCTATGTGCTGCTGAAGACAGCGCAGATCCTCGAGCGGCAGACCGGCATCGTCAACGAGATCCGGGTCCGCACCGACGACCCGATGGCGGCGCGGCTGATCGCCGAGCGGATCGGCGAGCAGACCGGCTACAAGTCGATCTCCTGGCAGGAGGCGCAGGAAGACCTGCTGTCGGCGATCACGCTGCGCAACGTGCTGATGTACACCATCGTCGGCGCCATCCTGCTGGTCGCCAGTTTCGGCACCTACAACATCATCTCCACCATCACCCATGAGAAGACCCGCGACATCGCCATCATGAAGTCGCTGGGCTTTCGCGACCATACCATCCGGGCGATCTTCATCGTCGAGGCGCTGCTGATCGGCCTGACCGGAGCGGCGCTCGGCTGGGTGTTCGGCTATCTGCTGACCCGCGGGCTGGGGTCGCTGGAATTCAAGACACCGTTTTCCGACTACAACCATCTACCGGTGCTGTATTCGGTCAAGCACTATCTGCTGGCCACCAGCTTCGCGCTGATCTCGAGCCTGATCGCCGGCTATTTCCCGGCCCGCGCGGCGGCGCGGCTGCATCCGGTCGACATCATCCGGGGCGCCACATGAGCGCCCTGGTCGAGGCCCGCGGCGTCACCAAGATCCTGACCGGAGTGGTGCCGGTGACGCTGGTGCAGGACATCGACCTGTCGATCGCGGCGTGCGAATTCGTCGCCGTCACCGGACCGTCCGGCAGCGGCAAATCGTCGCTGCTGTATCTGCTCGGCCTGCTCGATCTGCCGAGCCGCGGCGACGTGCTGATCGACGGCCGCTCGACCACCCATATGAGCGAGGACGACCGCGCCGAGGTTCGCCTCAGCCGGATCGGCTTCGTCTTCCAGTTTCACTTCCTGCTGCCGGAATTCACCATCACCGAGAACGTCGCGCTGCCGATGCGCGCGCTCGGCCGGTTGTCCTCCGGCGCCATCACCGAACGCGCCGAACAATTGCTGGCCTCGTTCGGACTCGGCGATCATCGCCGCAAGACCCCGGATCAATTGTCGGGCGGCCAGCGCCAGCGCGTCGCGGTCGCCCGCGCACTGGCCAACGATCCGCCGGTGATTCTGGCCGACGAGCCGACCGGCAGCCTGGATTCGGTGGCGACCGCGCAGGTGTTCGAGATTCTGCACGACCTCGTCACCCTGCACGGCAAGACCGTGGTCGCGGTCACCCATGATCTGGCGCTGGCGGCGCGGATGCAGCGCCGGATCCACATCATCGACGGCCGCATCGACAAGGACGAGCGGGTCGCGGCGGCGACCGCCTGAGCGGGCTTACTGATCCGGATTGGTGCGTTCGAATTGCCGCAGCAGCTTGTTGCCGCGCGCCACTGCCGCATCCATCGCGTCCTGGGCGGATTTCTTGCCGGCAAAGGCCTGCTCCAGCTCGTCGTCGATGACGTCGCGGATCAGCACGAAGGAGCCCAGCCGCAGCCCCTTGGAATTCTCGGTCGGCGGTTTCAGCGTGATCTGCTCGATTGAAATCGCGGTGCCCGGATGGTTCTGGTAGAAGCCCTGGGCGCGGGTCAGATCATAGGCCGCCTGGGTGATCGGCAGATAGCCGGTGTGCTGGTGCCAGGCCGCCTGAACCTCCGGACGCGACAGATAGGCGAAGAATTTCGCCACGCCCTTATATTCGGCGCCGGGGCGACCGCGCAGCACCCACAGCGTCGCCCCGCCGATGATGGTATTCTGCGGCGCGCCGGCGACGTCGGGCCAAAATGGCAGCCGGCCATAGCCGACCTCGAATTTGGAATTGGCGAGAATATCGGCGCGGGTCGCCGAGGAGCCGATGAAGATGCCGCATTCGCCATTCTGAAACCGCGGTTCGGCGGCGGTGGCGCGGCCGCTATAGTCGAACGCCTTGGTCTTTTGCCATTCGGCGAGCTGAGCCACGTGCCGCACCACGGTCGGATTGTTGAAGGTCAGCACCGCGTCCATGCCGCCCATGCCATTGGCCTTGGTGGCCAGCGGCAGATTGTGATAGGCGGAAAAATTCTCGATATTGACCCAGGACGGCCACGCCGTGGTGAAGCCGCAGGGCGCGCCCGCGGCCAAAAGCCGCTTGGCGGCGGCACCGACCTCGGGCCAGGTCGTGGGCGGCGCCTCGGGATCGAGGCCGGCGGCGCGAAACAGGGTCTTGTTGTAGTACAGGATCGGGGTCGAAGCGTTGAACGGGAATGACAGCATATTGCCGTCGATGTCGGTATAGTAGCCGGTCACGGCGGGCAGATAGGCCGCCGGCGAGAATTCCTCGTGCTCGTCGTGCATCAGTTCGAACACCGGATAGACCGCGCCCTTCGCCGCCATCATGGTGGCGGTGGCGATCTCGTTGACCTGCACGATCGCCGGCTGGCTGCGCGAGCGGAACGCGAAAATCGCCGCCGTCACGGTCTGGGTGTAGTTGCCCTTGTAGCTCGGCACGACCTGGTAGTCGGATTGCGAGGCGTTGAAATCGGCCGCCAGTTTTTCCAGCTCGCGGCCGAGCTGGCCGTACATCGCGTGCCACCATTGCAGCTGCGTCGCCGCGCGCGCCGGCGCCGCGACGCCGGGCAGCACCGCCCCGCCCAACAACACGATCAAGCTCGCGATCGCGACCCGGACCGTGACCGGGAGCTGGATTGTTCTGACCGTCGCCGCCATCGCACGCTCCCGATAGCCATCCCGCGCCGATCTGCTAGATTGGCGGGCGTCATGATCCGGAATTTCGCCCAAGCTTATGGGATCGAACTTGCTGCTGTCCAGTCGAGCCGTGGTGGCGCGCCGCACCGCCGATCTGATTGAACCATCCGCAGGATGAACTGAATTGGTACTTGTCACACCGCGTCAGGACGACGGCAGCGAACCGGCCAGGCTGGCGGTGCGCGACAACGGCATCGTCCGGCTGGTGCGCGCGGTACCGATCCGCTGGCGCATCCTGTCGATCGTCGCGCTGAATTCCGCGGTGGTGCTGGTGCTGGCCAGCCTGATCTGGAGCGGCGCCAAGGTGCTGAGCACGGCCTGGTCCGACGTCCGCCAGGTACGGGCGTCCGACCAGATTCTGGCCTTGCTGGAAAGCGAGACCGGGCGGCTGCAGAACCTGATCCACCGCTACATCAACCAGCCGAGCCCGGATCTGTTCGCCGAGATCCTGCTGCTGCGCGAGGCCGTGCTCGGCACGCTGAGCACGCGGGCCTCCGCCGACCCGATCCTGTCGGGTTCGGTCGAGCAGCTCGAACGCGTCACCGAGCGCTTCCTCAACGGCTTCGGCGATTTGCGCGCGCTGCAGGGCAAGATCAACGCCACCTATGAGAAGCAGGTACAGGGACCGGCGCGCGACATCGCCGGGCTGTATTCGATCATCGAGGGCGCCACCGCCCGGCGCGAGGACCCGATCTGGCCGGCGCTCGGCAAGTCGCGCGAGGCCTTCACGGCGATGCTGGTGGCGGCCAATTCCTACTACCTGTCGCTGTCGAAAACCGCCGCCGAGACCGCCAGCCGCAACACCGCCATCATCGAGCGCACCGTCCCGGTGATGATCGAGCTCGCCGACAACGACCTGCAGAAGATGGCGCTGCAGCGCCTGAAGGAGCGCGTCGTGGCGCTGCGCGACGGTCTCGAGCAATTGTCGGAGCTGCTCGCCAGCCGCAGCGACCTCTTGCGCAATTCGATCGACGCCAGCCAGGCCGCGACTATCGGGGCGATCGACGGATTGTCGATCAAGATGCGCCAGCGCGAGCAGAAGGCCCAGGAGACCTTCGACCGGACGTTGGCCGACATCTCCCACAAGGTGCTGTCGATCGCGGTGATCTTCCTCGGCATCATCATGGCGGTGGGGACCGTGATCGCGCTCAGCATCCGGCTGCCGCTGCAGCAGATTCTGGCGTCGATGCACGCCATTACCGGCGGCGACTACGGCCGCCGCGTCGCCGGCACCACTGCCCGCGACGAGGTCGGCGCGATGGCGCGCGCGGTCGAGGTGTTCCGCGAAAACGCCATCGACAAGCGCCGCGCCGAGGACGATTTGCGCGCCTCCAAGGAAAGGGCCGAGAGCGCGCTGCTGGAGCTCAACGCCGCGCAGCAGAACCTGATCGACGCCGAGCGGCTGGCGGCGCTGGGCGGGCTGGTCGCCGGCGTCGCCCATGAGGTCAACAATCCGATCGGCATCAGCCTCACGGTGGCGTCGAGCTTCGCCCGCAAGGCCAGCCTGTTCGAGGACGAGCTGAAATCCGCCACGCCGCTGCGGCGCTCGCAGCTCGAGGAATTCGTCCGCAGCGCCCGCGACGCCGCCCAGCAGCTGGTGGGAAACCTGCAGCGCGCCGCCGAGCTGATCCAGTCGTTCAAGCAGGTCGCGGTCGACCGCTCCCATGCCGAGCGCCGGCAATTCAGCCTGCACGAGGCCACCGACCAGATCGTCGCCAGCCTGCGGCCGGTGCTGAAGCGCTCCTCGATCAGCCTCACCATCGAGGTGCCCGAAAACCTGATGATCGACGGCTATCCCGGCTCCTACGGGCAGATTCTCACCAATCTGTTCCTCAACGCCGCCAACCACGCCTTCCCGGACGGTCGGCCCGGCACGATCACGATGTCGGCCAAACCGCGCGGCGCCGACGACATCGAGATCATCTTCGCCGATGACGGCGCCGGCATGACCCCGGAGGTGCAGCGCCAGGCCTTCGATCCGTTCTTCACCACCCGGCGCAACGAGGGCGGCACCGGGCTCGGCCTGCACATCGTCTACAACCTGGTGACCCAGCAACTCGGCGGCCGCATGATGCTGGAATCAAGGCTGGGACAAGGCACCACCTTTCGCATTATCATGCCGCGGACCGCCACTGGCGGGACCAGCGACGCCGATCCAGCAATCGACGGAAACCTGCTATGGCCGACCAGGACGACATCCTCCAGCTGATCGAAGACAGCGGCCCGGCGCCGGACCCGTGCAACGCGCGGCGCTGGAAGATCGCGGTGATCGACGACGACCACGCGGTCCATGAGGGCACCAGGTTCGCGCTCAGCGACTATTCGTTGAACGGCCAGGGCCTCGAGATCCTGTCGGCCTATTCGGCGGCCGAGGGCCAGGTGCTGATGCGCCAGCATCCCGATATCGCCGCGGTGCTGCTCGACGTCATCATGGAGACCGACGCCGCCGGGCTCGAACTGGTCGAGTACATCCGCAACGACATCAAGAACGAGACCGTGCGCATCATCCTGCGCACCGGCCAGCCCGGCCAGGCGCCGGAGCGCCGGGTGATCGTCGACTACGACATCAACGACTACAAGGCCAAGACCGAGCTGACCGCCGACAAGCTGTTCACCTCGCTGACCGCGGCGCTGCGCAGCTACCAGCAGCTCGAGCGCATGGTGCAGACAAGGCGCGGGCTGGAAATCATCATCGACGCGGCCTCGACGCTGTACGATTTCAAATCGATGCAGCGGCTCGCCGAAGGCGTGCTGACGCAGATCGCCTCGCTGCTCAATGTCGACTGCGCCGGAATCCTGGTGCTGCGCGACAGCGGCGCGACCAGCGACGATTTCTCGGTGCTGGCCGGCTCCGGCTGCTACAGCCGCTTCATCGGCCGCGGCGGCCCGCATCCGCTCGATCCCGATCTGCGGCAGATGGTCGAGGAGGCGTTCCGCCGCCGCCAGCACGAATTCGCCGACCATCGCACCGTGCTCTATATCCGCACCGGCAGCGGCCGCGAGGTGGTCGTGCTGCTGCAGTCCGAACGCGAATTGTCCGACACCGACCGCGCGCTGGTGGAAATCTTCGGCAGCCGGCTGTCGATCGCCTTCGACAACGTCATTCTCTATCAGCAGCTGCACGAGGCCAATACCCAGCTCGAGGAGCGGGTGACGCAGCGCACCCGGGCGCTGACCCAGGCCAACCGCCGGCTGTCGTCGCAATGGCTGCGGCTGCAGCGCGCCAACGGCTTCAAGAACGAGATTCTCGGCACCGTCGCCCATGACCTGAAAAACCCGCTCGGCGTCATTCTCGGCCGCACCGAAATGCTGACCGAGCTGGTCAGCGCCGACGCCTCGAAGGAGAGCATTATCGCCCAGGTCGAGCATATCCGCGACGCCAGCCGGCGGCTGACCGCGATGGTCGACCATCTGATCTCGGACGCGATGGCCGACGCCTTCGACATCTCGATCCGCCTCGAGCCGGTCGATCTGTCCGCTTTGGTCGGCGAAGTCGCCGAGGCGAACCGGCCGCTGGCACAGAACAAGCAGCAGCAGATCGAGGTGTCGACGCCGGCGGCGCAGATCGCGCTGTGCGATTCCGACCGGATGCGGGAGGCGATCGACAATCTGGTCAGCAACGCCATCAAATACAGCCCGATCGGCGGCACCATCGCGCTGCGGGTCGACAGCAACGAGGACGGCTCGGTGATCCGCGTCACCGATCAGGGCGCCGGGCTGTCGCCGGAGGATCTCGGCCGGCTGTTCGGCCGGTTTCAGCGGCTGTCGGCGAAGCCGACCGCCGGCGAAAGCTCCACCGGGCTCGGCCTGTCGATCGTCAAGAAGATCGTCGACATGCATGGCGGCCGTGTCAGCGCCGACAGTCCCGGCCCCGGCGGCGGCGCCACCTTCACCATCATCCTGCCGACGGCGGCCGCGTCATGAGCCAGAACCCGCATATCGTCGTGGTCGACGACGAAGCCCCGGCCCGCGACATGGTCGGCGACTATCTGTCGATGCACGGCTTCACCGTGACGCTGTGCGACGGCGGCAGGAGCCTGCGCGCCGCGATCGCGGCCGCGGTGCCGGACCTTGTGGTGCTCGACCTCAACATGCCGGAGGAAGACGGGCTGTCGATCATCCGCGACCTCAAGGCGCGGACCAATGTGCCGGTGATCATGCTGACGGCGACCGCGAGCCCGATCGACCGCGTCGTCGGACTCGAACTCGGCGCCGACGATTACATCGCCAAGCCCTGCGAGCTGCGCGAATTGATGGCGCGGATCCGCTCGGTGCTGCGCCGGAGCGCGCCGGCGAAACCGGCCGCGGCGACCGGCCCCGCCGCGGCCGCGCCGGCAACCGATCGGCTGGTGCGGTTCGGCACCAAATGGCTCGATCTCGAGGCCCAGGCGCTGCGCGACGACGACGGCAATGAACACCCGCTGACGGCGTCCGAATTCGGCCTGCTCAAAGTGTTCGCCGCCAATCCGAAGCGGGTGCTGTCGCGGGAGCGGCTGCTGGAACTGGCCAATGCCCGCGACGCCGAGGCCTTCGATCGCGCCGTCGACCTGCGGATCATGCGGATCCGGCGCAAGATCGAGCCCGACCCGTCAAAACCCGCAGTGATCCGCACCATCCGGGGCGGCGGCTATCTGTTCTCGCCCGCCGTAGAGCCCGCGTAATTTCCAGTTCGCGAAATTAATCGCTGAAATTTTCGGAATTTCCGACCGAATGTGTCGTCGCAGGGCCGCCAACGAAACATCTCGGCCGGCCGACGAAACCATTTTCCACTTTTCGCGCAGACGTCCCGAAACCGAGGCTGGCTAGTAATCCTCCTAGCCAGCCGTCCAGCGGTGCATCACGGGAGCCAGCCATGCAGAACGTCATTGCCCTCAACGACGCCAGCCGCCAGGGCATCATCGCCGCACGGGCCACCACGGATGAGATGCTGCTGGTCGGCATTGCCGCCGGCGACCGCACGGCGATGCACACGCTTTACACGCGGCATCATCTGCGGGTGTTCCGTTTCATCCTGCGCATGGTGCGCGACGCCGCGGCGGCCGAGGATCTGGTCAGCCAGGTGTTTCTCGACGTCTGGCGCACCGCCGGCCAATTCGAAGGGCGCGCCCAGGTGTCGACCTGGCTGCTGTCGATCGCGCGCTTCAAGGCGCTGACCTCGCTGCGCCAGCGCCGGCACGAAGACATCGAGCAGGCCGACGTGCTCGAGATCGTCGACGGCGCCGACACGCCGGAAGCCGCGCTCGAGCGCAGCCGCACCAATGCCATTCTGCGCGCCTGCGTCGCCCAGCTGTCGGAGGCTCATCGCGAAATCATCAACCTCGTCTACTACCACGAAAAGTCGGTGGAGGAGGTCGGCCGCATCATCGGCATTCCGCAGAGCACGGTGAAGACCCGGATGTTCTATGCCCGCAAGCAGCTCGCCGAATTGCTCAAGCGCCACGGCATCGAAAACCTCGCGGCGTGAGCGGACAGGCGCGCGCCCGTCGCGGGCAATCGCGATGATGCGGACCATTTTGGTACACCATTAAAATTTGGAAACCATTGCCGCCGGATCGCCGCAATCTTTGATGGCGGCGGCACAAAATGAGCCGACCGCAGACATAAAGTGGAAAGACTTCGGCGCTAGAAATCTCGCTACCAATACGGCCGAGGTCTGCCCGATCTCAGGCGACGGCATTCCCCGCCGCCCGCTGATTCAGTCAACCTAAGCCTCCAGCGACCCGGACGAGGTGCCCCTCGTCCGGGTTTTGCTGTTTCTGGCAGGTGGTTCTGGTGCGCGACAGGCGATCCGGCATTGGCCGCGCGGCGTCACGGATTTGGATCGGAATCGAAGCTGCCGGTGCCGCTCGGCATCGACCGGACCGCAACAGCGGCCGTTCTGCATTTCCCGATATCACCGCCAAAGCTGCGCGCGGATTCAGTGGCCCGGATGGATCGCATTGCGAAGATAGATGCAGGTCAGCACGGCGAAGACATAGGCTTGCAGAAACGCCACCAGCAGTTCCAACGCCGTCAATGCGACCGTCAGCGCAAGCGGAAACACCGCGCCGACGATGCCGACGGCTCCGAAGGAGCCGAGCATGCCGACAAAACCGGCGAATACTTTCAATGCGATATGGCCAGCAAGCAGGTTCGCGAACAGGCGCACCGAATGCGACACCGGCGTCAGCAGAAACGTGAGGATCTCGATCGGGACTACGATCGGGAGCACATAGACCGCAACGCCTGATGGCACGAACAACTTGAAGAAGCTCAGACCGTTCCGATAGAGGCCGTAGAACAGCACAATGAAGAACACCAACAGCGCCAGGGCGGCAGTCACGATCAAATGGCTGGAGACCGTGAATGTGTAGGGAACGATCCCGATCAGGTTCGAAACGCAGACGAATGAGAATAACGAAAACACCAGCGGGAAGAATTTCATCCCTTCAGGGCCAGCGGTACTCCTGACCATGTCCGCCACGAATTGATAACAAAGCTCGGCCATCGATTGAAAGCGCCCAGGGACAAGCTGCCGCTTGGCGACACCGCCAATCATGACCAGCGCGATCATGGCCACCGACAAAAACATGTAGGCTGACGAGTTGGTGAAGGAGATTTCCTGTCCGCCGATATGGCCGATCACGAACAGGCTGCTGATATTGAACTGATGAATGGGGTCGATCGCCATGCGCCGCTCCGGATCGCTACCGTCATCGGGGATTTTGGCGGATCGGTCGGAGGCAGGCTTATCGAATTCTGAAATCGCCTGATCGAATTGTCAGTTCGATCGATCGGTCGCCGCGATGGCGCCGGTCGGCCGCCCGGCGAGGGCGATCTGCCGGAATTCGGTCGGCGTCACGCCGGCGTCTGCCTTGAAGGCGCGGTTGAACGGCGTGACGGACTGGAAGCCGGCATCCAGGGCAATCGTCAAGATCGGAACGTCGATCTGCTTGGGATCCGCCAAGGCCGCCTTGGCCTCGTCGATTCGGTAGCGATTGACGAAGGCGTTGAAATTGCGGTGGCCCAGGTCCTGATTGATCAGCGTTCGCAAGCGATGTTCGGGCAGGCCGAGCTTGACCGCCAGCGCGGCGATGGTCAGGCCTTCCTGCCGATAGGCCCGCTCGACCCGCATCAGATTGTCCAACCGCCGCAGCCAGGCCGGATTCGACGGGGCCAACCCGGCCCGCGCCGCCACCGCCGTATTGCGCGCGACGTGCGCAACTGCACCGGCCGGCGCCGGTTGCGCCATGAATTGCGGAAACGAGGTCCATACGCCGAGCAATGCCAGCACACCGAGACCGAAGGCAGAACCAAGACTGACGGAATCCCAAGAAATCGCGGCGAGCCCGAAGGCGGCGTTGACGACACAGAACGCCGTCCCCAACAGCAAAGAGGCGATCAGCGATCTGCGGTGGCCCGCAACCAGATCGGCGCGCCAGCCTGGCAGTGTCTGCGTCGCAGCCAGCAGGGCGAGCCCCATCGAGGCCAGGGCAAACAGACGGCCGCTTGTTGCGCTGAGCGGCAGCGACACCGTCGATCCGCAATAGGCGAACAGGCCGAGCCCGGCGACGAGCAGCCAGATCGCCAAGTGGTAAGGCCGCACGGAAAATCCGTTGCTGAAGACGGCCAGCGCCCACAACCAGAAGATCACCGGCAAGCCAGTAAAGAGCATCACAAGCGGCGCGGTCCAGCCGAACCTCCCCAGAGGAAAGAACGGCGCGGTCGAAATCGCGAAGGCGGCCACTCCCACGCAAAGGGCGATGCGCAGCAGCGTCAGCGTGCGGAATGGGCGATCGCGCAGCAGGAGCGCGCAGACGATCAGAGCCAAGCCAACGGCAGCGCCGCGCAGACCGAGATCAAGGGCCGTCAACGCCATCGCAACAGTCGCCTTCCGCCTCTTCAGAATTCGGCCGCCGAGGTCAGGCTAGCGCCTTCACGGCTCGGGATAAAGTGAATTTGGTCGCAACTGTTCTGCGGTATCGCACTGCGGAGGTTTCGAGCTAAAGGCGACGTGACACAAGTTGGTGAGCCGCGCGATCGATCTTGCCAAAGCCTTCAGTTCAGCTGGTTTCTCGCATTCCCAACACGGCAGCATCGCGTCCTGCGCAATATCAACGTCGTGGACCCTGTGTTATACGCGCGGCGTTATCACAACGACGGATGGCCTTGATGTTCGACGGTTTGGATGCGGTGGTGCTGGCGCGGGCGCAATTTGCCTTCACGATGTCGTTCCACATTATCTTTCCCGCGTTCTCGATCGGGCTGGCCTCCTATCTGGCGGTGCTGGAAGCGCTGTGGCTGTGGACCGGCCGCGAGGTCTTCATCAACCTGTTCAATTACTGGATGAAGATCTTCGCCATCGCCTTCGGCATGGGCGTGGTCTCCGGTATCGTGATGTCGTACCAGTTCGGCACCAACTGGTCGGCGTTCTCCGACAAGACCGGCCCGGTGCTCGGGCCGTTGATGGCCTATGAGGTGTTGACCGCGTTCTTCCTCGAGGCCGGCTTCCTCGGCGTGATGCTGTTCGGCCTCGAACGCGTCGGACACAAATTGCATTTCGTCGCCACGCTGATGGTGGCGATCGGCACGCTGATCTCGGCGTTCTGGATTCTGTCGGCCAATTCCTGGATGCAGACGCCGGCCGGCTACGCCGTCAACGCCGACGGCCAGTTCATCGCGCTGGACTGGTTCAAGCTGATCTTCAACCCGTCCTTTCCCTATCGGCTGCTGCACATGGTGCTGGCGGCATATCTGACCACCGCTTTGGTGGTCGGCGCGGTCGGCGCCTATCACCTGCTGCGCGACCGGTTCAAGCCGGGCCCGCGGATGATGTTCTCGATGGCGATGTGGATGCTGACGGTGGTGGCGCCGCTGCAGATCCTCGCCGGCGACCAGCACGGCCTCAACACGCTCGAGCATCAGCCCGCCAAGGTGATGGCGATGGAAGGCCATTATCAAAGCCATCCCGACGGCGCGCCGCTGATCCTGTTCGGCCTGCCGGACCAGGACGCCGCAATGGTGCGCTATGCGCTGCAGATCCCCAAATTGTCGTCGCTGATCCTGAAACATTCGCTGGATGCGCCGCTCGCCGGGCTCGACACCATCCCGCGCCAGGACTGGCCGCCGGTGCCGATCACCTTCTGGTCGTTCCGGGTGATGATTGCGCTTGGCTTCCTGATGCTGGGGCTCGGCCTGTTCAGCCTGTGGGCGCGCTGGCGCGGCCGGCTGTTCGAGTCGCGGCTGCTGCATGGCTTCGCGCTGACGATGGGACCGGCCGGCTTCGTCGCGGTGCTGGCCGGCTGGATCACCACCGAGACCGGGCGGCAGCCCTTCACCGTATTCGGCCTGCTGCGCACCGTGGACTCGGTCTCGCCGCTGGCGGCGCCCGCGGTGGCGTGGTCGCTGATCGGCTTCATCATCGTGTATTTCGCGGTGTTCGCCGCCGGCGTGATCTATATCCTGCGGCTGATGTCGCAGCCGCCGCATCACGGCGAACAGGGCCCGCGCGGCGACACCCCGGATCGCGCCGCCGGCATCACGCCGGCGCCGGCGATCGCCTCGAAAAGATTGGGCTAGGCCATGGGGATGGGATTGGACATCAATTTCGATCTGGCCACGGTGTGGGCCTTCATCATCGCCTTCGCGGTGTTCGTCTATGTGGTGATGGACGGCTTCGATCTCGGGCTCGGGATGCTGTTTCCGCTGTTTCCCCACAAGGCCGACCGCGACGTGATGATGAACTCGGTGGCGCCGGTATGGGACGGCAACGAGACCTGGCTGGTGCTGGGCGGCGGCGGGCTGATGGCGGCGTTTCCGCTGGCCTATGCGGTGCTGATGCCGGCGCTGTACACGCCGATGATCGCGATGCTGCTCGGGCTCGTGTTCCGCGGCGTCGCCTTCGAATTCCGCTGGCGCACCAAGCGCGAGCGCAACCGCTGGGACGTCGCCTTCGCGGGCGGCTCACTGCTGGCGACGATGGCGCAGGGCGTGGCGCTCGGCGCCATCCTGCAGGGCGTCGTGGTCGACGGCCGGCAATATGGCGGCGGTTGGTGGGACTGGCTGACGCCGTTCAGCGTGCTCACCGGCCTGGCGCTGGTCACCGGCTATAGTCTGCTCGGCGCCACCTGGATGGTGATGAAGACCACGGGCGAGCTGCGCGAGAAGGCCTACCGGCTGAGCTGGTGGCTGCTGATGGCGATGCTGATCGCGATCGGCGCCGTCAGCATCGCCACGCCGCTGCTCAATATCGAATATGCCAATCGCTGGTTCGCCTGGCCGAATATTCTGGCCACCGCGCCGGTGCCGGTCGCGGTCGCGGCCGTGACCTTCCTGCTGCTGCGCAGCCTGAAGGCCCGGCAGGACTATCGGCCGTTCTTCCTGTCGCTGACGCTGTTCGCGCTGGCCTATGCGGGGCTCGGCATTTCGATGTGGCCCTATATCGTGCCGCGCAGCATCACCATCTGGCAGGCGGCGGCGCCGGAGAACAGCCAGGTGTTCATGCTGTTCGGCGTCGCCGTGCTGGTGCCGATCATCCTGATCTACACCGCCTGGGCCTATTGGGTGTTTCGCGGCAAGGTCGACGCCGAAAGCGGCTACCATTGAGGCCGCCCGAACCACAACGCCCGCTGTCGCGGCGCTTATTATGGTTCGTCGGATTGTGGGCCGCCGGCGTCGGCGCCGTGGCGCTGGTCTCGCTGCTGCTGCGGCTGTGGATCGCGCCGGGCTGAGCCGAGGCGGCACGCCGGCCGCATTGGATAGGCCCGTCGATCAGGTGGCGCACGGGGCGCCATCGCCGGATCATGTCGCGAGGCGCGCCATCCCCACAGTGTCATCGCCCGGCTTGACCGGGCGACCCAGTATTCCAGAGCGCCTGCGATAAACAACAGGCGCTCTGCAATACTGGGCCACCCGCTTTCGCGGGTGGTGACGTTTTTTTTGTCGCGCCGCTATCGTCGTCTCGATCGCCCTTCGGCGTTCAGTAATTCTTCAGCCGCGCCAATTGGTCGGCGTGGAAGTTGCTGTCGCCGAACAATTCCTGGCACACTCGCGCGCGCTTCATGAAGAAGCCGATGTCGAACTGGTCGGTCATGCCCATGCCGCCATGCATCTGCACGCCTTCCTGCACCGCCAGCGTCGCGGTGGTGCCGGCGCGGGCCTTGGCGACCGCAACGGCTGCCGCCGCATGATCGAAATCGGCGTCCAGCGTCTGCAGCGCTTTGAGCACCGCGGCGCGCGTGATCTCGATCTCGGTATACAGATGCGCGGCGCGGTGCTGCAGCGCCTGGAATTCGCCGATCAATTTGCCGAACTGCTTGCGCTCTTTCAGATAGGTCACGGTGCGGCCGAACACCTCCTCGGAGACGCCGACCATTTCGGATGCCACCGCGCCGCGCCCGACATTGAGAATGCCCTCGAGCAGCGCGCCGCCCTGATCGAGTTCGCCGAGCACGCTGTCGGCGTCGACCTCGACATTGTCGAATTCGATCCGCGCCGCATTGTGCGAATCCACCATCGCGGTGCGCTCCAGCGCAATGCCTTTGGTTTTCGGATCGACCAGGAACAGCGTCAGCCCGGCATCGTCGCCCGGTTGGCCGGCGCTGCGCGCTGCCACGATCAGCAGATCGGCGACATGGCCATCGACCACGAAGGCCTTGGCGCCGCTCAGCTTGAAGCCGTTGCCGGAGCGCACCGCCTGCATCGCGGTCTGCAACGGCCGGTGCTTGGCGCCCTCGTCGATGGCGAGCGCGGCCAGCAGCGAGCCGTCGGCGATCTTCGGCAGATGCTCGGATTTCTGCGCCGCCGAGCCGCCGCGAGTGAGCGCCGAGGCCGCCAGCACCGCGGTCGCCAGAAACGGCGACGGCATCAGGTTCCGACCGATCTCCTCCATCACCACGCCGGCCTCGACGCAGCCCAAGCCCGAGCCGCCGAATTCATCCGGCACCAGCAGGCCGGAAAATCCCATCTCGGCGAAATTCTTCCACAGCGCGCGGGAGAAGCCGGTGGCGTCATTGTCGTCGCGCAGCTTGCGTAAGTGCGCCACCGGCGCGTTGTCGCCGATAAAGCCGCGCGCCGACTCGCGCAGCATGGTTTGTTCTTCATTGAGGACGAGGGCCATGATTTGATCCGGTCTCTTGTGATCGAGGTTGAAGTCTATCGATTCGTCATTCCGGGGCGCGAGCCGCAGGCGAGCGAACCCGGAATCTTGCGGCAATCGAAACGCCGCGGCGTGTTGCGAGATTCCGGGTTCACTCGCAGCTATCGCTGCTCGCGCCCCGGAATGACGGAGGCGGTGTGACTACGCCCCCGGCAGATCGAGGATGCGCTTGGCGACGATGCCGAGCATCACCTCGCTGGTGCCGCCTTCGATCGAATTGGCCTTGGTGCGCAGCCAGGCGCGCGGGCGCGCGCCCTGTTTGGAGCGTTCGCTGTCCCATTCCAGCGCGTCGATGCCGCCGGCCGACATCAGGATCTCGTGGCGGCGCTTGTTCAATTCGGTGCCGTAATATTTCATCGCCGAGGAAAACGCCGGATGGCCCTGGCCGGCCTTGGCCAGATCGACCGCGCGCTCCGCCGCGCAGGCCAGCGCCGCCTCGTCGATCTCGAACGACGCGATCTGGCCGCGCAGGATCGGATCTTCCAGCCGGCCCTGCTCGTCGCTCCCGATCGAATCCGCCGCGATCTGGCCGAGCGGCCGCGCCGCGCCGCGCTCGCCCATCCCGGAGATCATCGCGCGCTCGTGCTGCAGCAGATATTTCGCCACGTCCCAGCCGCGATTGACGGTGCCGACCACATGGGACTTCGGCACCCGGACGCCGTCGAAGAAGGTCTCGCAAAATGGCGATTTGCCGGAGATCAGCAGGATCGGCTTGGTCGACACCCCGGGCGAAGTCATGTCGAACAGGATGAAGCTGATGCCGTCATGCTTCTTGGCGCTGCTATCGGTACGCACCAGGCAGAAGATCCAGTCCGCGTAATTGGCGTAGGAGGTCCAGATCTTCGAGCCGGTGATCAGGAAATCGTCGCCGTCGCTGATCGCGCGGGTCTGCAGCGAGGCCAGATCGGAGCCGGCATTGGGCTCCGAATAGCCCTGGCACCAGCGGATTTCGCCGCGCGCGATCTTCGGCAGGTATTCCTGCTTCTGCTCCTCGGTGCCGTATTTCAACAGCGCCGGCCCGAGCATCCAGATTCCGAATGACGACAGCGGCGAGCGCGCGCCGATCGCCGCCATCTCCTCGCGCAGCACCTTGACCTCGGCGCCATCCAGCCCGCCGCCGCCATATTCCTTGGGCCAGTCCGGCACGGTCCAGCCCTTGTCGCGCATCCGCTCGAACCAGACCCGCTGCGGCTCCGAGGTGAAGACGGCGTTGCGGCCACCCCAATAAGTGTCCTCGTCATTCTGCATCGGCAGCCGCATCTCGGGCGGACAATTGGCGGCAAGCCAGGCGCGGGTCTCGCTGCGAAACTGGTCGAGATCGGGCATCGGACGTTCCCCTTGTGCATTGTTGGCCGGACCTTAGCGACGGCGAGGCGAAATTCAACATCTCTCTCGGGCTGGCGCGATGTGATAGGCAGAACGCAGCCGGTCCGTGCGCGGGCCGCGACGCGCAAGAGACGCGCAAGAACAACAGAGGAAACACCATGCGCCTGACACTGCTTTCGCCTGGCGAAATGTCCGCGGACCAGAGACAGACCTATGACGAATCGATCGCCTCCAAGCGCGGCAGCCCGCCGCCGCCGATGATGGCCTGGCTCAATTCGCCGGAGATGGCGCGGCACGCCACAAGGCTCGGCGCGGTGCTGCGCTACGACACCTCGTTTCCGGCCAAATTGTCGGAGATCGCCATCCTCGTCACGGCGCGGCACTGGACCGCGCATTACGAATGGTACGCCCACAAGCGCCTGGCGCTGGCCGGCGGGATGGACCCGGCGATCATCGAGGACATCCGCCAGCGCCGCACGCCCACATTCGACGATCCGAAAGCGCAGATGATCTACGATCTGGCCAAATCGCTGCATGAGGGCCACGGCGTGGCGCAGGGCCTGTATGACGAGGCCGTGCAGGTGATCGGCGAACGCGGCATCGTCGAGATCATCGGATTGTGCGGCTACTACACCATGGTGTCGATGACGCTGAACACCTTCGAATTCGACCTGCCGGACGGCGAAGTGTCGGAATTGAACTGACCTTCCGTGTCCCGGGCGCGATGCGGTATTCTTCATGCCGCGTCGCAGAACCGGGACCCCGCTTCACAAGCACCCACCACAGCGGGCCCCGGTCCAGCAGCGCACCACGCCGCGGCACGTTGCGCAGCATCCGGGGCACGCATACATCTCCGCCGTCAGGAGCACCTCATGTCAGACACCACCACACCAATCGCCGCCGGCACAAGGATCGGCCATGTCCATCTCAAGGTCGCTGATCTGCAGCGCGCGCTCGGCTTTTATTGCGGCGTGCTCGGCTTTGAACTGATGCAGCGGATCGGCGATCAGGCGGCGTTCATTTCCGCCGGCGGCTATCATCATCACATCGGGCTCAATACCTGGGAGAGCAAGGGCGGCTCGCCGCCGCCGCCTGGCACCACCGGGCTGTTTCACACCGCGATCCTGTATCCGAGCCGCGCCGCGCTGGCGGATGCGCTGTATCGGGTTTTGCAGGCCGGCATCCAGCTCGACGGCGCCAGCGACCACGGCGTCAGCGAGGCTCTTTACTTGCGCGATCCCGACCACAATGGCGTCGAATTGTATCGCGACCGCCCGCAGGCCGAATGGCCGCGCCAGCCGGATGGCGCGTTGGCGATGGTGACCCGCAGGCTCGATCTCGACGACCTGCTCAGCCAGCGCGAGGGCTGAGCACACACCCTCATCCCGAGGAGCGCGCACTGGCGCGCGTCTTGCGGGATGCGGCCTCATGGTTCGAGACGCCCGCCAACAGGCGGGCTCCTCACCATGAGGAGCATCGCTGTCGCCGCGGACACCGAAATAACCACATCCGGTCATTCCGGGGCACGAGCAGCGTCAGCTGCGAGTGAACCCGGAATCTCGCCGCCGTTGCAAGATTCCGGGTGACGCGTCGATGTCCGACGCGAGCGGCAGCGCACACCCTCATCCCGAGGAGCGCGCATTTGCGCGCGTCTTGCGGGATGCGGCCTCATGGTTCGAGACGCCCGCCAACAGGCGGGCTCCTCACCATGAGGATCGACGCTGTCGCCGCGGACACCGAAATAACCACATCCGGTCATTCCGGGGCACGAGCAGCGTCAGCTGCGAGTGAACCCGGAATCTCGCCGCCGTTGCAAGATTCCGGGTGACGCGTCGATGTCCGACGCGAGCGGCAGCGCACACCCTCATCCCGAGGAGCGCGCATTTGTGCGCGTCTCGAGGGATGCGGCCTCATGGTTCGAGACGCCCGCCACAGGCGGGCTCCTCACCATGAGGAGCATCGCTTCCGCATCGGCAGCGCAGCGGTCAGAGCACGGAGTCTGGGAGCTGCGCCGCCCGCGCCGCGCGCCGTTTCGAAAAGCCGACCAATGCCAGCATTGTCAGACCGATCAGCACCGGCGGAAACACCACCAGATTGACGGTGGTCCAGCCGTAATTGGCCAGCAACTGTCCGGACGAGAACGACCCCAGCGCCATCACGCCGAAGATCAGAAAATCGTTGAAGGCCTGCACCTTGTTGCGCTCGTTGGGCCGGTGGGTTTCCAGCACCAGCGCCGAGGCGCCGACGAAGGACAGGTTCCAGCCGATTCCGAGCACGATCAGCGTGCCCCAGAAATGCGCCGTGGTGATCCCGGTGATGCCGATCAGCGCGCCGGCGGCTTCCAGCAACAGGCCGGCGGCAACCACGCGCGGGGCGCCGAACGCCGCGATCAGCGAGCCGGTGAAAAAGCTCGGCCCGTACATCGCCACGATGTGCCACTGGATGCCGTAATTGGAATCGCTGACGCTGAGCCCGCACATCTGCATCGCCAGTGGCGCCGAGGTCATCACCAGATTCATCATCGGATAGGAGACGATGCCGCAGACCGCCGCCGCGATGAAGCGCGGCTGCCGCACGATCGCCAGCAGCGGCCGCCCGCCATGCAGATCGCGCGGCGCCGGCTTCGGCAGGTCGACACCCGACAGCACCGCCATCGCGATCAGCGCCACCGCGGCCTGCACCAGGAAGCTGAAGGCGAACAGATAAGGCGGCCAGATATCCATGGTCCACTGCACCAGTTGCGGACCGAGCACGCCGGCGAACACCCCGCCGGCCATCACCCACGACATTGCCTTGGGGCGATAGGCCACGCTGGCGCCGTCGGCGGCGGCGAAGCGATAGGATTGCGACACCGAGCCATACAGCCCGCCGAGAAAGGTGGCGCAGCAAAACAGCGCGAATGAGCCGTGCAGGATCGCATAGGCGCCGAGCAGGCCGGTGAGCATGCCGCAGCCGGTGCCGATCGTGAAGGCGACGCGGCGGCCATAGCGCCGCGAGATCGCGCCGGTCGGCAGCGTGCCGGCGGCCAGGCCCAGCACATACATCGACAGCGGCACGGTGGCGTAGGCGATGTTCGGCGCCAGCGTCGCGCCGACGATCGAGCCGGTGGCGAAGATCACCGCCGAATTGGCGCCGGTCAGCGCCTGGGCGGCGGCCAGCCGCCGCACATTCGACCGCGCCCGCGCATCGTCGGGAATGTCATCGATCGCCGCCACGTCAACCATCGGCCATTCCGCCCCGTTGCCAGCCGGTTCCCGATGGGCCGCGCTGAATTGCCGGCACTATAGGCAAGGCCGGACCGCAATCAACCAATGGAAACGGGGCCGCGCCATGCGCCGAGGCGCCGGTGCTGCCTGGAGCAAAAGCGGGGTCCCGGTTCTGCGAAGCGGCATTTCATGCCGCATCGCGCCCGGGACACGGTGCTTCCCCTCAGTCGGCCGGCGCGCGCGCAAAGCCGAGCAGCAGATTGTTCGCCGGCATCTCGACGGTCTCGACCAGGGTGAGGCCGGCGCCGGAGGCCAGCGCCTGCACATCGGCGAGATCGCGGACGCCCCATGCGGCATTGGCCTCGCGCAGGCTGGTGTCGAACACCGCATTGCTGAGCGCGGTGTGGTGGCCGTCGCGCTTGAACGGGCCGTACAGATACAACCGTCCGTCCGGCCGCAGGCAGCGCCCGGCGCCGGCGAACAGCCCTTCGGCGACCGGCCATGGCGCGATGTGAATCACATTGGCGCAGAACACGGCCAGCAGCGGCCCAGGTCCGGCGCCACCACCGTCGCCGTCGCCCAGCTGCGCGCACCAGGCCGGATCGGCGAGGTCGATCCGCCGCGGCGCCCGGACATTGTCGAGGCCGGCATGGGCCCGCCACGCCGCGATGCTGGCCAGATGCTGGTCGTTGAGATCGCTCGGCCACCACACGATGCCCGGATGCTCGCGGGCGAATTCAACCACATGCTGGCCGGTGCCGCTGCCGGCCTCCAGCACGTCGCCGGATCGGCCGCGCAGGAACGGCGCCAGCGCGGCGCGGATCGGCTCGTGATTGCGATGGAACGCGCGCGCGTCGAGCCGCCCGTCGGGCTCGACGCGGCTGCCATCCTTGCCGAATTCCACCACATAATCAGCCATGGTCGCGCTCCTGTTGTTCGATGCGGGTCAGTTCGGCGATCAGCCGATCGAACGCCTCCGCCAGCGATCCGCCACCGCACACCGCCAGCCGCTCCGGCAGCACGATACGCTTGGCCCGCGGATAGAAATGCTGCAGCGCCGGATGCAGCAGGAAGGCGCGGCCGCCATCCTCGGCGACATCGCTGGCGTCCGCCACCAGCAGCAGATCCGGCCGCGCCGCGACGATCGCCTCCAGCGAGGCGAAGCCGCCCTGCCCCAGGCCGAGCTCGCCCGCCGCGTTGGCGAGCCCGGATTCGGCGAACAGCAGGTCGATCAGGCTGCCGCTGCCCGACACCCAGCCGCGCCGCCACAGCGGCAGCACCCGCAGCGGCCGGTGCGCGATCGCCGCATGGGCCCGCGCGATCGCGGCATCGAGCCGGGCGATTTCGGCAGAAGCGCGGTCGGGATGTTGCACGATCTCGCCCATCCGCCGGATCTGGTCGCGGATCTCGCCGAGCGAAGCCGGCACCACGTTGAATTCGGCGACCCGCAACCCGTTGTGTTTCAGCAATTCGCGGGTGCTGCGGCGGTCGTAACGGCCGGCCACCACGACGTCGGGCTTGAGCACCAGCACATCCTCGGCGCCGCCGGACAGCGCGCGATAGCGGCCGGCCTGCGCGGCCACCGCCGAGAGCGAGGCATCATGCGCAAACGGGCTGAGGCCGACAATCTGCGCCGGATCGGCCAGCGTGACCAGCAGCTGATCGGTGCAGACATTGAGCGAAGCAATCCGCGGCAGGCCGGCGGCCCGCAGCGGCGACACCGCGCAACCGACCACCAGCGCCGCGGCGAGCCACCCGCCCGCGCGGCCCGCCGCCGTCAAATTTCGCCCGATCATGCGCGCCATCTCTCGATCGCCATCCCCTGGTCGCGATGCCACCGCGCCCGGCCAAGGTCTTACAGCCTGCCTTGCACCCTGTCCTGTGACGTTCAAGCCACATCGGGACGAAAACGCACCGGCCGGCCCGCCGCGCCGCCAGCGCGCGCGAACGGCGAATTGACAGGCCGGATCACAGCCTCCTAGATCGTCGCGACGGTTCCCCTCGGGGATCAAAAGGGAATGCGGTGCGGACGGCTCCAATCGGGGCGGTTCAATGCCGCGGCTGTTCCCGCAACTGTAAGCGGCGAGTCTTGCGTCCGATGCCACTGGGAATCTCGGTCCTGGGAAGGCGACGCCAGAAACAACGACCCGCGAGCCAGGAGACCTGCCGTCAATCGTGGTCACACGCGAAGATGTCGGTCGGGAAGTGCAGACATTGGCAACATCGGAGCGCGCAAGCGCAAGGATGAACCCTCATTCGCTGTGACGTGCCACACCCGTCAAGCCGAGGTTCAATCCGATGTCGTCCCGTTATCCTGCCGCAAGGCGAAGCTCCGCGCTGTCGCGCGCCTGTCTCACATCGACCATGCTGGTGTCGATCCTGCCGCCCTGCGTCGCGCAGGCCCAGCAGGCCGATGCGACCACCGCGCTGCCGACCCTTGTGGTCAGCGCCACCCGGCTGGCCACGCCGGCGGAGCAAATCGCCAGTTCGGTGACGGTGATCACCTCTGAAGAGTTGGAACGCGACCAGAGGCGAACGGTCTCCGACGCCCTCACCATGGTTCCGGGCCTCAATGTGGTGCGGACCGGCGGCCCGGGAGGATCGACCTCGGTCTTCATGCGGGGCACCAACTCGAACCACGTCAAGGTGCTGATCGACGGCATCGACGCCGGCGATCCCAGCAAACCGAATGGCGCGTATGATTTCGCCAATCTGCTGACCGCCGACATCGAACGGATCGAAGTCCTGCGCGGGCCGCAGAGCGGGTTGTACGGCTCCGATGCGATCGGCGGCGTGATTTCGATCACCACCAAACGCGGCCAGGGCCCGGCCAAACTCACCGGCACGCTGGAGGGCGGCTCGTTCGGAACATTCAACCAGACCGCCCGCGCCGCCGGCTCTCAGGGCAATCTGGACTACGCCTTCAACGTCGCGCATTTTCGCTCCACCGACGTCGCGGTGACGCCCCGCGATCTTCTGGCTCCGGGCCAGCAGCGCATCAATGACAGCTACGACAACCAGACTTACTCGACCAAGCTCGGGGTTCAGGCCAGCGACGATCTCGCCTTCAGCTTTGTCGGCCGCTATTCCGATGCCTCCAAGGGCTTCACCGGCGACGATTACTCGCACTATCCGAACACATTTCCGGAATCGCTGCAGAGCAACATGGTCAGCCATGACTTCCTGACCCGCAGCGAAGCCATCTGGTCTCCGCTCGGCGATCGCTTCAAGAGCACGCTCGGCTTCAGCTACTCCAACCAATGGAATCGCACCGTCAATCCCAATGCGGATTTCACCACCAATAACCAGACCTTTGCATACGGCATCGCGCCGCCGAGCTCCTATCGGGGCGAGCGGACGAAATTCGACTGGACCGGCGTGGTCGACGCCGGATACGGACAGAAGGTGGTGCTTGGGCTGGAACGCCAGGACGATTCGATTCGCACCAATTCGACCGGAGACTACGACCTGAGCGGCGCCTACCAGCAGCTCGGCACCACCGCGAGCACCGGCAACAGCGCCGGCTTCGTCGAATTGCAGTCGGAATTCACCAAGAACTTCTTCCTGGTCTCGAATATCCGCTACGACGACAATGACAGCTTCGGCGGACACACCACCTGGCGGGTCGCGCCGACCTTCATCGTGCCGTACACCGACACCAGGCTGAAGGCGACCTATGGCACCGGGTTCAAGGCGCCGACGCTGATGCAGCTCTATGTCAATAACCCGGCCTACTACACGATTGCCAATCCGGCGCTCAAGCCGGAGACCAGCAAAGGCTACGATGTCGGCTTCGAGCAGCCGCTGTTTCAGAACCGCGCCAGTTTCGGGGCGACCTACTTCAACAACGAGATCACCGACCTGATCTCGATGACCGGATACGACCTCGCGCTCGGCGGCTATTCCTACGAGAATGTCGGCCTAGCGAAGACCTACGGCGTCGAATCATTCGTCGCGCTGCAGGCGACCGAGACGTTGCGTTTCCGCGTCGATTACACCTACACCCACACCCGCGACGAAGACAGCGGCCTGCGCCTGCGGCGCCGTCCAGACAACAAGGTGACGCTGTCGGCGATCTGGAACCCGATCGAGCGCGCGACACTCTCGGCCTCGATCGTCCATACCAGTTCATGGCTCGACTACGACCGGTTCGGCACCACGCTGCTCGACGCGCCGTCCTTCACGGTCGTCAACCTGGCCGCCAATTACCAGATCGACGAGCACGCCACGGTGTTCGGCCGGATCGATAACCTGTTCGACAAGACCTACCAGGTGCCGGTGGGCTTCCTGCAGCCCGGGCTGGGCGTCTTTGCCGGCATGCGCCTGAGCAACTGACGCGAGCGGCCAGGGCGATCGGCAGACCCCGCCGCCGCCAAGGCGGCCGGGTCTTGCCTGCGCGGCCGCGGTCCGCTGCGATATCCGGGATTGTTCGCGGCGAATTAGGCCTTTTGCCCCCTATTCGGGCAAAAAGCTGCGGCGGGCGCCGATTTGTGCTATGAGGAACCAACGACGACGTCGTCATTTCCCTCTATCATTCGAGGACCCATGGACACGGAACCGAAATCGGCTGCCGAACTGAAAGAAATTCGTCAGAATCGCAAGGCTGCCCAGCAGGCCGAGGGCATCAAGGCGATGGCCGATATCGCCGCCGAGGATATCGCGATCCGCAAGCGCACCGAGACCCTGCGGGCGATGCGGCTGGCCAAAGAGGCCGCCGAGCTCGAGCAGCCGGCGGAACCTGCTGCCAAGGCCAAAAAGAAGAAATCGACCTGACATGACAAAAGAAGACCGAGACCGCGCCGAGGCGCGCTTCAACAAGGCGGCCAAGGCCTCGCAGGAGGCCAAGGCCGACAAGAACGACCGCGACGCCTCGACCAGGGCCGTGCTCGACAATATGGCCAAGCTGAAGGCCGCGCGGCTCGCCCGCGAAGCCGCCGAACCGCCGCGCACCGCCGCGGTCAAGAAGGTCCGGGCCAAGCCCGGCGCCACCAAGCCCGGCGGCAAGCCCGCCAAAAAGGTGACCCCGGTGCTGTCCGAATGGCTGGCGGGTCAGCAAAGCGGCGGTCGCAGGACCTGAGAGTCGGACTGAAAAAGAGCCAATAAAATCGATAAAACTGGATTTCGTCATTGCGAGCCGAGGACGGCGCATCGCGCCGTCCGACCGCGAAGCAATCCAGGGGCGCCAAGCACAGACTGGATTGCTTCGTCGCAACAGCTCCTCGCAATGACGACCGTGAAGCCTCGATCTATTGATGCCTTTTTAAGTCGGCCGCCAAGGCCGACCTGATCCCCACCCGGTTCTCATCAGAGTCCCACTTGGCACGGCAAAGCCCGCGGCAAAGCGCGGGTTCGCGTCGCAAGCATCATGAATCGCAAGCCGATGGAAACGGATCGGCGGGCGGGCGGTCCGGTAAGGGTCAGACCGGCGCCGGCCACTCGATCATCGAGCGGGTCTTGGTGACCGCGTCGTAGACCTGCACCTGCAACATCTGATACTTGTTCTTCAGCGCCATGGCGGCCTCTTCGGCGGCCTCGACGGTGTCGTAATGCGACTTGAAATGACCATCGACGACCAGCGAATAGCCTTCGGTCGGCGCCTTGTCGGCACGGACGATCTTCTTCGGCTGCGGTTCGTCGAGTTCAAGTTTCGGCTTTTTCATTGTCTCTCCTGGTGCCGCGAGAATCGGCTCGCGGGTGGCTTCCCTTTACACCGATCGTGCTGGAAAATGCAGGGAAGATTGCGGGGAAGCGGTCAATATGCCCGACAATGGCGGTCAGATTGAGGTCGAACCGATGCCGGATTCGGGCGGCGCCTGGCGCTATGTCCGGCTCCGGCCGTAACAGGACCAAGCTCCATGACGCGGATCAGTAAAACCACCGGCTGCACCAAAGCCGTTAAGGTCAAGGTCAAGGACCAACAGCCGGCGAAGCGACCGCCGCCGACCCAGCCGGACGACGACCCTTATGAGACCGGTGACATCGCCGCGCCCGAGCGCGACCGCGACGATGAGCAGCGCGGCCTGTAGGCCGCCGCTGTCGGCTCCTCTGCTGCGCTGCGGTAAGCAAAACCGCATGCATCGGCGTCGATAGACGCAAGCCGGCCGTCGGCATTAGATTGCCGGCGCGGCCCGCGGTGCCGTCCCCACAACGGAGTTTGCTGTCACCATGGTCGATGTCACGGCCGGATCGCAGAGCGTGCCCGGCAATCCGGCGCTGCGCACGCTTGGCGCGATTTCCACCGCGCATTGGGTCAGCCATTTCCACATGCTGGTGCTGCCGATGCTGTTTCCGTTCCTCAAGCAGCAGCTCGGGGTCGGCTTCGTCGAACTCGGCTTCGCGATGACCTTGTTCGCCGTCGTCTCGGCGCTGACCCAGGCGCCGATCGGCTTCGTGGTCGACCGGATTGGCGCCCGCGCGATCCTGATCTGCGGGCTGTGCCTCGGCGGCCTCGCGCTGATCATGCTCGGCCTGCATCTGAGCTATGCCTGGCTATTGGCCTGCGCGGTGCTGCTCGGGCTTGCCAACAGCGTCTATCATCCGGCCGATTATGCGATCCTGTCGGCCCATATGGATCAGAGCCGGATGGGCCGGGCGTTTGCGATCCACACTTTTGCGGGCTTTCTCGGTTTCGCGCTGGCGCCGGCGATCATGGCGGCGCTGGTCGCCGGCGTCGGCGGTCGCGGCGCGCTGATCGCGGCCGGCGCCGTCGCCCCGCTGGTGGCGCTGTTGCTGATCGTCGCCGGCACGCCCGACGCCGTCGCGGCCCGGCCGCAAGCCGGCGACGCCACGCCAGGCAGGCCCAGCCTGCTCAGCCCGACCATCATGGTGCTGACGGTGTTCTTCATGCTGTTCAGCCTGTCCAGCGCCGGCATCAGCAATTTCGGCGTGGTGGCGCTGATGTCCGGCTATGGCAGCTCGTTCCCGGCCGCCAATATCGCGCTGACCGCGTTTCTCGGCGCCAGCGCGCTCGGGGTGCTGGCCGGCGGCGTGCTGGCCGACCGCACCGGGCGCCACGGTCAGGTCGCCGCCGCCTGTTTCGCGCTCAATGCCGGCGTGGTGCTGGTGATCGCCATTGTGGCCATGCCGGCGATGGTGCTGACCGCCGCATTGGCGCTGGCGGGATTTCTCAGCGGCGTGATCGCGCCCTCGCGCGACATGCTGGTCCGTGACGCCGCACCACCGGGCGGCGCCGGCCGCGCCTTCGGCATCGTCTCCACCGGCTTCAATGTCGGCGGCATCATCAGCCCGCTGCTGTTCGGCTGGATCATGGATCAGGGCCGGCCGCATTGGGTGTTCGGCGCCTCGGTGCTGTTCATGGTCCTGACGGTGGTACTGGCGCTGATCACCGACCGCCCGCGCCAGCGCGGTCGCAGCGAGGCCTGATCGCGTCATTGCGAGCCGAGGCCGGCGCGCAGCGCCGTCCGACAGCGACGCAATCCAGGGGCCGCAAGTGAAGACTGGATTGCTTCGTCGCAAGCGCTCCTCGCAATGACGGCGTTGAGACCTGATTTGCTGATCGGTTGTTTCAGCCGGCCACTCAGGCAAATCGCGGCGCCGGGGCCTGACGCAGCAGCCGCGCCCGCTCGCTGTTCGGCCATAGCAGCAGCAGCCCGAGCAGGCCGGAGACGATCATGATCGCGGCGTTGATGGTGAAGCCGGTGAGGTAACCGGCGAGCAGGCTGGGCGCGTGCTGGATCACGCTGCCCATCACCAGCGGCGCGACGATGCCGGACAGCGTATAGAGCCCGCCATAGATCGCGATCACCGCACCGCGCTGCGCCACCGGGGTGAATTCGGCCAGCATCGGCGGGCACACCACATAGATCGATCCGCACAGCCCCGATCCGATCACCAGCAGGGCGATTCGCGCTCCCGGCGCCTCCACATAGGGCATCGTCATCAGGATCAGCCCGCCGCAGATCAGCGGCGTGGCGCCGAGCACGCCGCGGGCGTGACGGGTCGACATGCCGCGCCCCATCAGCAGCTGCGACACCCAGCCGGTCAGCATCACCACGCTGGCGCCGAACACCCAGGGCAGCACCGAGATCCAGCCGGCGTCCTGCTGCGTAAAGCCCAGGCACTTGATGATGAATGGCGTGAACCAGGTCAGCCCCAGCGACAGCGCCCAATAGGCCCCGAAGGTCGCGGCGACGCAGCCGATGAAGGTCCGCGAGGTCAACAGCTGGAAATATGGCACGCGCGGATCGGCGGCCGCCATCGCATGGGTCTGCACCAGCGGGCCCTCCTTGCCCATCGCCAGCCAGGCCGCCGCCCACATCAGGCCGACGAGGCCGAGCGCGCCGAAGGCGTAGTGCCAGGAATGATTGACGATGATCCAGTTCAGCGACGGCACCGCCAGGATCACGCCGAACGCCGATCCCTGCGACAGCACCGCGGTCGGCAGCGTCCGCTTGTGGTCGGGAAACCATTTGTAGATCGCATGCGCCGCCACCGAAAATGCCGGCCCCTCGCCGGCGCCGAGGATGATCCGGCAGATCAGCAGCGTGGTGAAGCTGACGGTGCCGACCATCGGAAACTGCGCCAGCGCCCACACCAGCGCCATCACCAGCAGCACCCAGCGGGCATCGATCCGGTTGACGATGAAGCCGACGATGATCGCCGAGATCGAAAACAGGAAGAAGAACGACGAACCGAGCAGGCCGAATTGTTGCGGCTCAAGCTTGAGTTCGGTCATGATCGGCACGCCGGCGAGGCCAACCACGATCTTGTCGGCGAAATTCACCACCATGAACACGAACAGCAGAAAGGTGATTGTCCACGCGCCCTTCGGCGTTGGCTGCTCGATCATGCCGGCCTCCCCGCTATGTGATCGTCTCGTCCCATCATGGCCCTGTTGTCCGGGCTCGGCATGATGCTAGCCGCCAAATCGCCCGCCGGGCAATCTCGGATTTCGCCGAAATGCGTCGGCGCCCGAGTTGCGGTGCAACCGGCGCGGCCCATATGCCAAGGCAGACGCCGCCAGATGGAGAGACGCCGCATGCCCGCCAGCCCTGATCGCCGCGGCGCCCCCAGGGCGTCGGCATGACGCGCCGCGACGCGCAAGCCGCCGGCGCCCGCGCGATCGGCGCCGATCTCGGCGCTGCCGAACCGATCAGCTCCGCGCCGGCGCTGGGCGTCAACGCACTGACCAAGAGCTATCGTTCCGGACAGGAGCGCGTCAGCGTGCTGCGCGGCGTCGATCTCGTCGTCGCCGCCGGCGAGAGCGTGGCGCTCACCGGCGAATCCGGCAGCGGCAAGAGCACGCTGCTGCATCTGATCGCCGGGCTCGATCAACCCGATTCCGGATCGGTGCGATTTGGCGATACCGACATCTCGGCGCTGCCCGATGCCGGCCGCGCCGCGTTTCGCCGCGATCGGCTGGGCCTGGTGTTTCAGCAATTCAACCTGATTCCGAGCCTGAGCGTCGCCGACAATCTGGCGTTCCAGTCGCGCATCGCCGGCCGCCATGATGCGGCCTGGCACGCCGAGCTGATCGAGCGGCTCGGGCTCGGCGCCCTGCTCAAGCGCTATCCGGAGCAGCTCTCCGGCGGTCAGCAGCAGCGCGTCGCGATCGGCCGGGCGCTGGCGGTGAAGCCGCTATTGCTGCTCGCCGACGAGCCGACCGGCAATCTCGACGAGGCCACCGCCGACGAGGTGATGGCGCTGGTGCGCGATCTGGTCGGGCGCACCGGCTGCGGCTTCCTGATGGTGACGCATAGCGCGCGGCTGGCCGCGATGCTGGATCGCCGCGTCGATCTGCGCGCCGGGTTGATCCATTGAGCCGCGCGTTGTGGATTCTCGCGGTGCTGCTGAGCCATTGGCGAAGGCATCCGATGCAGCTCGCCACGCTGCTGGTCGGGCTGATTTCGGCGACCGCTTTATGGAGCGGGGTGCAGGCGCTCAATCAGCAGGCCCGCGCCAGCTATGATCGCGCCGCGGCGACGCTGGGCGGCGCCCGCACCGCCACGCTGGTCGGCCGCGACGGCGACACCATTCCGCAGCAACTCTTCGTCGATCTGCGCCGCGGCGGCTGGCCGGTGTCGCCTCTGGTCGAGGGCCGGGTCCGGATCGACGGCCGCTACGTCCGCCTGCTCGGCATCGAGCCGCTGTCGCTGCCGGTCGAGGCCAGCGCGGCGCCAGCGATCGGCCCCAAGGGCATGCAGGGCTTCCTGCTGCCGCCGGGCCAGACTCTGCTGGCGCCGGACACGCTGGCGGATTTGAAGCTCGGCGCGGGCGCCACGCCAACGCTCGCCAATGGCCGCACGCTGCCGCCGTTGACGGTGCAGAGCCAGCTCGCGCCCGGCGTGCTGGTGGTCGATATCGGCGCCGCGCAGCGCCTGCTCGAGATGCCGGGGAGGATCTCGCGATTGTTGGTCGGCCGCAAATCCACCGGCGCGCGCGCGCCGCTGCAATCGATCGCCGGCGATCAGCTGCGGCTGGTCGAGCCCGACGCCGAGACCGATCTGGAGCGGCTCACCGACAGTTTCCATCTCAACCTTACCGCCTTCGGGCTGCTGTCCTTCCTGGTCGGGCTGTTCATCGTCAATTCGGCGATTGGCCTGGCCTTCGAGCAGCGCCGGCCGATGCTGCGGACGCTGCGCGCCTGCGGCGCCTCGGCGCGGCTGCTGAATTCCGTGATGGTGCTCGAACTCACCGCGCTGGCGCTAATCGCCGGCCTGATCGGCCTGGTCTGCGGCTATGTCATCGCCGCGACATTGCTGCCCGACGTCGCCGCCAGCCTGCGCGGCCTCTATGGCGCGCAGATCCCCGGCGAATTGAGCCTGCGGCCGCAATGGTGGTTCGCCGGCATCGCCATCAGCGTGATCGGCGCGCTGGCGGCGGCCTCGACCAGCCTGTTGAAGGCGATCCGGCTGCCGATTCTGGCCGCCGCGCAGCCCTATGCCTGGCAGCAGGCGCAGCACCGCTGGCTGCTGGCGCAGGGCGCAGCGTCGCTCGCCGTGTTCGGTGCCGGCATCGGATTCTGGCTGTTCGGCGATTCGCTGTTATCCGGTTTCGCCGTGCTGGCCGCGATCCTGCTCGGCGCAGCGCTCGGCCTGCCGGCGATCCTTGGCCTGGTGCTGTATCTCGGCGAGCGCAGCACGGCGCGGCCGCTGCCGCGCTGGTTCTGGGCCGACAGCCGGCTGCAACTCTCTGGACTCTCCTTGGCCTTGATGGCGCTGCTGCTGGCGCTCGGCGTCAATGTCGGCGTCGGCACCATGGTCGAGAGCTTCAGCCGCACCTTCAATGGCTGGCTCGACGGCAGATTGGCCGCGGAGGTCTATCTCAACGCATCGAGCGATGCGCAGGCGGCCGAGATCAAGGCCTGGCTGCGCGAGCGCTCCGAGGTGCAGGCGATCCTGCCGCGCGGCCGCGCCGAGGTCGAGGTCGGCGGCTGGCCGGTCGAGCTGATCGGCTTTGCCGACCACGCCACCTATCGCGACCATTGGCCATTGCTGCAATCCGCCCCCGATGTCTGGGACCGCGTCGCCAGCGGCAATGCCGCTTTGGTCAGCGAGCAATTGGCGCGCAGGCTGAAGCTCAAGCTCGGCGATCGCATCAGCGTGCCGACCGGCAGCGCCGGCTGGCCGCTCGAGGTGGTGGCGATCTATGCCGATTACGGCAATCCGAAGGGCCAGGTCAGCGTCGCTTTCGACGCGCTGATCGCGCATTTTCCAGCAATCGCCCAGACCGCCTTCGGACTGCGCGTCGCGCCCGCGCGGGTGCCGGCGCTGGTCGAGGCGTTGCGCGCGCGCTTTCAGCTCGACAATCGCAGCCTCGCCGATCAGAGCGTGCTGAAGACGGAATCCAAGCGGATCTTCAGCCGCACCTTCGCGGTGACCACGGCGCTGAACGCCTTCACCCTCGGCATCGCCGGCGTGGCGCTGCTGACCAGCCTGCTGACGCTGAGCAATGCGCGGCTGCCGCAGCTGGCTCCGCTGTGGGCGATCGGCATCACCAGGCGGCGGCTGGCGCTGATCGAATTGATGAAGACGCTGTCGGTGGCGCTGATCACCGCGCTGCTGGCGCTGCCGCTCGGCCTGCTGGTGGCGTGGTGCCTGATCGCGGTGGTCAATGTGAAGGCATTCGGCTGGCGACTGCCGTTCGAAGTATTCCCGCTACAGCTGCTGCAATTGCTCGGCATCGCCATGCTGGCCTCGTTGCTGGCTGCGCTGCCGCCGATCCTGAAGCTGATGCGGATGCAGCCGGCGAAATTGGTGAAGGTGTTTGCCGATGAGCGCTGATACCAGGCTCACGCGCCGCGGCTTTGCCGGCGGGTTGATGCTGCTCGGCATGGGCACCGCCGCACGCGCCCAGGGCTTTGCCGGCCTCGGCAGTGCTGCGACCGGCTTTGCGCCGGTGGTCCCGGGCCGTCAGCTCACCTTTCCGGCCGACCACGGGCCGCATCCGGATTTCCGCATCGAATGGTGGTACCTCACCGCCAATCTGACGGGTGCCGACGGCCGCGCCTACGGCGCGCAATGGACGCTGTTTCGTCAGGCGATGGCGCCGGGGCCGCAGCGCGAGGGCTGGGCCAATCAGCAGATCTGGATGGGCCATGCGGCTGTGACCAGCGCCGACACCCATCGCTATGCCGAGAGCTTTGCCCGCGGCGGCGTCGGCCAGGCCGGCGTCACCGCGACGCCGTTTCGCGCCTGGATCGATGCCTGGCAGATGCGCGGCGGCGCCGCCATGGCGGCGATGACATTGTCGCCGCTCGACGTGGCGGCCGCCGGCGCGGATTTCAGCTACGCGCTGAAACTGACCGCCGAGCAGAAGCTGGTGCTGCAGGGCGATCATGGCTACAGCAAGAAATCCGAACGCGGCCAGGCGTCCTATTACTACAGCCAACCGTATTTTACCGCGAGCGGACAGCTGACCATCGACAACAAGCCGATCGCGGTGACCGGCCAGGCCTGGATGGACCGCGAATGGTCGAGCCAGCCGCTGGCCTCCGACCAGACCGGCTGGGACTGGTTCTCGCTGCATCTGCAATCCGGCGACAAGCTGATGCTGTTTCGGCTTCGCCAGGCCGATGGCCGTAACTACTTCGCCGGTAACCGGATCGGACGCGATGGCCAGTCGACGCCGCTGCCCGCCGATTCAATCGCGATCGATCCGACCGATTTCACCATGAGCGGCGAGCGCCGCCTGCCGACCGGCTGGCGCATCCGCCTGCCCGGGCTCGCCATCGAGACCACGCCACTCAATCCGCACAGCTGGATGGGCACCGCCTTTCCCTATTGGGAGGGCCCGATTGTTTTCAGCGGCAGCCAGAGCGGCAAAGGATATCTTGAGATGACCGGCTATTAGGCTAGTCTGGCGCCACACCCGGCCGTGCCGGCAAAGAACCAAGAACAAGGCAACGATCCCAAAGGGAGAGACGATGTTTCATTTCACCGCGATCGCCACGCTGCTGGCCGTGATGTTCTATTTCTATACCTCGATGCAGGTCGCCCGCGCCCGGGTCGCCTATGGGGTCAAGGCGCCAGCGATCAGCGGCAATCCGGATTTCGAGCGTATCTTCCGCGTCCAGGCCAATACGCTGGAATGGATGCCGATCTTCCTGCCGTCGCTGTGGCTGTTCGCGCTCTATCTCAGCGACGTCTTCGCCGCCGGCATCGGCCTGGTCTGGGTCCTCGGCCGCGTCATCTACATGGTCGGCTATGCGGAAGCCGCCAGCAAACGCGGCGCCGGCTTCGCCATCCAGATGGTCGCCGCCGGGCTGCTATGGGGCGGCTCGATCTATGGCGTGGTCTCGACCATGCTGAAGGCGTAACGCGCGGGGGCACTCCGCTGTCGGCACCAATGCTCCACGCTCGTGCCTCCAAGGCCGTCATTGCGAGGAGCTCTTGCGACGAAGCAATCCAGCCTGTGCCTATCGCCCCTGGATTGCGTCGCTGTCGGACGGCGCTTTGCGCCGCCCTCCGCTCGCAATGACGACTACGCGAACGCCAGTTTGTCGCTCACAGCCCGCAACTAACCATGCGCCTGCGGCACGCCTTGTAGCACCAGCCGGTTGAGCCGCGCCGCGAACGCCGCGGGGTCGTCGGGTAGTTCGCCGTCGAGGATCTGCGCCTGTTCGAACAACAGCAGCGACAGGTCGGACGCATCGGCGGCATTGGCCTTGGCGGCGCCGACCGCCGCGACCAGCGGGTGGCGCAGATTGATCTCCAGCACCGGCTTGCTGCCGGCGCCCTTATTGGCGCGCGCCAGCATCCGCTCCAGCTCGCGGTCGGGGCCGAAGCCGCCGGCGATCAGGCAGGACGCGCTCGAGGTCAGCCGCTGCGAGGCCTTGACGTCGGAGACGCGCTCGCCGAGTGCATCCTTGATCACCGCGATGATGCTGGCCTCGTCGGTCTCCGCGGCGGGCGGGGTCTCGGCGCTGTCGTCGAGCTTCGGGATCAGGTCGAAATTGAGATCGCCCTGGCTCAGCGATTTCAGCGGCTTGCCGGCGAAATCCAGCGGCGCCGAGGTCCAGAACGCATCGACCGGATCGGTCAGCAGCAGCACCTCGATGCCGCGCGCGGTCGCCGATTCCAGCTTCGGATTCGATTTCAGCCGCTCGATCGAATCGCCGACCAGATAATAGATCTCGGTCTGGTTCTCTTTCAGCGCCTCGACATATTGCTTCAGCGAGCGGTTGTCGCCGGCGGTGGTGGTGAATGTCGCCAGCGCCAGCAATTTCTCGCGGCGCTCGAAATCCTCATAGATGCCTTCCTTGATCACCGGGCCGAAGGCGTCCCAGATCTTGGCGAAGGTCTCCGGCTCCTTCTCGCGCAGGCTTTCGAATTCGCCGATCACCTTGCCGGTCACCGCCTTGCGGATCTGTGCCAGCTGCGGATTGTTCTGCAGCATCTCGCGCGACAGGTTCAGCGGCAGGTCCTCGGAATCGATCACTCCGCGGATGAAGCGCAGATAGGGCGGCAGCAGGTCGGCATCGTCGGTGATGAAGACGCGGCGGACATAGAGCTTGATATGGCCCTTGCGCTGCGGCTCGAACAGGTCGAACGGCTTGGTCGATGGCGCGAACAGCAGCACCGCATAGGATTGCCGGCCCTCGGCGCGATAATGCAGCACCATCGCCGGCTCGTCATAGGCGCTGGCGATCTGCTTATAGGCCTGGTTGTAGTCCTCCGCGGTGAGGTCGGATTTGGAGCGCTGCCACAGCGCGCTGGCCGAATTGATCTGGCGCGGCTCGCCCTCTTCGGCGACCAGCTCGATCGGGAACTGGATATTGTCGGAATAGGCGCCGACGATGCGCTCGATCTCGAACGCCTCGAGATATTTGGCGCAGTCCGGCTTCAGATGCAGCACGATCTCGGTGCCATGCGTCAGCCGCGCCGCGGCCTCCTCGGAGGCCGGCGCGATCTCGAAGCCGGCGCCACCCGAGGACGACCAGGTCCAGGCCTCGGTGGAGCCGGCGCGCCGGCTGGTGACCACGATGCTGTCGGCCACCATGAAGGCGGCGTAGAAGCCGACGCCGAACTGGCCGATCAGGCTGGCGCCGTCCTTGGCCTCGGTGAGCTTGCTGAGAAAGGATTTGGTGCCGGATTTGGCGATGGTGCCGAGATTGTCGATCAGCTCCTGGCGGTCCATGCCGATGCCGTTATCGGTCACGGTCAGCGTATCGGGGGCCTTGCGCGGCGCGATGCGGATTTTCGGCGTCTCGCCGTCGGCCATCAGCTCGGGCTTGGCGATCGCCTCGTAGCGCAGCTTGTCGAGCGCGTCGGAGGCGTTGGAAATCAATTCGCGCAGGAAAATGTCGGTTTCGGAATAGACCGAATGCACCATCAGGTTCAGGAGTTCGGCGACCTCGGCCTGGAACGGCTGGGATTGTGGGGCGGTGTCGATCGTCGTCATGGAAATCCGCTCAATCTGAAAGGAAAGGGATGGCCCCGATATAGCGACCGGGCCATCGAACGCAAGATTTCCGGCCCCAACCGCGCCAAGGGGCGCCCCAAGCCTATCGCAGATGGATTTTCGCCGGTGATTACATCGGAGCTTTCTTCACCCTCCTCTGGAGGGGGAGGGTCGGCGGGTGCCGCGCAAAGCGCGGTGCACGCCAGGGCTCGCCTCGGCGAAGCGCAGCGAAGCCGGGTGGGGTGAGCCGCGGGCACGGCGGATAAACTCTTCGCCACCCCACCCCGCTCGCTGCGCGAGCGACCCTCCCCCTCCAGGGGAGGGTGATCCTCGTGGCGACCGCAAACTTCCAGCGATTGCCCTGCGCCGGCGCTCAGTCGGCGGGGCCGCAGCAGGCTTTCAGCCCGCCAAGCTCCGAATCGGTGAGCCGCAGGCTCCAGCCATAGGCCTCCAGCACATCCTGGACGATCGACAGGCCGAGGCCGGCGCCGCCGCGCTGATCGAGCCGGATGCCGCGGCCCAGCACCGCGTCGCGCGCCGCCGGTGCCACGCCGCAGCCATCGTCCTCGATGCAGACAAAGGCGCCGCCGGCGCCGTGGCCAGCGCTGATCCGGACCCGCGCTTTGGCGTGGCGGGTGGCATTGTCGAGCAGATTGCCCAGCACCTCGGCCAGATCGCTGCGGTCCAGCGGCAGCGACAGCGTGTCATCCACCTGGATCGCGAAATCGATGTGCTGGCCG